>JBKCNM010000024.1:0-30405 GCA_046297395.1 Bacteroidota bacterium
TTCCGGAGTAAATACCACAAATATCCACCCAGCTAAAGCATCAGCCAATTACGAGTGCGCTTAGCGCATACTGGGGATCGCTTTCTCAATAAACCCTATTAAACATCCCTTCGCTTGAGTTTGAGGATTGATGTATTTCCAAATTACTGTGCAACATTGTCCTCTCTTTGCTAACTGCAGATAAAAGCAAACCCTTTAATGAACAGTTTCATCATCCTTTCTCCATTCTTATTTCCTCTCCCCTTCCGTTTACAAGGCTATTGATAAGACACAACAAAACCACCATTAAAACTTTCATGCTACATCAAAATTCATAAGCTTTATCCCCTCTCGCTTCATTGTTTTCATAAACAGAATTTTTCAAATCAAAAGCCAAGTAGCTCCCAACCTTGCCTATCTCCCACATAGTTTTTACTTTAACACCCAAATCCTCTACCCATGCCCAAATTCAAACTTCTGCTCCTCCTTGTGCCTGCGATGTTTTCTCTAAAAGGCCTCTTTGCACAGGACAAATACCTCAGCAATGATGAGGCCATTACAGGTGCTCGTACCTTCCTGGCGCCACGCAATTATCTGCAATATGGTTTCCTTAATACCAAAGGAAAATTTTTTGCGATCGATACCCTAATGGGCACTCAACAAATGCTCATCGGTGAAACCGATATAAAATCTCTTTCTCCCTATGTTTCACTCAAGGAACTGAACAAGTTTTTAAGAAGCAACAAAACAGATACTCTTGCCCAGTTCCCTCAATGGAAACTCACAGGCAAAGAAAAACTTTCCTGCCTGCTCCCTCCCTGCAAATTGCTGCAATGCAAAACGGACGAAAAAAAACCAGCCTTCTCCCTTCGCATCTGTAAAACCCCCGAAGCAGCAAGCAACCCTGAATTTTCTCCCGATGGCAACAAGGTGGCTTTCACCCTTCGCAACAACCTTTACCTGATGCAGGATACACTGGCCATCCCGGTAAGCACTGAAAACGATCCGGACATCATTTACGGACAAGCCGTACACCGCAATGAATTTGGCATCAACAAAGGAATTTTTTGGTCGCCCGCAGGTACTTATTTCGCTTTTTATAAAATGGACCAGCGCATGGTAAAGAATTATCCCATCACCAATTGGTCAGAGATTCCTGCCGGTGCCGAGAACACCAAATACCCGATGGCAGGCGATGCCTCACACCAGGTGAGCATTGGTGTTTATGCACCCCTTAAGCGTACAGTCATCTATCTTCAAACACCCGGCGAACCCGATCAATACCTGACCAATATCTCCTGGTCGCCCGACGAAAAATTGGTGTTCGTTGCCCTGCTCAACAGAAAACAAAATCACATGCAACTGATGTCATTTGATGTGCAGACCGGAAAGCCGGTGCTCACGCTCATCGAAGAACGAAACGAAAAATATGTGGAACCTCAGCATCCCGCTCTTTTTCTGAATCGCAACAAAGATCTGTTTATCTGGCAATCCTCAGCCGATGGATTCAACCATATGTATTTATATGATCAGAAGGGCGCTCTTGTCAGAAGACTCAGCACAGGAAACTGGGAAGTTACCAAGGTGCTGGGAGTGGATGCAGACGACAGGTATGTGTATTTCATCGCCAACGCAAGTTCAGCCCTTAACCGCGATTTTTGTCGTAGTCCCATCAATGGAGGTCCCGCTGAGTTTATCAGCACCGCCGAAGGAACACACAATATCAAAGCCGATGCTGATTGTAAGTATTTCTTTGATTGGTACCAAAGCAGCACCATACCCGGAATACTCTCGGTGTATAATGCTTCGCTCAAACCGCAAGTGCTGATTCAGTCAGATAACATGCTCAAGTCCTATGTGCCTGTAGGCATGAAACTGGGATCTTTTACCCATGCCGGCAATACACTCTATTATCGTTTGTTTACGCCCGCCTCTTTCGACTCCACCAAAAAATATCCTGCAATTGTTTACCTGTACAATGGTCCGCATGTGCAATCGGTAACCAACACCTGGCTGGGTGGAGCTGCCAATCTTTGGTTTCACCGCATGGCACAACAAGGATATGTGGTGTTTACGGTGGATGGGCGTGGAAGCGACAACCGAGGACGAGATTTTGAACAGGCAACCTTTCGCAATCTTGGTGTGGTGGAATCTGAAGACCAGTTGGCAGGAATTGAATTCCTTAAGAAAACAGGGTATGTGGATGAGAAAAGGCTTGGCATTTTTGGATGGAGCTATGGAGGGTTTATGACCACCACTCTCATGACCGATCATCCCGGCGTGTTTAAAGCCGGAGTAGCCGGTGGTCCTGTGATCGACTGGAAGTGGTATGAGGTGATGTATACCGAGCGCTACATGGATACACCTGAAGAAAATCCCGAGGGATATGAAAAAAGCAGCCTGCTGGCAAAAGCAGATAAACTCAAAGACCGACTGCTGATGATTCACGGTACCGACGACGATGTAGTGGTGTGGCAACATAGCCTGAAGTTTGTAAAAACCTGTGTGTCGAAAGGAATCTTGCTGGATTATTTTGTGTACCCGGGTCATAAGCACAATGTAAACGGAAAAGACCGAGTACATCTTTACAACATGGTGAGCAGGTATTTCATGGATCATTTATGATGCATACTTTTTTTGTTTTTGTTGGCGGTGGATTGGGTTGTTTACTCAGATACGGCCTCTGGAAGTTTATTCCACAGGGCACTTTCCCGACGGCTACTTTACTGGCAAATTTTTTGGCAATCGGACTGATGGGATTGGTATTCATGATTCGGCATCCGGCACCCTGGCTGCACCCTCTTCTTTTGGCCGGATTTTGCGGAGGACTAAGCACCTTCTCGGGATTCTCTTTCGAAACGGCCGCACTTATCCGTGCAGGTCTGCTTTGGGCCGCAGCTGCCAATATCTTGGTATCGGTTTTGGGCGGCATCTGTCTGGCTTGGATGGTATACAAATTCCAATAATCATATTATCAAGGAATTAGAAGGATTATAATTTTTTTTGGAGATGCCGGGGGATGCAGTATATTTGCACTCCCCAAAGGGAGCTTAGCTCAGCTGGTTCAGAGCATCTGCCTTACAAGCAGAGGGTCACTGGTTCGAACCCAGTAGCTCCCACCAAGAAATAAGAAGGGTTTCAGATCATGAAGCCCTTTTTTATTTCCCCCGTGCAGACGCATTTTCGATAAAATGTGAACGAAATACAGATGCTTTATTTCTGCGTAGGAAATCTGTTTTAAGATTGGGTGATGACATGCTGTTTGCACAAAATTTGCACAAAAACAGCATTATTTGACTGAAGAAAATAGCATGCTCTTCAAGCATGCACAGGAATTTATTTCGTTTTCATCATGCTTTCTCCTCCCATATCTCTGCCAGGTGCACCAAGGTTTCTGCAGCCTTCTCCATGTCCTGAACAGATACCCATTCCACCAGAGAATGAAAAGCATGTTCGCCTGCAAAAATGTTCGGACAAGGCAATCCCATAAACGACAACCTCGATCCATCCGTGCCTCCTCTGATGCCGGTAAGAACAGGCTGAATACCTGCCCTGCGCACCGCCTCCACAGCATGCTCCGCTACATTGGGATAACGATCCAATACTTGCTTCATGTTGCGGTATTGTTCGGTGAAATGCAAATGATAATCTATACCGGGAAATGCCTGCATGGTTTGAGCTACCAGTTGTTTCAACTGTTTGCCGTGTGATGCAAGTGCGGCATTGTCAAAATCTCTGATGATAAACTGAACTTCTGCTTCTTCAATACTCCCTCGCATTGATACAGGATGGATAAAACCTTCTCTTCCCTCTGTTTTTTCCGGACATAAAGCATTTGTAGGAAGCGCTGCAACAACTGCTGAAGCTGCTTTTAGCGCACTTACCATTTTATTCTTTGCATAGCCCGGATGCGCACTGATGCCTTTGATACTGAGTTTTGCTCCATCAGCCGAAAAAGTTTCGTTCTCAATATGTCCGAGTGTTTCACCGTCAACAGTATAAGCAAAATCTGCACCCAGCAAAGCCAGATTCACCTTGTCTACACCTCTGCCGATTTCTTCATCGGGCGTAAACAAAATTTTGATGACTCCATGCTTGCATGGTTTTTCCTTGATTAATATTTGCACAGCAGACATGATGGCCGCAATTCCCGCTTTGTTGTCGGCACCCAGTAAGGTGGTACCATCGGAGGTGATGATGTCGTGTCCGATTTTATTAAGCAGATCGGGATGCGCTGCCGGATCAAGCACCAAATGAGGATTGGCTGTGTACCTTATTTTTCCTCCATCGTAATTGGCATGCACCACAGGCTTCACATCCTTTCCGCTGCAATCGGGAGAGGTATCCATGTGCGAACAAAAACAAATTACCGGTACTTTTTTATCGGTATTGGCCTTTAGTGTTCCGTATACATACCCGTTCTCGTCCATTTCTGCTTCCAGCCCAAGTTCAACAAGCTCGTGCACAAGCAATGCACCAAGGTTTTTTTGTTTGGCTGTACTCGGACAGGTTGGCGAGTTCGGATCACTCTGGGTGTCAATTCCTGCGTAATGCAGAAATCTTTGGCGTGCGCTGTGTTGCATAAATGGAAAAAAAAATCCCGGAACTTGTCCGGGATGATGGTTTTTTTAATAGGATTTATTTCAGTTTAAAAGAACTGCTTCCGGCAGGCTCTCCTTCTACAAATACTTCTACCTTGTAATCGCCGTCCTTTAATTTTTCATTTTCCTTCTTCACAAAGTAGAGACAAACATCCTGGCTGCTTCCGCTGAAACTGAGGGTTTTTTTGGCACTGTAATACTGCCGGCTTCCCTGGGTCATAAACATATTGTTATCATCCTTGCTGGTAACGAGCACCTGCCCGTCAGGAGCAGTTACTTTCATGTACAAATTAAGTTCTCCGGTTTTTGCAATTTTATTTTCACCGAGGATAAAGCAGGCACGGATTTTATCTACCCTGCGGGCTCTGGTGGTAGCAATTTCCTTACTTCCTCCCTTGATGCGGATGGCATCAGCAAAAAAATCATACACCTTGTGTTTTGATCCCAGCTCGATAAGTTGTTTTTTCTCAGAAGAAAGTTTTTCAGATTTGTCTTTCTCTGAAGCCAGATCAGTTTTAACTTGTGTGTTCTCTTCCGTAAGGGCTTTGTTCACTGTGTTGAGTGAATCCACTTGATGAACATACATGGCAATGGAATTTTTCAGATGCTGAATTTCCTTGCGCAACTTCACCAGCATCGTCGCATCTCCCTTGTATTTGTTCACCTTCTCAACCAACTCTTCAATCTCCTCTTTTTTGGCATCCAACTCACTCTGCAATTGTTTATTGTTGGTTTGCAAACCCTCGAACGCTTTCTGCACTTCGCTCAACTCTGTGCGGGTTGATTCAAAATCATTATTGAGTTGTTCTTTTTGCTGAATGATGACTGTGGTTGTTTGCTTCTGGTTCCAGAGCTGATAGCCAAGAAATGCAGAGAGCAAAGCGAAGAGGACTGAGAGGATGGCAAAAATGCGGTTCCCTGATTTTTTTTCTTGCTGGTTTTCCATAAGGTTCTGTAATATTGCAACAAAGAAAATCAATTTTTATTTCAATTTATTTAATTTTTATGACCTTAACAGAAGTTTTCAATTCCCTGATTGACATTCTCTATCCGCCCATTTGTCCGGGCTGCATCCGAAGCCTGAAGCCCGCAGAAAAGCACATCTGTTTGTTTTGCCGCAGCAATTTATCTGCCACGGGTTATTTTAAAGAGCCCGGTAATCCGGTAGAAGAATTGTTTTGGGGACGCCTCCCTTTTGAGCGTGCCGCTGCGCTTTTTTGGTTTCGTAAGGAAACCACCATCCAGCATCTTTTACATGCATTAAAATACAAAGGCAGGGAAGAACTTGGAGAAGCCTTTGGAATCATGCTCGGACATGAGATCAGACGCACTGCATGGGCACCACAGGCAGATTGCATCCTGCCGGTTCCGATGCATCCTCGGAAAAAAAAGAAAAGAGGCTACAACCAGGCAGAATGCATCGCCAACGGAATGGCCTCTGTGCTGCAACTTCCGGTGGTGAATCATTGGGTTGAAAAAACCTCCCACAACAGGGCACAGGCTTTGCAGAGTGGCAGGTTTGCCCGGTGGAAAAATGTAGAAAAGGTATATGCCGGCCGTTCTTCCTATGCCCTGAGCGGAAAAAAGGTAATCTTGGTAGATGATGTGGTAACCACCGGTGCCACGCTCGAGGCCTGTGCCTTGCAAGTGTTGCAAACTCCCGGAACAAGTGTGTATCTTGCCACAGTAGCATTTACACGATAATAGGCATGATGCATTCCGTCTCTCTCCCCGATAAGACAAATAAAAAAGCTGTATACGAAGCACTCCTCCCTCAACTGCAGGCTCTGTGTGCAGGCGAAAACGACCTGGTTGCCAACCTCGGTAACATCGCTGCCGCCATACATGCGGCTACGGGTTCGCATTGGACGGGTTTTTACCTTGTAAAAAATGAGGAACTCGTACTGGGACCTTTTCAGGGTCCTGTGGCCTGCACCCGAATTGGATATGGAAAAGGCGTTTGCGGTACAGCATGGAAAGAAAAAAAAACCATGCTTGTGAAAGATGTGGAAACCTTTCCGGGACACATTGCCTGCAGCAGTCTCTCGCGCGCTGAGATTGTGGTTCCCTTGCTTTCTCAAAACGGAGAAGTACTGGGCGTGTTAGACCTCGACCATACAGCCTTGGCTGCCTACGATGAAACAGATGGTATATATTTGCAAGCCATTGCCCGCTTTGTCTCTACGCTGTTTTAATATCTTCCTGCTTGCCGGAGTTCTCCTGCTCTCTGCCTGTGCTCAGGTGGTGGCGCCCTCAGGTGGACCGGCCGATGTGAAACCCCCTGAACTTGTCTCTTCCGATCCTGCCTTCCTGAGTAAAAATTTTTCGGGCAACCGGATGAAGATTCGATTCAATGAATATATCACACTCAACGATGCCTCTTCTCAACTCATCATCTCCCCTCCTTTTAAAAATCCTCCTTCCCTGAAAACAAGAGGGAAAATCCTCGATGTTTCCTGGGAAGATACACTAAGAAAAAATACCACCTATGTGTTTCAGTTCGGAAAAGCGGTAGCCGACATCACCGAAGGCAATGCCGCAACTTCTCTTCGCATGGTTTTTTCTACAGGCAGTTTTATCGACACCGGTATGGTTTGGGGAAATGTGCTACAAGCAAATAACAAACAAGCCTGTAAGGATTTTACTGTTATGTTATATGACAGCCTCGCAGCAGACAGAGATTCTTTCGTGTCAAAATCGCTTCCTTCCTACTTTGGACGAAGTGCAGAAGATGGTAGTTTCTCCATCAGCAATGTAAGAAGCGGCACTTACCGGGTGGCGGCACTCAAGGATGGCAATAACAATTACCTGTATGACGATGCTTCTGAGACCTTTGCCTTTGCCGATCAACCGGTACTTGTTAGAGGTGATTCAGCAAGAGTTGCACTCGATGCATTTACGGCGGTTCCCATAAAACAATACCTGAAGAAACATGATTTCACCACACCCCAACTCTTTCGATTTGTAATGAACAAACCCATGGCATCTTTTGAAATCAGGCAAACGGGCTGTGCCGATATGGATGCTTACGGATACCGGGAATTTACCCCCGGTGCCGACTCTGCAAGGGTGTGGTTCAGCGATAGCCTGCATTGCGATTCTGTTCATCTTTTGCTTGTGTGTGATGGAGTGGTGACAGATACCCTGCACGAATCCCTCAAAAAAATGAGTATGAAAAACCGGGGAAAAGGTAAGGCAGTGATGCCATCAAAAGTAATCAAAGGTACTTTTTTGCTTTCATCAGAAAAATCGGTCGGACCCGGAGAGGGTTTGCGGATGCAGTTTCCGGTACCGGCCATCCGACAATTGCCCGGTAAAGCTTGGCTGGGTTTAGGAAAAGATTCTATTCCTGCCATATTTGTCCCTGCCGACAGCACAGGCTATGGCTGGAAATTGGAAGCAAAACTTTTAGCAGACACATTTTACAGGTTACATGCATTACCCGGTGCATTTTTGATGCGCAATGGTAAAACCTCTGATACACTCAGAACAACATTTAAGTTAATGAATACAGAGGAAACAGGTAATATTGTGTTGCAGGTGCAGCACACCTCTCCTCATCCGGTATTGTGTATGCTCATGGATGGTACAGGTAAAATCATCCGTAAAAACACCCTTAAAAACCGGGAGGAAACACTTAGTTATGATTTGTTGCTACCGGGGAAATACAAGCTGGAAGCCATCGAAGACAAAAATGCGAATGGGCGGTGGGATACGGGCGATTTTTTTAAAAACCTGCAACCCGAAACCGTTTGGAAATTTGGAGAAGAGATTGAAGTGCGGGCCTCATGGGAAATTGAGAAACGATGGGAAATAAAATAATTCAAAGCTGCGCGAAGGAAATTTTCCTTTCATTGAAATGAAAGTAGCAGCTACACCTGTTAACGATTTTTTTGTATGTAAGCATGTAAACTCTTTCAGGGAGGAAAAGAAAATGCAAGTCAAATGAAACTACTATTTGCTTTATCTTTTTTCAGAAACCATGAGCAGACAGTTGTCTGCAGGCATGTACGGGAAATCAGTCCGTTTGGGAAATAAAATCCCTGACAGTTGTGCTTTATTGAGAAGCAATATGAGTCATTTGTCGAATCATATCATCGAGTTCAGCTGAAGCATCCCTCAGGTTTTTAAGGATAGCAACTGCCTCATCCCCGCGTAAATCATCAATATCCTGTATGGTATTTACCAATCCCATGATTCTTGCCAAGGGGCCCCGCACTTTATGAGAATTAAAAAATGCCAATTCACTTAGTCTTCGGTTTTTGTCAAGGAGATTTTTTTCTATCGTTTTTCTGGAGGTAATATCTGTTAATCCTCCAATCATTTTAATGGCATGCCCCTCCTCATTGCGAATAAAAATTCCTTTGTCATGAACGATGGCATATTGTCCGTCGCGTTTAAGAAAACGGTATTCATCGGTACGGAGTTGCACTTGCTCATCGCGCATGGCGCGGCGGGTTTCGGCAACCACACGGTCTTTGTCATCAGGATGTAAATGCAGGTTCCAGAAGTCCAGGGCTTTCATCTCCTGAAAATCATCAAAGCCAAAGGTGTTCGACAAACCATCAATCCAGGATATCTGGTTTTCTAAAATATCATATTCGTACACTGCATCATTGGTAGCCCTGCTTACCAAAGCCAACCGCTCCTCGTTTTTCTTGAGTTTATTTTTTACATTCACCTCTTCCGTTACATCAAATCCGATAAACCAAAATGGGATGTCGCGCAATACAGGCTCCAGGCGTTTGCGCACAATCCAGTTGATGAGCCTTGGCTCGCCGCTGCTGTGGAGACAGTTCACTTGATGAAAAGAAATAGAACCTGATTCATATTGGTCAAAATAATTGGAAAACTGTTGCTTCAGCTTGGGTGAAGGCAACAATACAGAAAGCATGTCGGTGGAGTTGGAAAGCTTGTCCTGCATACCATAACCCAAAACCTGTGTGGTCTTCTGATTTAAAAACTTCAGGCAGAATGTTCCGTCCATACCAATGAGCAGGCAAGGAAATTCATCTAAAATTTTTGCGATGGCAATCTCGGTATGATCCATAAACATGGGTTTAAGTGGGTTTACTCTTCTCCACAGGTGCGAGCGGGCGTATGTTTACCACTCTGCTTACCTTATCTTTGTATCAAATGTATAAAAATTACATTCTAAAGGCAAGCGTCCCCGGCCGCGATATCTGTTTGGATCTTGCCATTCCCTCCGGCAAAGGACCATTTCCGGTGGTCATGTTTTTACACGGATTCAAGGGATTTAAAGATTGGGGGCATTTCAATGCCGTTTCTTCCTCCCTTGTTGACGCGGGAATCGCCTGTTGTAAATTTAATTTTTCGCACAATGGTACACATCCTTCCTCCCCCGATGTGTTTTGCTGTTTGGAAGCTTTTGCAGAAAACAATTATTCCCTGGAGCAAGAGGATTGCAGCAGAATATTGCAATGGCTCAAAACACACGAGCCTCTGCAATCTATCCTGGACATCAACCGAATTTACCTGCTCGGACATAGCCGGGGTGGAGCCATGGGCATCTTGTTTGCCGCTGCCAACCCTGAGATAAAAAAACTTGTTACATGGGCCGCAGTAGCCGATCTGGAAGCCCGCATGGCAATCAAACAACATCGCTATTGGCGCGATAAGGGCGTGATCTTTACCTTCAATGCCCGCACCAACCAGCACATGCCCATGAATTATCAGTTCTACCTTGATTATGCTGCTCAAAAAGACAGATTCAATGTGTTGGACAAAGCTGCAAGCATCCATATTCCATGGCTTATTTTACATGGGGTGCGCGACGAAAGTGTAAAAATTAACGAAGCCAGAATGCTGAGTGCTGCCAATAAAAATGCCGTGCTGCAAGAAATTCCTCTGGCAGGACACACCTTTGGTGTGTCGCATCCCTATAACGGGAGCATGCCTGATACTGCCGAAAAAGTATTGGCAAAGACGATTGCCTTTTTGAAGGAGAACTAAATCAAAATCAATTGTTGTTGTGGGCAGATCCCTTAGAGGAAACCCCTGCACCGGCATGGCTCATGGCTGCTTTTACAAAGCCGATAAAAAGCGGATGCGGACGCTCCACCGTACTCTTATATTCCGGATGAAACTGAACTCCAACAAAAAAAGGATGTGCCGGAATTTCCATGATCTCCACCAATCCCTGTTCAGGATTTATTCCCGTGGCCATCATACCTGCCTGCTCAAAATCCTGCAGGTAATGGTTGTTGAACTCATACCTGTGGCGATGCCTTTCCTTGATCACTTCATTCTGATAAACATGATATGCAATAGAAGGCTTGGAAATGCTGCAGGGATATGCCCCGAGACGCATGGTACCTCCTTTATTTTTTATTTTCTTCTGCTCCTCCATCAGGTCAATGACCGGATGAGGGGTAGCAGCATCCATTTCGATGGAGTGGGCTTTTTGCAGTCCCATTACATTGCGTGCAAACTCAATCACTGCACATTGCATACCCAGACAAATTCCGAGAAATGGAATCTGCAATTCCCGTGCTACGCGAATGGCTTCTATCTTGCCGTCGATGCCGCGGTTTCCAAACCCCGGAGCCACAAGCACCCCCTGCAAATGCCTGAGTTTTGAGGCTGCATTGCGTGCATTGATCTCTTCACTGTGAATCCAGTGCAATTCCACCTTTACATGGTTGTGCACGCCGGCATGTATAAATGCCTCTACGATGGATTTATAAGCATCTTTAAGTTCAATATACTTACCCACCAAACCGATGTGCACCGTTGAAGTTGGATTGTGAAGACGGGCAATAAACTGCTCCCATTCTTTTAGTTCGGGCCTGTTTTTTACAGGCAAGCCCATCTTGTTGAGCACCACAACATCGAGTTCCTCTTCCCTCATAATCAATGGCACATCATAAATGCTGCTGGCATCAATGGATTCTATCACAGCCTCTGTACTCACATTGCAGAACAGGGCTATTTTACGCCGGATTTCATCATTTAAATGATGTTCGGTGCGGCATACAAGCACATCAGGCTGCACACCGTACTCCAGCAACATTTTTACCGAATGCTGAGTGGGCTTTGTCTTGAGCTCTCCTGCCGCTGCCAAATAAGGCAAAAGCGTGAGGTGAATAACCACCGCCTGGTTGCCCAGCTCCCATTTCATCTGCCTTACCGCTTCAACAAAGGGGAGCGATTCAATATCGCCAACCGTTCCTCCGATTTCAGTAATCACAAAGTCATAATCACCGTCCTTGGCAAGCAGACGGATGCGGAATTTAATTTCATCCGTGATATGGGGAATCACCTGTACCGTTTTTCCCAGAAAAATCCCCTGTCTTTCTTTTTCAATCACGCTCTGGTAAATCCTGCCGGTGGTGATGTTGTTGGCCTGTGAAGTTGAGACATTCAAAAAACGCTCGTAATGACCGAGATCAAGATCTGTTTCTGCACCGTCTTCAGTTACATAACACTCTCCGTGCTCATAGGGATTAAGCGTTCCGGGATCTATGTTGATGTAAGGATCAAGTTTCTGGATGGTTACGCGGTATCCTCTTGCCTGCAAAAGTTTGGCGAGGGATGCTGAGATGATGCCTTTACCCAGTGAGGAGGTTACGCCTCCAGTGACAAATATGTAGCGGGTAACCGACATGATGAATTCCCGACAAAGGTAAAAATTTTAGCCTTTCACACCCATAAAAAATCCTTCGCAAGAAAGATTGTACCTGTGCATGGCACATTTTCTTTGTGTACTTATGACCCAAAAAAATACAGGCCAAAACGAACATTGCCTATTATTACAAAGGGCTTAAAATACCCCGGTAAAAGTAAAGACATTGGAAATTTCATATTTTTGAAACAGACAAACAATACATGATGAAAACCTACACATTTGTTTCTATTTTTCTTTTTTGTTCCTTCCTTCTATTGACAGGAAAAGCCGGTGAAAACATTCCGGAGAATAAGATTTTGGGGGTATGGGAGGTAGGCAGTGGAAAAGCCCGGGTGAAAATTTTTCAATACGGCCAAAAATTCGGAGGGCGCATTGTTTGGCTGAAAGAGCCAAAATATCCCGACGGAACACCTAAGGTCGATAAAAATAATCCTGACGAAACCAAGCGACAGACTCCTTTACTGGGCTATATGAACATGACCGGGTTTGTGGAGAAAGGTTCCGCCAAATTTGAAGAAGGAACTATTTATGATCCCGAAAACGGGAGCACCTACAACTGCACCGTTGAAATGATAGACGACAACACCCTTGAAGTAAGAGGGTTTATTGGCGTATCCCTTTTCGGAAGGACCGACACCTGGAAACGGGTATTGCTTAAAAACAAATAAGCATGCGTATACAAACTACCCTTGGCTGCTTCTTGCTGCTTGTAACAAACGCACTTGCACAGCCTGACTCCCTGCTGATTCCACCCGAAGAAGATTTTAGCAAATATGCAGATGTAGAAGAAGCACCCACCAAACGCTATTGTACATCAAAAGTCCTTGGCATCAGCCCATCCCGACTCATCACGCTGGCCTATGATTTTCAGGGAAGCAACACCCTGAATGCCGGAGCCCTTGAGCAATTTGCATATGAGAAGGCAGACATTCATAACAACCATGGCTTGAGGTTTGCCGCAAACTTTCCGGTAATATCCAATATGCGTTGGCTACTGAATCTGGGTGTAAACTACCTCGAACACAAATACAGCTTCAGAGGAGGGGCATGGCAGCATCCTTTGCAACAGAGTCTCATGCAAAATGGTTTGAGAAGTTACGGTTTCAATGCCACGCTGTTTAAGCCTTTCAACGAAACTTATTTTTCTATCGTTCAGGGCATGGCAGAGCTCAACGGGGATCTTGCACTAAGTGATGTGCCATCATTGAATCAAACAAAACTAACGGCATCATTGATCGTCGGAAAAAAATACCACGACAGGCTCATGGCAGGCATAGGTTTATCGAGGGCTTACCGGGGCGGAGAATTGATTTATGTGCCGGTATTGTTGTACAACTATACCTCACCCGGGAAAAAGTGGGGAATTGAGGCTTTGCTTCCGGTACGCGCACATTTTCGCTACACCCTCAACGCACGCAACATGCTCTTTGCAGGATTTGAGTTGGAGGGGACCTCTTACCGACTCAATAACCTGATGCAAGCCAATCCCAACCTCGTCAACCGCCATATTGAGCTCAGGCGATCTGAACTTCGGCCAAGAATTGTGTATGATTTCTCCCTTTATCATTTCATATGGGTTTCTGTGCAGGCAGGCTACAGAATCAATTTCCGCAACGCACTCGATGAAGGAGAGTTTTATAGAAGTTCCTTCGGAAAAGAGATTCCCTATCTGAGTGAAAACAAACTAAGCAATACCTGGTACGGACAAATTTCCATCAATCTGGTTTCACCTTAAGATGAAATAAAATATTTGTTTTTATTTTATTGGTGAAGACTACCCATTTTTCATTGCCCTTCTTCTTGCATTCATCAATAGAAATTAATTTTTTATTTTTTTATTTTTCTTGATAAAATCATGTAAATCGAGTTCGATTCGACCACTTGATTGCGGTACTCAGAAAGTCAAAAAAGGGGATGTTTATTTATACTGCAACCACCTCATTAAAAATTTATCATACACTTCGTAATAGGGCTTTTCAACTGCAGATTGATAAAAAATCATTTCCTTCACCAACAAGGCATCCAATCCCCTTTTTACTAATGCCGGTGTTCCCAATACATACTTTCCAATAAATAATTTTGATTGCGGTTGAAACACCTTCTCCTCACAAGCGATGGCTCTTAATAAATTCCATTGTGCAGTAGTCAAGAGATTTTTATACTGAAAAAATGTGCTTTCATTCAACTTTAATATGTCTATAGCCGTTTCATGAGCCACTGCTAAAGAGGTGTTAACTTTGTTTTTAGTAAATAAAGTAAAACAAAAATGTTGTGTGTAAAAGGTATGCAAGCCGGTCCAACTGCAAATAAAATCTAAGGCTTCGGTCTCTATTTTTCTGCCATGCTCTTGTAACTTCTTTTTAATAAAAAGTTGATAATCCTTTTGCTCAATATAACCCAAGTTTACATTGGTACAACTGGCAAAAAATGGACGCTTCGCCGAATTAAAAATTTGGTGCATCATTTTTTGATTACTGCCACAAAAGATAAACGAGGTGTTTTTGAGTTGTTGTATTTGTGTTCTTAAAATGGCCTCTGTATTAGTTTCAGGATATTCCAATATTTGTTGAAACTCATCAATAGCAAAAACCACCTTTATATTTTGCTGATCTAAAAATTGTAATATTTGCCCAATGGTGCTTTCCTTTTGTGTTTTGGTGTCAATGGTTAAGGAAAGTGATGGCGCACCGGAAAGTTCATCAAAAGTGATGGTTGGTCTAAATCGTTTAAAAAGTTCTGCAATTTTTTTACCCAGTTTTTTTTGCGGAGGAAACTGGTTGTAAACAGCTGTCGCAATCATATTGGTAAATTCAGAAAGGTCTTTGGTGGCCAAAATATCCACATAAATGCACACCATTTTTGAATTGTTCTTATGGGTATGAAATACATGATGAATAAGGCCGGTTTTACCCAATCTTCTTATGGAAAACAGCGCAATGTGTACCCCATTTTTAATCAATTGGTTCATTTGCTTTGTTTCTGCCACACGATTGCAAAAGTACTCAGGGCCTTTGTATACACTTGAGGGAAAGGGATTTATATCTTCTTTCATGAGGCAAATTTATAAAACTATTTGTATCATACAAAATGTATCATACATCTTGTTATACCAAATGAAAAATATTTTAGGCAAAAGATGTAAGCGATTGCCCTTAGCAGTTATTTTACATACATAAAAAGGTATTGAATTACTGCTGCTTTAGCGCTTCCGCATTGGCTGATGAAGCTTTTTGCTTAATCAACACCGCATGAAAAAACACAAAGACCCGAAAGTCAAAAGATTCATTGGTGATTTGCTCTGAGTGGAATTGAAAAATCAGTTTATAAATCAAACTTAGAGAACACGAAAATGAGTGAGAAAAGAAAATTCATTCATGATTCTTTCGATGGTTTTGCAAGCCACGACAGATTAAGGTATTTATCCCGCCCAGTTTTCTCTGTCGAGACTTCGGTATTGAATGGCCTCTGCCACATGGTGGGGAGCAATGCCCGGACTTCCTTCCAAATCGGCAATCGTGCGCGAAACTTTGATAATTCTGTCGTAAGCCCTTGCAGATAAACCCAAACGCTCCATCGCCTGAGAAAGCAATGATTTGCTGGTTTCATTGAGCAAACAAAATTGCTGCAAAGTTTGTGGCGCCATCTGTGCATTGCTGTGCACACCCTGCAATCCGCTGAATCGCTCCTGCTGAATCGCCCTGGCAGACATCACTCTGCTGCGAATGGCATCCGAACTTTCCCCATTAGATGCCCTGCTCAATTCACCAAAAGTAACCGGGGTGACTTCAACATGCAGATCAATCCTGTCCAGCAAAGGACCGGAAATACGGTTCAGGTATTTTTGCACCGTGCCCGGAGGACAAACACAATCTTTTTCGGGATGATTATAAAAACCACACGGACAAGGATTCATTGAGGCCACCAGCATAAAACTGGCAGGATATTCTACAGAAAATCTCGCCCTAGAAATGGTTACCACTCGGTCTTCAAGCGGTTGCCGCATTACCTCCAGTACCGTGCGTTTAAATTCAGGTAATTCATCCAAAAACAAAACACCATTGTGTGCAAGTGAAATTTCTCCGGGCTGCGGAAACTGCCCACCTCCTACCAATGCCACATCACTCACGGTATGGTGCGGACTTCTGAATGGTCTTCGGGTGAGCAACGAGCGACCTTTACCAAGTCTTCCTGCCACACTGTGAATCTTGGTGGTTTCGAGGGCTTCCTCCACCGTGAGATCTGGCAGGATGGTGGGCAGTCGCCTTGCCAACATGGTTTTGCCGGCTCCGGGCGGTCCGATAAGAATCACATTGTGTCCGCCTGCTGCTGCAATTTCCATCACCCGCTTGATATTTTCCTGACCTTTTACATCTGCAAAATCTTCAGAACCTGCTTGCTGCATGCGTTGAAATTCTTCCTGAACCTGCACAGCAACTGCCTTTGGTGCATGGGGTGCGTCATTAAAAAAATGAATGACCTCCTCGAGCGTATCAGCCCCAATCACCTCAAAATCCGAAACCATCCCGGCTTCTCTCGCATTGGCTCTCGGTAGAATCATGCCGGAAAACCCCTCATTGCGTGCCTGTAGGGCAATGGGCAGGGCACCCCTGATCGATTGTAACTTCCCATCGAGAGAAAGCTCTCCCATTAAAAGATAACGAGATAATTTGTCGGCACTCACCTGTCCCGAGCCTGCAAGGATTCCCATGGCAATTGGCAAATCATAGGCAGAACCTTCCTTTCGTATATCAGCCGGTGCCATATTCACGGTGATGCGCTTTCCGGGAAACCGCATGCCAATATTTTTGATGGCAGCACGCACCCTCAGTTGGCTTTCCTTGACAGCATTATCCGGCAGTCCTACAAGAAAAAATTTAAGACCGGTTTCCAGATTGACTTCCACCGTAATGGTGGTGGCATTTACGCCATATACGGCGCTGCCAAAAACTTTTACAAGCATAATGTAGATTTTTTATCAAAATAAATTCAAGACAAATGTAAACATCTGATTCAATTTTTCAATACCCGTCATCACCAATCGTTCTGTTAATTGCCACTCAAAGCATTATATGATAAAACGCGCAAGGATCTTCACCCAATGCGTATTAAAATACCTGACCGAAAAAGTATTCATCAAAATAGATTGGCTCTCGTAGCAGATGATTTCTTGATAAATCAAGAATGGAATGAAAGTTGGTTTTTAAAAGGATGATCAGAACATAAGACAACTTTTTAATGAGTTTTAAATACCCTTTTGCACTGAAACAGATTGGTTACCTTTGAAACCCAGAAACAGAAGGAGTTTTCTCCGCAAATTTTTTTTATGTCAGAAGCAAAACGCATCCTGGTAGTCATTGGCACCCGACCCAACTTTATCAAGGTAACGCAACTGAAAAAACAAGCGCAAACCCGTGGCATCGATTTGCGTATTGTGCATACAGGACAACACTACGACCACAACATGGCCGATGTGTTTTTTGAACAATTTGAATTGGTACCCGATTATTTTCTTCATGCAAACGGGAGCTCAGTAATTGCTCAGATGTGCGACATGATGGTAAAACTCGAACAACTCCTTCACACTGATTTTACACCTCATCTGTTGGTGGTTGTTGGAGATGTGAATTCAACTTTTGCAGGAGCACTTGTAGCAAACAAATGCAATATTCCGCTTGCCCATATCGAGAGTGGATTGCGCAGCTTTGATGATACAATGCCCGAAGAACACAACAGGATATTAACCGATGCTGTTACCCGCTATTTTTTTGTGACAGAGCCTTCCGGAAAAGAAAATCTGCTGAAGGAAGGAAAGCCTGAGAAAAATATTTTCATGGTTGGAAATACCATGATTGATACCCTGGTTGCCTTCCGCGATAAAATTCTGGCGGCAGGCAGCATGGAAAAATTGGGCTTGCAAAAAGATAAATTTGTTTTGATGACCATGCACAGGCCTGCCACAGTTGATAGCAAGGAGGGATTGCAAAAACTGATGGAACTCATCAGACAGGTAACCAAAAATTATCAGCTGGTCTTCCCTATTCATCCCCGTACGGTAAAAAATCTGGAACAAGCAGGTTTGCATGAAGCGTTTTCATCTATTTCAGGATTCATCACCACCGGACCACTCGACTACTTTTCATTTCAGCAACTGGTTTCAAATGCTGCTTTTGTTATTACCGATAGTGGCGGTATTCAGGAGGAAACCACCTTTTTAAAGATCCCATGTCTTACGCTTCGCGAAAACACAGAACGACCCATCACTTGCAGCATAGGATCCAATACACTCATTCCGTTTGATCTGCAAAAAGTCAAACAATTGGTGGATGCTATCAATAATGGCACATATAAAAAAGGAGAAATTCCTGAAGGTTGGGATGGTCAGGCATCTGCTCGCATCATGGATATTATTTCTTCATTGCCCTTATGATTTACCTCACCTTCGGCGATCAGCCCAGCGGTGTTTACCAAAGCCAGGTCTTGGATGTTTGCAAATACATCAATCAAAACCATTCCGGAAAAATTAAACTGATTGCATTTTTCTCTCTGCGCGGCTTTTTTAAAACCCGTGCCCTGATAAAAAAAAACCTGCCCAATGCCATTGTGCTGCCCGCTTTTCCGGGCATACGAAGATGGAAATACAACTTGTTTACCCTTCGTATTGTCTTGTTTTTTATAGGAAGTAACAACTTTTGGTGCAGAGGCATATTTGCCACTCAACTGGCGCTCAAACTGCGACAAAAAGGAATTTGTAAAAGTGTTGTTTTTGATGCCAGGGGTGCCTATTCAGCAGAGCATCAGGAGTACCTCTCTCAACTGATTAATATCCGAGAGAATTATCGTGCACTCGAAAAAGATTGCGTGCTCAACGCTGATTATCGTCTTGCTGTATCGGAGGCGCTCACCCATTGGTGGAAACAAGAATTTGGTTACACTGGCAGAGAGCATTGCGTCATCCCCTGCAACCTGGGAGCATCGCACCAAAACGATTTTCCTGCGGAAAAAGAAATCATGAAGTGGAGAGAAAAAGCAGCTTATTCTTCGGCTGATGTGGTGTTGGTTTATTCCGGCTCCAATGCCGACTGGCAGTCCATTGCTCAAGTAGATGCATGGCTGCTGAAACTGATGGACAAAGACCCAAGCGTCAAATTGCTGCTGCTGGCAAATCAATCCCCTGAACACTTGACGGTTTTTAAAAAATATCCCTCAAGGGTTGCCCAAAACTGGGTTCCGGCCGAGAAGGTGAGAACCTACCTGCTCATGGCAGATTATGGCATTTTGCTGCGTGAGCAAACAATTACCAACCGGGTGGCCTCTCCCACCAAATATGCAGAATACCTGTCTGCCGGTTTGCAGGTACTCATCAGCAATAACCTGGGCGACTTTTCGGATTTTACCGGGAAACACCATTGCGGAATAGTGATTGACGAGAGCGAGATTCCGCAAGCCTTGCCCCCTGTGAATTATTTGCGCAAAAGAGAAAACCACGAGCTGGCTTTGCGACATTTCACCAGAGAAAATCATGCAGAAGCATACGCCAAAATACTTGGCATTTTATCCGCATCCTGATACCTTTACCACAACATGAAATATACTCCTTTACCCCCATCGCTCTACATCAAAAACCGGAGCAGGCTCGCTGCCCTTTTGGAAAATAACTGCATGGCCGTTTTTCATTCCAACGACATCATTCCTACCAATGCAGACGGCACCATGGGTTTTCGTCAGAATTCCGATTTGCAGTACCTCACGGGGATAGATCAGGAAGAAAGCATTTTGTTGATTTTTCCGGATACGCAGTGGAAAGGACACAAGGAAGTATTGTTTGTACGCGAAACAAACGAACATCTCGCCACTTGGGAAGGGCATAAATTTACCCTGAGTGAAGCAAGGGAAATATCCGGTATTGAAAAAGTGTATTATACCCAGCAGTTTGATTCTGTTTTTAATACCCTCATGTGTGAGGCAAATGGTTTGTATGTGAATACAAATGAGCATACCCGTGCAAAAGTGGAAGTGGAAACCCGTGATGCAAGAAACATCAGGATGTATAAAGAAAAATATCCGGCACATCGTCTGCACAGGGCAGCTCCACTGATGCATCAGCTCAGGGCGATTAAAATGCCCGAAGAGTTGGAAGCGATGAAACAGGCTTGCGCCATTACCCGAAAGGGTTTTTTACGCAGCCTTGCTTTTATCAAACCAGGGGTGATGGAATATGAAATTGAAGCCGAATTGATCCACGAGTTTATCCGTAACCGAAGCAATGGATTTGCCTATGGCCCCATCATTGCCAGTGGCAAAAATGCCTGTGTCCTGCACTACACCCAAAACAATCAAGCATGCAGGGACGGGGAAGTCATTCTGATGGATGTAGCTGCAGAATACGCCAATTATGCCTCCGACCTCACCCGGGCAGTGCCTGTAAACGGGAGGTTTACCCCCAGGCAAAAAGCCGTTTACAATGCTGTGTTGCATGTGATGAAACAAGCCATACAAATGCTCGTCGTGGGCAATACATGGGATGACTACCATGCTGAGGTTGGCAAAATCATGGAAAACGAGCTCCTCTGCTTGGGCTTGATCAGCAAAGAAGATATAGAGAAGCAAAATCCCGATTGGCCCGCCTACAAAAAATATTTCATGCACGGCACTTCCCATTTTCTCGGACTCGATGTGCACGATGTAGGAAGCAAATACCGCAAATTCGAGGAGGGCATGGTCTTTACCTGTGAGCCCGGCATCTACATCCCGCAGGAAAATTTAGGCATCCGGCTTGAGAACAACATCCTCATTACTAGCAAAGGCCCTATTGATCTAATGGCCGATATTCCCCTTGAAGCAGATGAGATTGAGTCCCTGATGCAGGAGCAGAAATAAAACGCACCTTAAAATCGGCTTAAAAACCACTCTACTGATTGCGTGAGCTTTCCTTCATGCTTATACTTGTCTTGGTTTAGTTGCTTAACCAAAACAATGTTCTTTAAAAAAATTCCCCTTCAGTTGGTTGCCGCACAAAAAAATTGCTTTTCAATAAAAATGGTTGGTTGATGGAAAGTAATGCAGCACCAAAGAAGGGGTTTTTTTATTGAATCCATTCTTCAAGGCGGTTTGTCCGCGATCCTTTCACGAAGATTTCTACTTCTTCATTTTCATTAAGCATAAAAAGTTTCTTGAGAGATGTAACATCCTCCGCCGCTTTGATGCCCTGAGGAAGTGTGTGTCCTTCAAACTTTTTACCTACCACAAATCCCGGAGAAAGAGAAAGTTGCTTCAAAAGATCCAGAAGTTTTTGATGTTCCACAAAAGTTTCTTCCCCAAGTTCATTCATTTCACCCAGAATAACCACGCGCTTTTTGCCGGCAGTATGTTTAGCAAAATTTTCGAGGGCAGCATACATGCTGCTGGGATTGGCATTGTAGGCATCCATCCAGATGGTGGATTTCCCTCTGTGGATCTTTTGAGAACGATTGTTCTCGGGTATATAGGAGGAAATTGCCTGACTAATCTTTGCAATATCTATCCTGAAATACCATCCTACGCAGGCTGCCGCAAGCATATTGCTGAGGTTATACCTGCCGCTTAAATGACTTTGTACTTTATGTTTGGAATCCTGCCTCAAGGCAAATACAACATTGCCTTCTTCGCTGATGATTTGTGCGCCAAAATCCGCCGATTCAGAAAGTCCATAAGTCATGCGATCAATATGTGTACTTATTTTTGACAGAATGGGATCATCGGAATTGACAAATAGCTTTCCGCCATTTTTCCTTAAGTATTTATATAACTCGCTTTTTCCTTTTATCACTCCTTCAAATCCGCCAAACCCCTCAAGATGGGCTTTGCCCACATTGGTAATAATTCCGTAATTGGGTTTTGCTATGGCACACAATTCCTCTATTTCGTGTTGGTGGTTTGCTCCCATTTCTACCACAGCCATCTCATGAGTTTTATTGAGCGAGAGCAAGGTGAGCGGAACCCCAATATGATTGTTCAGATTGCCCTTTGTACAAAGTGTTACAAACTGTGAGGAGAGAACCCTGTGCAATAGTTCTTTTGTGGTGGTTTTGCCATTGGAACCCGTAATTGCAATCACAGGTATATTCAATTGCGCGCGGTGATGGGTAGCCAATAGCTGCAGAGCTTTTAGTGCATCCGGAACAACAAACACCCTGGAGGTGTATGCATCATCTTGTGTTGTCTCACAAAGGGCATAAGCCGCACCTGCTTCAAGAGCGTGCTTCACAAAACTGTTTCCATCGAAATTGGCACCTTTCAATGCCACAAAAAGAGAACCCGGAAGGATGTTTCGGGTGTCGGTACAAATACCGGTAGAAGACAAAAACCAATGGTAAAGTTTTGCGATATCCATGCCTTTCAGTGTAAAAAAAATCCCTGCCGAGGCAGGGATTCATATGCTTTAGTGAGCCTCTTCTCCGGCCGCAAGTGGAACGGTTTGAGGAACAAAATCTTCTTCTTTATCCGGCTTGCTGTAATCGTAAGGCCAGCGATGTACCTCAGGCAAGGCGCCGGGCCAGTTGCCATGCAAATGCTCAACCGGTGCGGACCACTCAAGGGTATTGGAACGCCATGGGTTCTGACTGGCTTTTTTGCCACGGAACATGCTATAAAAAAAGTTGAATAAAAATACCCCTTGTGCAAGGGCAGACATGATGGCAAAACTTGTAATCACCACATTAATGTCTTTCAGGCTATCGAACATCGGAAAAGCATCATAGGCATAATACCTTCGGGGAGCACCGGCCAGGCCGACAAAGTGCATGGGGAAAAATACTCCAAACACCCCTACGAAAGTGAACCAGAAATGAATGTATCCGAGTTTGTTGTTCATCATTCTGCCATATAATCTGGGGAACCAATGATATACTCCACAGAACATACCGAAGATAGCAGAAGCACCCATTACGATATGAAAGTGTGCCACTACAAAATAGGTATCATGCACATTGATATCAAGTGCTGAGTCGGCAAGGATAATACCTGTTACCCCACCTGTAACGAAAGTGGAAACCAAGCCCACTGCAAAAAGCATTGCAGGCGAAAAGATGGCGTTGCCTTTCCAGAGTGTGGTGATGTAGTTAAATGCTTTTACTGCCGAAGGAATGGCAATCAAGAGGGTTGTAAACACAAACACCGATCCAAGGAAAGGATTCATACCGGTAATGAACATATGGTGTCCCCAAACAATGAAAGAAAGGAATCCGATTGCGAGGATGGAACCAATCATTGCACGGTAACCGAAGATAGGCTTGCGGCTCATGGTAGCTATCACCTCTGAGGTAATTCCAAGAGCTGGCAAAAGAACGATATAAACCTCAGGGTGACCAAGGAACCAGAACAGGTGCTGGAACAGGATTGGACTTCCGCCTGTTTGCTCAAGGGCCTGACCGGAGATATAAATATCAGACAGGTAGAAACTGGTTCCGAAGCTGCGGTCGAAAATCAGCAGGAGCACTGCAGAAAAAAGCACCGGAAAAGAGAGTACGCCAAGAATAGCGGTTACCAAAAATGCCCAGATGGTAAGAGGCAGCCTGGTCATGGTCATGCCTTTGGTTCGAAGGTTAACCACTGTGATAATGTAGTTGAGGGAACCAAGCAGGGAACCCACAATAAACAGCGCCATAGAAACCAGCCACATGGTCATTCCAATACCGCTACCGGGAATGGCTTCTTCCAAGGCACTCAGGGGAGGATAAATTGTCCAACCTGCAGAAGCGGGTCCGGTCTCGAGAAACAACGAATAGAACATGAGCAAACTGGACACGAGAAAGAACCAGAACGAAAGCATGTTCAGAAATCCTGAGGCCATGTCGCGTGCGCCAATCTGCAAGGGAATAAGCAGGTTGCTGAAAGTACCGCTCAATCCACCTGTAAGCACAAAAAACACCATGATGGTACCATGAATGGTAACCAAAGCCAGGTACATATTGGGATCGAGCACACCTCCGGGAGCCCACTTACCCAGGAAATATTCCAGGAAAGGGAAACTCTTGCCGGGCCATGCGAGCTGGAGTCGGAAAAAGATAGAAAGCATCATGGCTACTATCCCCATGAATACTGCTGTAATCAGAAATTGCTTTGAGATCATCTTGTGATCTGTACTAAAAACATATTTTCTCCAAAACCCCGGTTCGTGGTGGTGGTCTTCGTGGTGAGCATGGTGACCATCGTGGTGGTCGTGATGTACGGTTGCGTGAGAGGTGCTCATATGGATTGGTTCTTTAATTCCTTAATTATTTCAGTGCCATTTTAGGCTTGGTGGTATCGGCAGGGGCAGCGGGTGCAGCAGGAGTATCTTTGGCTGCAAACTCTTTTTGCTTGGACAGCCAAGCATTATATTCCGCTTCGGTTTCAACAATGATGTTCATTTGCATATTGAAGTGTGAGGCACCACAAATTTTATTGCACAGCAGCACATAGTCAAACTTTTCATTGTTCAGCTTCTTGCGCATCTCTGCCGTTGTGATGGTAGGCTTAAAGTGAAATTGTGTTTCCATGCCGGGCACGCAATTCATCTGTGCACGGAAGTGAGGCATGTAGGCTGAATGAATCACATCTCGCGAGCGGAATGAGAAATGAGCCTCTTTGCCCACAGGAAGGTGAAACTCTCCCTTGGTAAGAATATCATCTGAAGAGGCAGGATCGTTCTTGTCCAATGCAAGAGGATTTTCGTCGGTAATCAGTTTGTAATTGGTGGCGCCCAATTTGTTGTCCTTTCCAGCATAACGAGCAGTCCAGTCAAATTGTTTAGCATAGAGTTCAATTATTACTCCGTTTTTCGATTCAACAGGGCCTGTGATATCTGTCCACACTTTGAGACCGTAGATTATAATGACGCTCAGGAAGATGGCGGGAATGATGGTCCAGATCAATTCCAGTTTGGTGCTGTGTGCAAAAAAAGTGGCACGGTTTCCTTTTTTAAAGTAATACTTAGAGGCAAAGTAGAAGAGCACCATGTTCACCACCACAAACACAAGGATGACAATCCACATGTTGAAGTCCCACAAAGTATCAATTTCAACACCATGTTCAGAGGCGGACTCGGGAAGGATGGTGTGGCTGTATTCTTTGATTTGCCATACAAAAAAACCAAGGATGAAGATGAGCATGCCCATCATCATGCGGGCGTTAAAACGATTGTCTTTATCGGTTACCTGCTCTTCGGGAGCACCTTTGAGCGTGGATGAGAGTTGCACCACATTGGCAAGTTGTGCAAAGGCGTAAATTCCTAAACCGATGATAAGAATAATGAAGTATGTCATGTTCGTGTGTCTTTTTCGTTTTAGATATGATGATG
The DNA here is from genome assembly GCA_046297395.1 of Bacteroidota bacterium. GTDB lineage: Bacteria > Bacteroidota > Bacteroidia > UBA4408 > UBA4408 > JBEICQ01. The sequence goes on from JBKCNM010000024.1 coordinate 25,544, forward strand.
CAATGATTCAACCATCATCGGGTGATTTTCCGGAAGTGTTTTTGCCTTGGAAAGTGCGTTGAAGGTTACATACAGGAATAAACCGGTAAAGAAGCAAGTTGTTCCAATTTCCATGATGCCGAATCCAGCTTCTTCTCCAACAGTACCTGGCATAACCATAAGGTAAACATCCAGCCAGTGACCGATGAGCATGATGCTGCCGATGAATGCCAGCAATCCTGCCTTTCTTTTGGCATCGCGGGTCATGAGGATAAGGAAGGGACAAAAGAAATTGATAAGTAAATTGGCGATAAACACCGGACGAAAATATCCGTGACGCGGAATATAGTAAGCCACTTCTTCAGGGAGGTTCGCATACCAAATAAGCATGAACTGGGCAAACCACAGGTAGGTCCAGAACACACTGAAGGCAAACATAAACTTACCCAAGTCATGGATATGGTTTTCGTTTACATTGCTCAAATATCCTTTCCCTTTCAGGTAGAGGGTAATCATGGTAATCACCGTAAGGCTGCTCACAAACATACCTGCAAAAGTATACCAGCCAAACAGGGTTGAAAACCAGTGAGCATCAATACTCATAAGGATATCCCAGGCAGAGGTTGATGAAGAAACAGCAAACAAGACCAGAAAAATAGCAGACCATTTGCGCATCTTGAAGTAAGATTCTGTCCCTCCGATTTCATCTTCTCTGAGAGATTCGCGACGCATCAAGATAGCAAAGCCTGACCAAATGATGGCATAAACCAAGAGGCGTATGGTATAGAAAGTCATGTTAAGGTATCCACTCTTTCCTGCAAGGATAGGATCGTAGTGGTGACCACCTTCTTCGTAATTTTCAGGATGGGTCCAGTCATACAGGTGGTGATGACCCACGAGAAAAATCAGCACCATAAAAACCGTGGCAAACGGAAGATATTGACCCATGGCCATGAGTACGCGTTTAATCTGTGCGCTCCATCCAACCTCAGCCACATATTGCACGGCCAAGAAAAATGTTGCACCCAGGGCGATGGCCATCAGATAAAAGTTACTGAGTAAAAGATTTGCCCAAGCACGCTCCGTGTGCCCTGTAGCAAATCCGTAGATGATGGAGAGTAAACCTACTCCAATCAGCACGAAGGCTGAAGTTTTGTTGCCCTTTGATATTTCGTAAGGTTTATTTGTCATACGGCACTTGGCTTAAATTTTTTTGCTTGATTTTGCTGATGCAGTTTTACTGGTGTCGGAAGCTGCTGCGGTGGTTCCTTTTGTTTTGGCATCGATGAGCGATTGTACATAGTGTACCACTTTCCATCGTTCGGTTTTGGTAAGCTGTGAAGCGTGTGAACCCATCAGGCCTTTTCCATAGGTAAGCGTATGAAACATTTTGCCTTGAGTGAGTCCTACTTTTGACCAATAAGTATTAGGTGAAGGAAACTTTCCGTTGGCTACGATACTTCCGTTTCCGTCTCCGGCATCACCGTGACAGTTCACACAGAACTTACCATAGATTTCTTTTCCATCAGCCAAATTGGAAGAATCAGGCGGTAAAGGGTTTTTAAGTTCTTTCCCTGCGGCTTCGTATCCTTCCGGAGTTTCAGGATAGGGATATTTCAGCACATCAATACTGATGGGTGAGTTTGGAAATGCACCTTGAGAAACAGTTCCTTCCACCGGTGGACGGGCCTGAAGACTGTCGTCGAACAAGGGATTTAACTCATAAGGTTTGTATGCCTCAGAATAGTACATGTCGGGCATGAATTCAGTTCCGGGGCTATTTTTATCTTTTTTTCCGCATGACGCCAGCATAATCACTGAGCCAAGTAAGAGGAAATGCTTGATATGGTTTTTCATGTGCTGCTGCGGTGTAATTATTTTCCGTATTCTTTTACTTCTTCAGCGCCGGCTTCTTTGAGCATGCTTGTTGCATGGGCCACAGATGCTTCGTCGCTCACCTCTACTTTCATGATGATTTTATCGTCTGTCATTCTCACATCAGGCGTGTAAGCTGAGACGCCCGGCAATAATTTGCTGCGCAGGTAAAAGGTGATGACCATACCATGAGCGGCACAAAAGATGGTAGATTCAAAAATAATAGGCACAAAAGCGGGTAGATTTTTATAAAAGAAAAAATTGGGCTTCCCGCCAATGTTCATTGGCCAGTCGGAGATATTCATGTACCAGGTCATGAGAATGGCAAGGCTGCAACCTGTCATCCCATACAGAAAGGAACAGATGGATATACGGGTGCGCTCAAGCCCCAAAGCATGATCCATGCCGTGGATGGGAAATGGGCTGATAACATCTCGCACCTTTACGCCTTTGGCGCGCAGGTGAGAAATGCTGTGCATGACTTTTTCTTCGTCGCTGAAAATTCCGAAAATGAATTTGCTCATATCCTGTTGGGTATCTTAGTGTGAAACAACTGATGCGTGTGATGAACCGTGTGATGCTGCATGTTTGTGGTTTTCACGGTGAGCCTGCAAAGAGGATGTTCTCACAATGGTCTTTAACTCACTCATGGCAATAACCGGGAAAAACTTGGTGAACAGTAGGAAGAGGGTGAAAAACAATCCCAGCGATCCGAGGTAAATACCTACTTCTACCCAGGTGGGGTGGTACATGCTCCACTGGGCAGGTATATAAGCCCTGTGTAAGGAAGTAACAATGATTACAAATCGCTCAAACCACATACCGATGTTCACCACAATAGACATGATGAAAGTAAAGGGTACATTGGTGCGCAACTTCTTAAACCAAAAGAGCTGTGGAGAGATTACATTGCATGACATCATTGCCCAGTAAGCCCACCAGTAGGGACCGGTAGCACGATTGATAAAGGCGTATGATTCATATTCCACACCTGAATACCAGGCAATGAAGAATTCTGTGATATATGCGATACCAACAATCGAACCTGTAACCATGATGATGCGATTCATCATGTCAATATGCAGGGTGGTGATATACTCCTCCAGTTTCATCACTTTGCGGGTAATAATCAGAAGGGTTTGCACCATAGCAAAACCTGAGAAGATAGCCCCTGCCACAAAATAGGGTGGGAAAATGGTGGTGTGCCAACCGGGAATCACAGAGGTGGCAAAGTCAAAGGATACAATGGTATGCACAGATAGTACCAGTGGCGTGCTCATTCCGGCAAGCACCAGAGAAACCTCTTCAAATCGCTGCCAGTTTTTTGCTGTACCTACCCATCCGAAGCTGAGTAAACCATACCAGAACTTGCGCTGTGGTGTTTTGGCCCTGTCGCGAATGGCGGCAAAATCCGGAATAAGACCGGTATACCAAAAAACAAGTGAAACAGTGAAATAAGTTGTTACCGCAAAGGTATCCCAGATAAGGGGGGAGTTGAAGTTCACCCAAAGGGAACCAAACTGATTGGGAAGAGGCAGAAGCCAATATGGCAACCAAGGACGACCGATGTGGGTAAGTAGGAAAGAGGCAGCGCAGATAACGGCGAAGATGGTCATGGCTTCTGAAGCGCGGTTGATGGACAAACGCCATTTCTGACGAAACAGGAGCAATACTGCAGAGATGAGCGTACCTGCGTGACCAATACCCACCCACCAAACGAAGTTGGTGATATCCCATCCCCAATCTACCACATTGTTGATGCCCCAGGCACCAAGTCCTACCCCTATGGTATAACAAACGCATACCACCCACCAAAGCAGGCAGGCAGCGGAGAGGATGAACACAAACCACCATGATTTGGTAGGCTTGGATTCAATGGGACGACATATGTCCTCAGTGATGTCGTGTAGGGATTTATTTCCCAGGATGAGCGGTTCTCTGATGAGTGCTTCGTGTTGCATAGAATCTTTTTCTTATTCGGATGGATATGGCTTAGGAATGATGATGGTTTCCGGCAGCGCCTTCCTTGTTTCTGATTTTTGTTTGGTAAAATACGCTTGGCTTGGTATCAAGTTCCTCAAGCATCAGGTAGGTTCTTTCTTCCTTCTTGAGTTTAGAAACGGTTGATTGCGCATCATTGCCATCTCCAAAAGTGATTGCCTGGGTGGGGCAAGACTGGGCACAAGCAGTATTGATTTCTCCATCTCTGAGCTTGCGGCCTTCACGCTTGGCAGTGAGCTTGCCTTCCTGGATGCGTTGCACGCACATGGAGCATTTTTCCATCACACCTCTTGAACGAACGGTTACATCAGGGTTGAGTACCATTTTGCCCAAGTCGCTGTTCTGGTTGAAATCGAATTTGGGATTGTTGTTTAAACGGAACCAGTTGAAGCGGCGTACTTTGTAAGGACAGTTGTTGGCACAATATTTTGTCCCTACACAACGGTTGTAGGTCATTTGGTTGAGACCTTCGCTGCTGTGGGTGGTAGCAAGCACCGGACATACGGTTTCGCAGGGTGCATGGTTGCAATGCATACACATCACCGGCTGGAACATTACCTCAGGATTTTCGGAGGGAACTTCCATTTCCTGATACATGTCAATACTTCCCTTTTTTCCTTTGCTGTTTTCTTTGGTGGTATCGCTGGAATAGTAACGATCGATGCGAATCCAGTGCATTTCGCGGGATTTGCGCACCTCATCTTTACCAACCACAGGCACATTGTTTTCTGCCTGGCAACTAACAATACAATTGCCGCAACCAATACAAGAATTTAAATCGATGGAAAGATTCCACCAGTGACCCGGGCGATCAAAATCCGGAAACTTTTTTGTGGCCCACAAGTCAAGTTGTTCAGCAGTTTTTTCAACATGCTTTCCATTCTCCTTTACCTTGAAGGTTTCTTTTTCGTTTCCAGCCCTGCGGTCTTTTTGCCATTCTGCAAGTGTAGATTCTTTCACCATGTGGCGACCCATGAGCGTATGATGCGTTTGGGTGGAGGCCAGCA
>JBKCNM010000025.1:0-24047 GCA_046297395.1 Bacteroidota bacterium
CGTCGGGGCGGAGCCTTGGCTCCGCCCCGAAGATGATTGATGCCGGAAAACCCACATTGGATATGTCATAGTATTTGAAAAAAGTGAATAAAAGCCAAAAAAAGAAAATGGTTTGAGTGAGCGAAATGCATCATGATTACAGCACTGCAAAATATAACCCACATGTTATTCGATAAGTACACACATCATAAACATGATTATTAATGGCTTGCATAACCAACAAGGTAAAGTTGTTCCGGTAAAGCCGGCCAAGCCTGGTTCAATTGTTACACAATAAATTCATCAGCCGGATCATCATCCAAGAGAATAATCAGGCCAAAGCCTCTTCAACCAAGTTGCTCACTTCATCGAAGTTCCAGGGCTTGGCAATGAATGCGTTCAAGCCATAATTCTTTTTAAAATCGTCAAGAATCTGAATGTCGGATTGCCCGCTGAGTATGGCTTTTTTGGCATTTGGAAAAAGGGCATGTGCATAACTTAAAACCTCAGTGCCTTTGGCATCACCAAGATTAAAATCTGAAATGGTTAAGACCAATTCATGTCCATCTCCGGAAAGATCTTTGATTACCTGCATGGCCTCTTCTGCTGATGAGGCCGCTTCGATGAGGATACTAGGACCGGTCAATCGAATGAGTTGAATGCGCAAGGATTCTAAAATCACAAATTCATCATCCACTATTAAAATTGTTTTCATTTAACAAATTGTTTATGCAATGTTACCTCATTCTTTTCAATAGGTGCTATGCTTGATTATTATTCTCTTCAAGGCCAATTTTTTTAATCAAATTGGGAAGTACAACTGTAAAAACGGTTGAACCTTCACCACTCTTGCAAGAAACGGTTCCATGATGTCGGTTCACAATGCGCGATACGATGCTAAGTCCTAATCCCGTACCTTCTCCTCTTTTTTTGGTGGTAAAAAATTCTTCAAAAATTCTTGTCTGTATTTCAGGTGGAATAGGAGGTCCGTCATTTTCTATTTCTATGGAAATTTTATCCTCGGAAACCTGATTTGCACGAACGGTGATTTTGCATTTGTTGTTACTTGCCTGCAAGGCATTGTTAATAAGATTTGTCCAGACTTGCGACAGTTCATCTTCCTGTCCGGTGAGCATTGTACCGGGCTTGATGTTGTTAATGAATACCGCACCTTGTTTAAACTTACTTGACAAAAGATCTGCAACACCATTGATGCTATCAAACAAATCAAAAGGTAGATAAGGCGCTGATTCCTCACTATGGGAATAAACATTTAGTGCGCGGATGATTTTGCTTGCCCTGATAGCAGCATTTTCAATTGTAGCTACAGACAGATCAATACCGGAGAGGGTGCTTGTGATATTCAGCAATGTCTCGATGCGGTCCGCGGGAAGAGAAAAAAATTCTTCGGGAATCTGATCGGCTGTTTCAAACCCAAGTTGTGCAAGGGAGCGCGAAACCCAGAAAGGTAAAGATCCCGATGGAAAACAAGCATCAAATTTCTCTTGTATCTTTTTGGAAGCAACTCTCTCCTGCTGTGTAGATAGTTTTGTTCTTCTACGGCCAATATCAAGAAGTTTGGAAGAAATTGAAATTTCATGATGATGCAAACTAAAAATCATTTTTAATATTCCTTCTCCAAGCAGGAAATTGAGGTTTTCTGCAGAGGCTTTTATGGCTCCTAAAGGTGTGTTTACCTCATGGGCAATGCCGGCAACAAGCATTCCCAGGGTTGCCATTTTTTCTTTGCGAATCAACTCCTCCTGTGAATTTTGCAGTTGAAGCATGCTTTTTTCCAAGTCATTTGTTTTCTTTTTTACAAGTTCCTCGAGATTTTCGTTAATTGAGTTAATTTCCTCCTGCTTTCTTTCGATGTCATCAACATATTCACGCAATTTTACTTCCGTGGCTTTTCTCTCCGTGATATCAATTTCTATCGCCATGAAGCCTATGTGTTCATTATTTCTGTTGAATAGTGGTTGAATATATAGTTCCAGCCAGTATTCGTTTGCCAATTTCCCTACATTAAGCACTTCGGCTTGTATTGTTCTTTTTTCGTTTATGGCCTCATTGATTTTCTGAATAGTTTTAGGATCCGAATTCTTTGACTGAAAGATACGCGGGGTTTTCCCATACAGTTCCTCTCTTGAATAGCCCGTGAGTTTAACCAGACTGTCATTTACCCATGTAATTCTTTTCTGGCTATCGGTAAACACAACCAGATTGGTAGTGTTTGTTGCCAAAAGAGAGAGTCGCTCAAGTTCCTGCTCGGCATTTTTCCGTTCGGTTACATCCTGAATGGTGCCCGAAAAATATCCGAGATTTTCATTCGAAGCTGAATGGATGTAACGACAGGTAATATTCAACCATTTTTTTTCTGAATCTCCCTGATGAAGTGGCAAAGATTCCGAGACTGCACGATCTCTTGCCAGCGTAAAGATTTTGATAAAAATGTTTTTTGAGTTTTCATCTACCTTATCATACAAAACGCTGTAATCAATTATGGCATCTCCCTCCAAGTCCAGAATGGCTTTTAAATTTTCGGAAGATGTCCATTTTCCTGTTTCCGGATACCAGGTAAAACTTGCAAGAAGAGCAGTTTCTTGTGCTTCTGTGAGTTTTGCAAGTGCTTCATTTAGCGAAGCGGTGCGTTTAAATACTTCTACTTCGAGGTTGTTAATGAGCGAACGATTGGTCTCCTGCTGATGTATCAAACTATTTCTGAGCGAGACAAGAGCTTGCTCCATCATTCCGATTTCATCAGAGACCTGGCTGTCAGCAATGGAGAACTCATCAAACCTATTTTGGCCTAGTAAGTGAGCATTTTCTATCACTCTACTGATAGGGAAAGATATATTACGAGCCAAAAAATAAAATAAGATGAATGAAAATCCGAAAATGATGAGAACAGTAAGATATACCGGTCTGTTGAGCATGGACACTTGTTGTTCAATTCTTTGTCGTGAGATGCCCGAAATAATTCTACCCGACATAATAGCTGAATTGTAGTTGTGATAGCGTATCAGATATTCGGTGCTGTCCAGATTTGATGGATTAAAATTATTTTGAATGGATTGATAGGAAAAAAGTGTTTCCTCAGTTGCACTTATTTTTTGAGTAATCAATAAGAAATCATATTCCCCTTCATTTTGTTTAAAATAGTCAAGGGCATTACGCAACTTATTAAAATCCTGCAATGACAGAGATATTTCCACCCCCAAAGAAATGGTTCTGCAGAACTCTTTAAGTTGTTTTTGATGTGAATTAAGGATAAGATTCCTTTGAGCATTGGAGTAATACCAAGCTGTACCGAAAAAAACGAGCGAGATGGCGAGTGAAAAATACAACCAAATGCGGAAAGAAATTCTTTTGTAGAAACGCATTTATTTAATGGCTGTTTTTATTATCAGGTTTCCGGCTTTTGATTTTAATTCTGGTGAGATGAGCGCTACCGCACCGGGTGTTTGAGAAACAAACTTGATGATCTCTTCTTCTGAGGCAATAAATACCGGGGGCTTACCTCTTCCCTGAAACACAAGACTCAACCAAAACTTCTGCATTCCTGCCACACTGGTTGAATAAACTTGCTTGGCTACATCCTTTGAACTTTCAAGATTGCTAGCCGGAAGCACAAGTACAACTACACTTCCATTGGGCCAGAAGGATTTTTCGCCTTTAAATATAGCAACGACTTGTTGCCACTTTACAGCATTTAAATCTGTGTTGTTGCCAATCAGAATAAGTTCGGTGTCAGAGGGGCTTTCTCCTTTGTTTTTTGATGCAGACTGCCCCTGGCTTTCCAAAAATGAAAAACAAAAAATAATCAACAGAAGCAGAACAATTCTAGAAGCCATAAGCGAGCTGAATTTTTAGTTCATATATATCCGGGCTTACAGGATGGTTGTGTCGGGGAAGGGGAAATAGTTCTTCTGATCTTAGGTGTTCTGCAAGAATTTTGATATTGCAATATGGTGTAAATTCATATCGTGCACCTATGGCTATCCTTGCACTTACCAAAGATTTGATATGTAGATCTTTTTCAGAAACATCAATGTAGTCCAACACAACAAATGGTACCAGGTTATTCATTCGGTATCCCGCATAAATAAAGGAACTCCAGTTTCCGGCAGTACCCAAAGAGTCACTTTTCGTTCTGTTAAGCGTTAATTCATGAAGTAGTTCAAACCTATTGGAAAACCATGCAGTTGAGAAAGATAATAACTGAAACCTGATGTCTCCCTTGTAGCTTGAAGACTGAGCCACATGGCTGGCTCCAATATGACCACTATGAACACCCGAGTAGTTTCCTTTTATAACATCATCATAATAAGATAGCCCAATACGCAATCCATCCCGTGGCTTAATATGCGCAGCGAGTGTAACAGACTTATGCATGTCCAAATCCTTGGTATCGTTTGATGAAATTCCATTTCCGAGTACCATATCGTATCCAAATCGGAGCGCTCCAAGATTCTGCCCCTGAAGCCTCACACCCAATGTGTGCAAGGGGATAAGATAGGAGAACATCACAGGACGGTCAATCACAGGAAAAAATAGTCTGCCATGATGGTAGGTATCATTCCAAAAATTAACCGGAGTGTGAAATTTTCCAATAAGGAAAGAGTGGTTTCTGAAATAGTCAAATTTAAGCTGAGCTCTTTCTATAGAAGGGATAAAAGATGAAGACGATTTCAAATCCGGGCGGACCACTGTTTCTCCAAGAAATGAAATCCTCTTGGTTATCTGAGCTGTAACAAAAAGGTCTTGTTCCCCTAAATTTGCATAGGATGCATGATTAAATGAGCCTTTCTTTTGAAGATTTTCAATCATCTCCAAATCAATTTGTACATGCCCGAAATAATTAAAATTCACCTTTGGGTAATCCGTTTGTGCCTTGATGCCAATGGAAAATAACAAGGTTGTGAGCATTAGGGATACTCTCAAAAAAATAGTAAAAACTGAGCGCATTTTCAGTGAATTCATAGATGAATTATTGCTCCCAAATATATTTGTTTATACTACTTAACAGATGATTTTTAACCGAGAATTCAGCCGATTAAACAAGTATAACTGAGTGATTCATCGAATAAAGATTAAATTCAAGCAAAAAAACAGATTTTCTAACTTTTTGGCGTCTTCTGTTTATACTGAAGTGTCTTTCAAAAAATTCTCCATTTAGTTGGGCTATTTGTTAATGTCAATGAAATAAGTGTCAACTTATAAAAACAACAACTCATTACATTTTCACCCCCTTGTTTTGTAATACTATTTAAAAAAACTGCAACGGCGGACACAATAAAATTAAAACCATGCATGTTTCTTCCTCTTTTTTTAAGAGAAAACTATTTTTATTGAGCCCCTTTTAATCCTCTTGCTTGCAAGTTTCTGTAAAGGATAAATTCAGGCATATACATGTTTAACCTGATGAGTCCACTGGAATCTGCCGGAGGTATTTCTCTGCGCCAAATGATGTATTTTCTGCTTCGTGGTTCTGATTCATCACAGGAAATATATTTCTCAAGAATCAGGTAGTTTTTAAGCGTATATCCTGCCTTGAGAGAAGGGTCAAGCCCAACAATATCTCCGTAAGAAAACAGGGAACTCATGCGCTTAACATCCCGCATCAAAATGCGGTCGCACTGCCAGTTGCCGATATTCAAAGCCATCCAGGCAATGGTGCCTGCAAGCAATAGCAGAGAGGGAACACGAAGAGATTTGGCGCCTGGTTTCTCAAGCAGAAAATCAAGCGAAGGCAATACCATCAAAGCCATTGCAAGCATGAAATATGGGATAGAGGTAACCAGATAAAAACCTCTTTGTTCGGTGGTAAGCATCAAAGGAAAAGATCCGCAAATGCCTACTAAAAATATGCCCAAAGCCAAACGGCCAAGGCCGGTTTTTTTCTTGCAACAAGCCACAACAGCAAACAAAGAATGCCAGCCGGAAGGAGCTCCATAAATAAATGACCGGCCAAATAAAGGTGGTTTCCCGTTGTTTTATGTACTTCTGATACAAAGGCTTTTTCTAAGCGGTTGTTTGCATAATCCGTAAAAAAAACCACGGATTGAGGAAATAGTAAAGCCAGCAGAAAGAGCAAAAGTACAAATACTAAAAATACATAAATGGAGTATAAAATCATGCGCCCTGATTTTCGGAAGTCATGTGCAATGGCCATGCAGGGTAGAGTAGCAAGGGCAAAGCAACCCTGAATGCCCTTGGTTAAAAATGCCAGTACGGAGGCTCCGGCAGCCACCCAAATCAACAACACTACTTTCTTCTGCCTCAGAAAAATGTGTAGACTGGCATAGACTGATACAAGCACAAATCCAGTCATGAGAATTTCTTCCACAAAATTGCTGTAGGCCCAAAAAATAACAGGAGTGATCATAAACAGCAGCAAAGGAAAAGCAGATGCTCTCGGTTTATCAGTGAGCAAGGCCCAGCAGAGATGGATCATGAAGCAGGTAAAAAAAACACATACCAATGCAAAAATCCTCTCGGCAAAAAATCCCATTCCCAAAAACTTGTAGAAAAGATGCATCACAAAAAAATAGAGCGGAGGTTGCTCGGTAAAATAATCGCTCTGTGTCTTGCTGAAATGCGGATGCCAGAAGGTACCCAATCCGCGCGCATAATTTTTGGCTACAGAAAGGTAAAGGCCTCCATCCATAAAAAATCCATGTTGCAGAATTTTATTTAGGATGAGTAAAATAAAAGCAGATAACGCAATCAACTGAATGCTTCTGTATTTTTTTTCTGATGCCAAACCGAAGAGGAATGATGCGTATGAGCCCATAGGGTTTATCGGTATATTTCAGGGGCTAATCTCTTAATAAAAAATGGATTATTTTCGAAGAGAACAGTTTTTTGCATAACAATCAAAACCACTTTTACATCATCGTTCCTATTTTATTTTTTTGCAAAAGCAGTCTTTGATTAAATCAAGCATCCGAGTGAAACTCATATTTTAATTAGTCATCAATGGGTTCTATGGCATCTGCTAACCATGCATAACCACATACCACAGAAGGGCTTTTACAAGCATCAATCCATCCACGCCAAAGTGGTAAAATAAAAAAGAAGATTCAGGGTGTGTTTTTATACAAATGAATATAGAGATGAAACCAAATAGAAATGCAGCCACCCCTGCAAGTAGCACATTTGTTTGCATGAAAAGTAGGAAATCCATGCCCGCTGAAAAACAAAGTAGAGGCAAGGCTATACAGGTATTGGAAAATTTCCATCCATGCTTTACTGCCATTGTTATTACGCCATTTTCTTTGTCATAGGCTGCATCTCTCCCATCCGAAAGCAATCCAAGGGCAGAGAATAAAATAAATAGATTAATTGCAGGAAGTATTGCCTGAAATACTGTAGATGTTTGAGATTGCAAAAGCATAAACATGGGAAAATAGGAAGCGCATGCCCACGACAGCCCCAGCACAAATGGCTTGAGCAAACCGTTGGAACGCAATCCTTTTTTAACAAAAAAATTTGGATAATAAAGATAGGAAAAGAGCAGTGCCGGAAGCTGGTAAAGGCTGTATCTGGCAATTAACACTCCCTGATTTTTTAAACCAATTGCATAAATGAATGTCGCTATCAAAACAGTAAGGATACAGAGTAAATAAATTTTTGTAATGTTTCGATGCTTCTGATACCAGGACAGGCGGGCGTTGTAATCAGGAATAGATTTGTCCGCAATCATCTGCCCATTGTAGGTATAGAATAGTGTTGGTATTCCGGCTTGCATCAACAGCATCCAAAATGGAGGGATCTGCCCAAAAGGATTGGCAACAATCAGGAGGCAAAAAGAAAATGCATAAATAAGATGCAAGCAGGCAATGAAAGAGAGTATCTTATATCTCATGGATGATGCAAAAATAATTAGCATTTGTCGGATTGATATCGATATTAGCAGATGTGGACGCAGAATAAATCGTGAACCACAAAAAGCATCTCAATTTTCTCAATACGATTTTCTTTTACCATGCTAGTTTGGCATTTTATATGCATGTATTCCTACCTCATGTTTTTGATTTAATACAAGCGGAATATAAAATAAAAAGGGTCGCCTTTTGGGCAACCCTTTTCATCCGAGGGAAAGAAATTATTGTTTTCCGAACCTCTTTACCGCATGCATTCCTCCCTGATAAATATGCAGCAAATACATGCCTTTGCTCAGTCCTGTAAGAGAAATGATTTCCGTCTTTGATTCAACCGCACGGGTAAGCAGCTGCTTGCCGGTGATGTCTGTAACCACTAGTGTGGCATTCGATAATGTGGAGTTTCCGCTGAAATTCATTTGCAGGAATTCATTTGCAGGATTCGGATACAATTGCCATTGAGAGGCGAAAACTTCATTGATATTGCTAAACTTAGTGGTGAAACTTTTTTCTGCTGTGGTATCGGAATTGGTGTTTCCGCAGGTGCTGAACATCCTGGCTACATAGGTGGTATTTTCTTGCAGGTTGCTGATGGTAAAAGGTGAAGTAATGGGTCCTTGTGTAATCCATGTGCTTGCATTGCTCGCCTTGTACTGAAGCGTATAGGTTGTGGCACCGCTCACGGCATTCCATGAAATTTGCGCAGTAGTGAGCTGCGTGGTATCTATTGAAAAGTTAGGCGCATTGCAATTGGTATCAGGTATTTCATAACAGGTGATGGGCGGATTGGCAATGTAGCTCATGTTTAAAAAATTGATTTGACAAGCCCATTCAGGATGATCCACAAATGGATTGCGGTTTTGTTGCAGTGAATCTAAAAAGTCATTGCGGGCCATGTCGTATGCATCAGGCATGTGCTCGAGGTTCCAGCGCTTGAGGATGTTCTGGTCTTGTCCGTATGGGATGGGCACCGCGCCGCATACACCGATGTTTTGGTTAAATCCCCAGGAATTTCCGCTGATGCCATTGTAACAAACAGCCATGTACATCATGGCTCTGGCTGCTCTTCCTTTGTGCACATCGCGGGGTTCATACACCCTGCGTCCGTTGGCATCAAGCCCAAGTTTGCCAAGCAGGTAATTGGATTCTTGCGTCACTACTACACCCAAAGGATAGTTGCAACGCACTGCATTTACATTGGATTGCTTGGTAGGATAGAGATTGTGCTGGTCGTTATATTCAGGGCGTTCGGGGTTGCTTGCATCAAAGGTGGGCATCCATGAATGCGCATAGGTGTGTTCCCTGCTAAAGTCATAAGCTGTCCAATCAAAGGGTTCGTTATAGGGCCTGGCTAATCCGCTGTAGGCGCAGTTGAGTACACGAAAAAATTTACTCGTACCAATACTTACCATGGTATCTCTGGCTTCAAACAGATTGATCATGGTAGGTGCATAGTTGGAATAAAAGATGGTTTGTCGCTGGTTAATCTGCGCAGAAAGAGTTGTAATAAAACCCGGATTGCTTGGATCGATATTCGTATACTCACCGGCAGCCATCATGGAAGCAGGGGTGGTGATGCTATCGGAAGTGGGTGAAGTTGTATTGTAGTTGGTGATGTTTCCATCTCCGTTGTATGTATACACCCTGAAGTGATAGGTTTGGCCTGCATGTACCCATGTTGGACGAATGGAAATTCCTCCATTTCCGATGGCTCCATTGTAAATTACTTTGGCATTGCCAATACTCTGTCCTCTTTCATAAGTGACCCCATCAGCAGGATTGGTATTGGGTGCATTGCCTGTGCTGCGCAAAACCAGATATCCTCCAATAAAGTCGGGAGCAGGATTTGATTCCTGTACCACAGCAATGGTGCGATAGGTTTTGTTTACCGGAAAGGTAATCCCCGCAGATTGTCCGGCAGGTTCAGAAGCAAGACTATCACCTGCTCCGTAAAGTTTAAAGATGTATTGAGGATGCACCGCGCTGTTGCTGTAAATGTTTACATCGCACAGGCGTGTGCCGCTCAGCTGGGGAGTAAAAATAACCGGGAGAGAAAAAGTGGCATTGGGAGCAAGGCTGATAGGAAAAACCACTGAAGGATCTAATGCATAATCACTGTTGTTGCTCCCGGTGAAACGAATACTGTCAACCAAAAGATTGCCTGCCACGCTCAAGTTTTTTATGCTATAGGTAAGGGTTAGCGGAGCGGATACCGGGCTGGAAAAAATAGGGGCATAGGTATTGTGAAACACCTGGTTTGTTCCGGATGAAACAGCAAGCGTGGGTGTATTGATGGATGGGTTGGCAATCTGCACATCGTCGAGCGCTACATTGCTTCCCGACTCTTTATTCTCATACCAAAACCTGTAATACCTGCTCAGGGCATTTGCCGGATTTGCAGTCACAGTGGTGCAGGAAGTAGCAATTGCACCGGGCCCTACATAAGAAGTGATGTTTACCCATGTGGTGCCATCGATGGATTCCTGTAATCTAAAAATACCATTCCAAGAGGTTCCCATGCCTTTGATGGTATAGGTGATTGGACCCGGTTGCTGTCCAAAAAAGATGACCAACTGGTCATTGTCTGCATCGAGTCTTAACGCCTGAGAACCGCAACTGGTGGTGGGAGTATAGGTTGTACCACCGGTTCCTCCTGCGTCTGTGAAGGTCCATCCCTGAGGAGGTGCAGAAAAGTTTTCAAAATCCCAGGAGGTGGGAACAGGCGCCTGTGCAAATGCAAAAGAACCAAGGCAAAGAAGAACAATTGCCAGGAGTGATGATTTATTCATGAGTTTGTCAGTTGGTTTTTTCTAGTTTGTAATAACACTGGGTGCCATTGAGGAAGGGTGATGCATCCAGGGTAAAGGAATTTCCGGAAGGAGCGTTGTATTGGTAGCGCAATTGCCCGAGCGGAACGATGCTTAAAAAAGGCTTTCTCACCACATTGGTGTAAGTTTTTTTTGTGGTTGATTTTTTAACTACCGCAAGTACATCCTTGGTAATTGTGTAATAAAATGTGTCGGAGATATCTTTGAGTGCAGCATCAGCATAATCAATTTTATACACAGCTTGCATGGCGGCACTATAAGCATTTTCAGGGGCTTCAAAAAAGGAGAGGGTGTGCGTTTCTTTGCTCAAATCAAAAATCTGATGCAGTGCATATACAGTATCAATTTTCACAGCCGGTTTTCCTGCAGAGGCCGGTTTCACGGTTACATTGGCAGAATCGGAGTAATTGAATTCGGTAATGCGCCAGAGGCCCTGCAGACTTTTGTTGTTCTTGAGAATGATATTTTTTTCGCAAGAAGAAAAAACAAACACAAGCACCGGGATAAATAAAAGCAAATATGTTTTCATGTTTTTCATGCTTACATCAAAATGTTCCGGTAATTGAAAATTGCCATCTTCTGCCCATGCCCACATTTACTGAAGCTGATTGTGCGGAAAAAGTCTGACTCAAAGCATTGTCGTTTGCATCGGTGATATAAAAATCATCGAGCACATTGAGCATCGTAAAGCGGAAATCGTATTTGTGGTTTTTCACAAACACCGAATATCCCACATTCATGTCGAGGAAATAGTAGTCGGGAAGTCTCCATGCTTGTCTGCCGAGGTTGGGACCAAATCCGCTTGAAAGATCGGTGATGGTGTATACTTCGGGATTGAAGTTTGCATAATTTCTGCTGAAGTAATTGAACTGAGGTTTGATGTAAAAATTTTTAAGTGGTTCAATCCTCATCGAAGTGGCATAGCTAAACTGAGCAGCATCTCCCACTTTTACGCCATCGGGTTTAAACTGCACGCGGCCCAGCTCGTTTCCGTCTAGGTCGAGTGCCACAGCGGTGCCGGTGCCTGTCCAGCGCCAGTCGCCCAATGAAACGGAGCCTTCCCAGGAAAACCAATCATTGGGTTTTACCACAAAATCCAATTCAATGCCTTTGTGAAGTGCACCTATTCCGGAAACAAAGGAGGGAAAATTGTCGCCCTGGATATTTACAGAAACAGTGGTGGGCCTGTTAATCCACCTCGTGTAATATGCATTGATGTTGGCACTGAAGAATTGGCTGCGCAGGTTGTATCCCAATTCAACCGACCTAATTTCTTCATTTTTAATATTGTCGAATTCGATGTTGCCGCTGTTAAAAACAAATGACATCAGAGGAGCCCTGGAGAAGGTACCCAGGTTGAAGAACACATTTTGTTTTTCGGTGATGTTAAAGTTCATTCCGCCTTTTACCACATAACCCGAGAGAATTTTCTGCGGGGTTTTATTGGTCTGCAAACCTTCGGTTTCTCGGTTGTATTCTTTCCCTTTGTAGTTAATTTTGGTATTGTAACCGATGTTCAGGGTGGTATCTCCGAGGTCAAGTACTTTGGGTAGAAAATAATTTACCTGCTGATAGGAATTTACTGAACCACTGGCATTGATGAATGCTGTCCACCAGCCACCTTTGTATTCTGCTGTTCCAAACACACCGCCCCATCCTATGTGCCGGCGGATATTTTGAATAATGACATCACCTTCTTTTTTTCCAATATTTGATGGATCATTTTGTGAACCATTGAGGGCAGCATAATCTGCACCAAGCAAATCTTCTACTTTGCTGTAAACCCTTCCCTGGTAATACCTGGCATCAAATCCACCCGAGATATCGAGGTGGTTGTTAGGCTGGTAAATAAAAGTACTTAATACTCCATACCAGGAGTGTTCGTTGTAATTTTTTCTCACAAAATCGCTGGCTCTTCTCAAGGAATCCTTGGCCATCCAGGGATCGTTCAACTGAAAATTGCGGCTGTTGGTATTGTATAAAGACTGAAGATCCAGTTCTCCCCGCGCATTTCCCATGACCCTGCTGTTGAAACCATCATGAAGCTGTGTTCCGCCTCCGTTTCCGAAAGATGCATAGGCCGTATTGCTCCAGTTGAATTTTTCATTCAGCTGAATCATGTCTTTGATAGCCAGCACAGGTTTATGAAACTGGTTGATATTGGTATTGTATCTTTCAATTTCCGGGCCGCCGTCGCCGTTGCGTCTGCGCAGGTATCCCCAGCTTGGATTGTAACGCCTGTCGTATGACAATTTTGTTTTTCCGGTGGTATCAATACCTAGTTTTTGTGCTTCGGTGAGGGAATAGGTATTTACCGGTGTTGAAATCCTGAAGTCGCGCTGTCCGCTAACTTGTGGAGCTCCAAAACCCGTAAAGCTGATGTGGTGTTTGTTGATGCGTTTTTCCACTTTTAAAAAATAGAAGAAACGCTCGGAATACAAGTTGTCCACCCATCCATCGTTTTTTCCATACGATACCGCTCCGCTGATGGCCCAATTCCATTTGAGAATACCGCTGTTAAAACTCGCAGTGGTACGGATGTTGTTGTTGTTTCCCATTTCCTGCTTGAGCACGAATCTGCGGCTTTGTTCGATGCCGGAAGTAAGAATATTTACGGTTCCTCCGATGGCCGGAATAGCCAGTCGGCTCGATCCTAATCCGCGTTGCACCTGCATGGTTTTGGTTTGGTTGTCGAGTCCGAACCAATTGCTCCAGAAAACCCTTCCGTTGTACATGTCATTCATGGGAATACCATCAAGCAGCACAAGTACATTCTGCGAATTAAAGCCGCGGATGCTGATGCGGGCATCGCCATCACCTCCGCCTCTTTGTGTGGCATACACGCCGGGTGTGGTGTTAAGCACCATGGCGAGGTCCTGGTTACCCAGTTGTTCCTGAATTTTAAGGGGTGTGATATTGGTGAAGGCTACGGGTGTTTTTCTTGCCACCGCAATGTCTGCAACAATCTCTACCTCCCTGAGGGTTTTGGTTTTTAAGGGTGCGTTTATCTCAATAAATTTCCCCTTGATGCTAACCGTTTTCTCAATTGGTTCATAGCCCACATAGGTGATTTTGATGGTGTAGTCGCCATCTTCCAATTTCAATTCAAAGTTTCCGTCTACATCGGTGGCTACTGCTTTTGTACTGCCGGCAGAGATGGTGGCACCGATGAGTCCTTCACCGGTTACTTCGTCGGTGAGTTTTCCTTTTACTCCTCCCTTTTGGGCAAGAGCTGTGCCCGACAAGAGCCAGAGCAAGAAGAGAAGCCTGCGCATGAAAAGAGTGCAGATGGATGCTTAGTTTTTGATGAATTTTTTCACGGAGATGCGGTTGGCAGAATCAATCACCTTCGCAAAGTATAATCCGTTGTTCAGCATGCTGATGTCTTCGGAGTGGATGCGGTTATTGCCAGGGCGATAAAGTCCACAGGATTTTCCGTTTACATCTGTAATTTCAATTTGCAGCATACCTATTTCATTGCTGAAGGTAAGCATGTTTTTAGCGGGATTAGGGAAGAGATTGAACAGGGAAATCTGCTGCAGTTCTTTAACAGACGCAAGGTATCCCATGGATGCATTATAAGTGGAAACGCAGCCGTTAAAAGTTACAGTCAACTGATATTCTCCTATAGACAATCCTGTTACATCCTGTGAAGCACTCACAGAGTCTCCATCACTTGTCCAGGAATACACAGCTCCGCTGCCCACATTGATGCTCACATAAATGGCACCGTCGCTGCAGGTATCGCAGGAGGCAAGGACAATGCTGTCGAGCAACACTGGAGAAGCTCCTGGATCAGAAATGCTGATTACATCGTTGTAAGAACATTGTTGTGCATCTACGATTTCGTAAATGTAATTACCTGCTGAAAGTGAATCGATACTCAGTCCGGTGCTGTTGTTCGACCAGGTAACTTGATAAGGGCCGCTGTTGCCGGTGATGGTAAGGGTGATGCTTCCGTTATTGCTTCCGCAGGCGCTGGGCGCCACTACTGAGTCCTGCACCACAGGTGGCGCACTCTCAGTAATTTCGATGGTTTTGCTGAGTTTGCAACCATCTATTCTGCTGATGGTTACTGTATGGGTGCCAATCGGCAATTGTGCATTGGCAGTTGTTGCTCCGTTGCTCCATAAATAGGTAAAATTGTTGTCGCCTTCCACGCCGGTAATTGATGCTGTAGCGGCAACCGTGCCTCCTGCACAAATGGAGGTAACCGGAGCTGTAATGGAGGCCTGTGCATTTACGAATTCGGTGCATCCGCAATCGCAGGCATGACGACCCAATTCATAAAAAGTATTTACAGGTAGTGAATCCCACTGCACCGATGCGTTGAATGACTGCTGGGGAGGATTGATGGTAACGCCTCCGGCAACCGCATATTTTCTGAGCAGGGTTTTGTCTTGGGTCCAGTATTGTAAAAAGTAAGGTCCTTGTGTGTTGAAATCATAAGTAGAATCCATGCTGCTGTAAGGGGGCAGGATGGTCCAACCGGCGGTAGGACTAAAAGTTCCCTGGCTGTTGGAAGGTCTTTCTCCGATGCAGGCAAAGATGTCAACATTCACCCAAGTGTTGCCATTCTTTTTCTGAAGGGCAAGGGCATCATCACCATTGAAGCAAAGCACACGGGGCAAGCCTGTTCCGGTGGCACAACCGGGACATAAAAGGGTGTCTGCTGCTGCCTGCAGTTCCAGATCGATGGCTATGTTTTGACCGGTTCCGCTGGGATCGGTAAGATTTAAAGCAATTACATACACCGAATGTGGTGGCATGGTGATGTTGGTGGGCAAATTAAGTGTGGCTTCAGCCGGCAAAGGCTCGGTGTAATTGTTTCCGTTGTCAAAACGGATCACACGGTAATTGCTGAGGGATACCGGGCTGTTGCTTGCGTTGTAAATTTCAAGGGCCTTGTTGTTGTTGGTGCCTTCCACATATTCGCTAATGAATAACTCATTGCATTGTGCATAGGAGGAACCGTGAAACATTGCGCCAAGAAGCGCAAACAAAAGGGTAATTTTTGTCTTCATTTGCAGAAATTTGGACACAAAAGTAAGGAAATATCAACATGGCTTGCTGCCCGTGTTTTTCCCTTGTGTGTAATGTTAAGGTTAAGCCTTTTTACCCGCTGTATTCCCTTACCTTTGACCCCCATGCAAGTGCACACCGTTACGCCTTACAAAGCCCTTATATTCGATTTGGGCGGCGTTTTGTACAACATCTCTTATGTGGCCACCTCCCGCGCCTTTCAGTCACTCGGCTGGAATGATTTCGATGCCTTTTACTCACAGGCAGCTCAAAGCGGTTGGTTTGATGACCTTGAGACCGGAAAAATTTCTCCTGAGGCTTTTATACAAAGGGTTCAAATCAAGCTGGGCACACACCTTCCTGCTTCAGAAATTGTACATGCCTGGAATGCCATCCTGCTCGAGCTGCCCCTTCACAGGGTAGAGTGGCTCGAACAACTGTCAAAACATAAACCCCTTTACCTCCTGAGCAATACCAACGAAATTCACCTGGAAGCCATTTCAAAGGCCGACACCGACGGACGATGGAAACGCCTGCTCAATTGTTTTCAAAAAGCCTACTTCTCCTGCAGAGTGGGGATGCGTAAACCCGATACAGAAATTTTTTCTCATGTACTCGCAGAAAACAGGCTCGCTCCCGGCGAAGTTTTGTTTGTGGAAGATTCCGAACAACATATCCGCAGCGCCAATGCCCTGGGGATGCACACCCTCTGGCTGAAACCCCCGCAAGAGGTGAGTAAAATCATTCAATACTGATGGACTTTCTTTACATCAAATCCCTGCACATCATTTTTGTGGTGACCTGGTTTGCCGGACTTTTTTATATCGTCCGTCTTTTTGTATATGCGGCCGAGGCAGCAGAACTAAACCAACCGGAGAAAGACATTTTGGGCCGTCAGTACGCAATCATGAAGACCCGCCTTTGGTATGGCATTACCTGGCCATCAATGATACTGACCCTGCTGTTTGGCAGCTGGATTGTTTACATCAACCCGTATTACCTTTACATGCCCTGGTTTCAGCTCAAGCTGGCCATGGTGGCTTTGTTGCTGGCGTACCATGCGTCCTGTCACTACTTGTACAAGATGCAGCAAAAGGAGAATTATCGTTTTGGCTCGATGGCACTGCGTGTATGGAACGAAGTGGCCACCCTGTTCCTGGTCTCCATTGTTTTTTTGGTGGTACTAAAATCCACGCTCAGCTGGATGTACGGGCTGGCGGGTTTGGTGTTGTTCTCTCTGGCATTGCTCCTTGCCATTCGCCTTTACCGCAAGCTCCGCAAGGATAGGTAAACCCCAATTATTTAAAAATCTTTTTCTTGTTCAGTGCCTTCCTGTACTTGCCGGCGTTGGTCAGGTGCTGGGCCGAGGTGGCTGCGAAATGATGCTTGCCCGAAAAATCTTCCTTGGCACAGAAGTACAGGTAATTGGTAAAATCCGCTTCCAACACCGATCTGATGGCATCTTGCGAGGGAATGCAGATAGGTCCCGGTGGCAATCCCTCGTATTTATAGGTATTGTAGGGAGAATCTTTTTCCAGGTGTTTTTGTAGCACCCTGCTGATGGTAAAATCACCACAGGCATAGATTACCGTAGGATCGGCCTGTAGTTTCATGTTGCGCCTGAGGCGGTTCAGATACACCGATGCAATGCGGGGCCTCTCCGGCAAGTAGTTCGATTCTTTCTCAACAATAGAGGCGAGGATGATGGCTTCAAAAGGACTGAGTCCTTGTTTCTTTGCCTGCTGCAGCCTAGCCGTTGACCAGAATTTTTTGTATTCCTGCAGCATGCGGTTAAAAAATTTTTCAGCAGAAGTGTTCCAAACAAATGAGTAGGTATTTTCGATAAACATGGCCGTTACATTGTCGGAATGAAAACCATGTGCTGCCAAAAAATGATCGTTCTGCAGGAGCATGCGCAATTGCTGTGAATCGGCTTCAAGCTTGCTGCACACCAAACTGATGAGGTCGGCTTTTGTGCGAAGGTTGTTGATGGACAACTGCACTTCCTCCTGTTGCCCGGAACGCAGCATGTGAATGAGTTCGGTATTGCTCATGCCATCTTTTAAGCGGTACTTCCCCGGATATACATGCCGGGGATAATTTTTTTGTCTGGCCAGCCAGTCAAAAGTTTCAGTGTTGAGCAGGATGTGTTTTTCTTTGAGCAAGTGAAGCACATCTGCGTAGGTACTCCCGCTGGGAATAAATAAATAAGGTTCTGCGTCAGGCAGGAGTTTTGTGTTGGGTGCACGAGAGGCACGCAAAAAAAAGTACACGCTGCTGCCGGCAATCACAAGAGTAATCAACAGAGCAGCCGTAATTACCTTGGTGAAAAAGCTTTTACCTGCCGGTTTGGTTTTGCCTTTTTTTCCTGATTTTCGGGCCATGGTCTGCAAAGATACCCAATGCCGTTGGTTTGGATTACCTTTGCGCCCTGTTTCGTTTTCGCATGAAAGATTTTATCAATGAGCTCCGCTGGAGAAACATGCTTCAGGAGATGGTGCCCGGCACCGGTGAATTCCTTAATAAAGGGATGGCATCAGGCTACATCGGATTCGACCCAAGTGCCGATTCCCTGGGCATTGGCAACCTCGTACAGGTAATGACGCTGGTACATTTTCAACGCTGCGGTCACAAACCTTTTGCGCTTGTTGGCGGTGCTACGGGCATGGTGGGAGACCCCTCGGGAAAATCCCAGGAAAGAAATCTGCTCTCCAAAGATGTGCTCATGCATAATCTTTCCTGCCAGCAGAAACAACTCGAAAAATTCCTTGATTTTACCTGCGGAGACAATGCCGCACAAATCGTAAATAATTACGATTGGTTTAAAGATTTCGGGTTTCTCGACTTCATCCGTGAGGTGGGAAAAAACATCACCGTGAATTATATGCTAGCAAAAGATTCGGTAAAAAACCGCCTCGAAAACGGTATGTCTTTTACAGAGTTTTCTTACCAATTGATACAAGGGTATGATTTTTATTACCTGAACAAACACCACGGCATCAAAATACAAATGGGTGGCAGCGACCAGTGGGGCAATATCACCACGGGCACCGAGCTCATCCGCAAGATGGACGGTGGAGAAGCCTTCGCCCTCACTACCCCGCTCATGAAAAAAGCGGATGGCACCAAGTTCGGGAAAACCGAAAGTGGTAACATCTGGCTCGATCCTGCGCGCACCAGTCCTTATAAATTTTACCAGTTCTGGATCAATGCTTCCGACGAAGACATCCCCAATTTTTTCCGTGTTTTTACCCTGCGTGAACAAGAAGATGTACTTGCCCTGGAAACTGAGCACAAAGCAGCTCCCCATCTGCGACTGATGCAAAAAGAACTGGCTGCCGAGCTCACTACAAGAGTGCATGGTGCACGGGATTACGAAATGGCACTTGCCGCCTCCGACATGCTCTTTGGCAAAGGCAATGCCGATGCGCTACTCGCACTTGACGAGTCTTATTTTCTGGAGGTCTTTGAAGGTGTACCCCAAACCCATATTCCCCATTCCGAACTGCATGTGGGCATTCCGATAATCGAACTGCTTGCCGACAAAACCGGGATCTTCCCAAGCAGGGGAGAAGCAAGAAAAATGCTGCAGCAAGGAGGCGTGATGCTCAACCGCGAAAAGATTGACGAAACACTTACAGTAGATTCACGCACACTTATCCGACACCGATACTTGCTCCTGCAAAAAGGAAAGAAAAATTACTACCTGGTAATTGCAGGAGAATGATGCCCCCAAGCCTTCTCTTGCATGCTGCCGCGCATCATAGGTAAGCAAAAGGGAAAAGTGGTGCTTCCCTGTATTACTTTTGCAGATAATGCAGCAGTTGTCATCTCATCAAAAAATTTTATCACAGCGTTTTTGGTCTTCCTTCTTGCCATTGTTTTTTCAACAAGGTGTGTATGCTCTTGCATGTGTTGCTCACTTGGTTTTCTTTCTCTTCTGCACCGCTCAAGCCGGGGCACAAAACAATTCGGGTTCATGGACCATCCTAAACCTGAGCAGACAGCAAAATGACCATTGGAATTTTTTTGCAGAGGCTCAGTTGCGTTCCTTGCGTTTGTATCATCACTTTCATTACTACGAATACAAAGGCGGCTTTCAGTACAAGGCCAAGCCAGGACTCACCCTTGCCTTGGGTGCGGGCAGGTATGTAACCTATCGTGAAGGAGGCAGTTTTCTGCTTCCAAAAAACAACGACGAGCTCAGCATTTGGCCCCAGGTAATACTATCGCACACCATCGGCAGAATCAAAACAGAACAACGCTATCGCTTGGAGGCACGCTTTACCGGAAGTGGATACCGCAATCGTTTTCGTTACCGCCTGGGTCTCAACCTTCCTTTTGGGAAACCCGAAAATGGAATCAAGCCTTTTCAGTTTCATGTGAGCAATGAAATTTTTTTCACCAATCGTGAGCCTTATTTCGAAAGGAATCGCTTTGTCACATTTATAGGATACCGCATCTTGCCTTATTTGTCCTTGCAGGCTGGCTATGTTTACCAGTTTGATTACCGTATCAACGACGAAACAGGCAGACACTTTTTACAGGCAGGATTGTTTTTTGATCTAACAACTCGGACAAATCAAGTAGCCGGTTTTCAGTCCGGGGCACAACAGGAATAGGCATACTCTGGCAGTGCCTTTCGTCGTCGCCGGACTTTTAAAATGTTAAAGTCAAAGCAAACTTTCAAAAAGCAGCGTACCTTACAATCAGCAAGGCACTATGGCGTGTATGCTAAAGCATGTATTATTACCAACTGACTATACCTGAACTTGAGCACACACTCAAAACCGGATTGCAGGGACTGCAAGAGGCTGAAGCGGCAGAGCGTTTGCAAAAAGAGGGCGCCAATGTGCTGCCGGAAAAAAAGAAATCTCAGGCATGGCGTACTTTGCTGGAGCAGTTTAACGACCTGATGATTTTGATCTTGCTGGCAGCAGCTGTGCTTTCGGGAATGGTTGGTGATTTGGCAGATACATTCATCATTCTTGCCATTGTTGTAACCAATGCCATCATTGGGTTTTTACAGGAATACCGCGCAGGAAGAGAATTGGAAGCCCTGCGTAAATTAAGCAGTACCCAAAGCAGGGTAATGCGAGCCGGAAAAGTACAGTTGGTGCCTTCGGCCTCACTTGTTAAGGGCGATGTGGTTTTGCTCGAAGCCGGAAATGTGGTGCCCGCCGACATCAGGCTCACCGAGGTGCATGCCCTGAGCGTAAATGAAGCTTCACTCACCGGTGAATCCATTGCAAGTGACAAACATACACATGCGCTTTTGGCTACTCACTTGTCTCCGGGCGATTGTTTGAACATGGTCTTCAAGGGAACCCATGTTACCCGCGGCAGAGCTCGCGGATGGGTGGTGGCAACAGGTAAGCAAACCGAAGTGGGAAAAATTGCAGTCCTACTGCACGAAAAAAAAACTGCCACGCCTTTGCAACAACGCATGAAACAGTTCGGCAAAAAAATTTCTTACCTCATCCTGATTATTTGTTTGATTCTGTTTATCAGCGGATGGTTGCGTGGTGAAAATCCTTATAGTCTTTTGTTGCTCTCCCTTAGTTTGGCTGTGGCTGCCATACCGGAAGCTTTGCCTGCGCTCATCACCATCGCTCTTTCAAAAGGAGCCAGCAGGCTTGCAAAACAACAGGCGCTGGTGCGCAAACTTCCGGCAGTAGAAACGCTGGGCTCTGTAACATATATCTGCTCAGACAAAACCGGTACGCTCACACAAAACAAAATGCGTGTGGCAGAAAAGTATGATGCGCAATTCAAAGTACCTGGCAGCAGTGATCAAAACCTGTTTGCGTTGTGCATGGCACTCAATCATGATGTGGCTTATCACCAAGGAAAACCGCTTTTGGGAGAAGCCACCGAAACAGCCATTTTAGAAGAGGTGCTCTTGCATATAAAAGCTGAAAAATATGAAGATTGGCAAACACTTTTTCCTCGTGTGGCAGAATTTCCGTGTGATGCTGAGCGCAAGTGCATGAGTACCATACACACATTTGGAGATTCATTTTTGCTTGTCACCAAAGGTGCGGCAGAAGTCTTGTCGGTCATGATGGGCACGAGGAAAGAGCAGGACCTCCTGCAATTGCATGCAGCCAAAAATGCATCTGCAGGGATGCGGGTGCTGGCCTATGGTTGTAAAATACTATCCGCCTTGCCTTCTTTACACGATGTGAGAGAAATAGAAAAAGGGCTGTCATTTGTTGGGTTGCTGGGCCTGATTGATCCGCCACGCGAGGGTATTGCTCTTGCCATCCGGGGATGCAAAGAGGCATGCATACAAGTGGTGATGATTACCGGTGATCATCCCTCCACAGCAATTGCCATTGCAAGAAAAACAGGCATCATGGATGACCATGACCGAATGCTCACCGGCGCCCAAATGATGGCCATGAGCGAAGAGGCTTTCGAAAAAGAGGTTGAGCATATCCGTGTGTATGCAAGGGTATCTCCCGATCAGAAATTACGCATTGTGAAAGCCTTGCAAAAAAGAGGACAGTTTGTGGCAATGACCGGAGATGGGGTAAACGATGCCCCTTCGCTAAAAGCCGCGAATATTGGCGTAGCCATGGGTGTAACCGGAACCGATGTAAGCAGGGAAGCAGCCGACCTGGTCTTGCTCGACGATAATTTTTCCACCATCGTCAGGGCAGTTAAAGAAGGCCGACGCATCTTCGACAACATCCGAAAATTTGTGAAGTACATCATGACTTGCAACAGTGCCGAGATCCTTATCATTTTTGTGGCAGGTATGGCAGGCATGCCCATGCCCTTGCTTCCCATTCATATACTTTGGATCAACCTGGTTACAGATAGCTTGCCTGCGCTTGCCCTGGCTGCAGAAAAAGCAGAACCCGATGTGATGCATCGCCCTCCGCGTGCTCCCTCAGAGAGTTTGTTTGCACAGGGATTGGGATACCACATTGTTTGGGTGGGCTTGCTAATGGCCGGTATCACCCTGGGCTTACAGACATGGGCCATCAAGCAAGGCATACAGCACTGGCAAACCATGGTGTTCACGGTGTTGGCACTTGCGCAATTGAGCCATGTGCTTGCGGTGAGAAGCGATAAAATATTTGTTTTCAGGCTGGGCCTCTTTAGTAATCTCCAACTGCTCTTGGTGGTGGTTTTTACATTTGTTTTGCAAATGTTGGTGATTTATTTACCGCTGATGAACAGGATTTTTAAAACCCATCCACTTTCAGTGAATGAACTCTTCATCTGTTTACTTGCTGCCATGTTGGTGTTTCATGCTGTGGAATTGGAGAAGTGGCTAAAAGCAAAATGGATAAAGCAAAAAAATGAAAAATAAGTAAAGAAATTTGTTGAATGACCGACACATATTATGTAGCTTTATAAAAACGATGAAACACATTCTTGCTATCTCCCTGCTCTGTTTTTTTCTCTCCTCCTGCAACATGGGCTCAGAAAATATTCCGGAGGCCATATCCACGGCAAGAAAAGCCATGCAGCTCACCATAGCCGGCAATTATCAGGATTTGCAGAGCATGTATGAAGAAGGTTTTGCAGGAAGTGAACCTGCCGAAGTACGCATCGAAAAATTCAAACAGATTTTTGCAGCCACCGGCAAGGTAAACGCAACTCAGCTGATGGATTCAGCCAAGGTACAAGCCAATGAAGAAGGGATCATCAGCGTGCAGTTTATGCTTACCACTGTCAGAACAAAGGTGATTCAAACCATTGAATTACAACATCAGGGAGGGTCATACAAAATTTCCCGCATGGACATTACCCAGTATAAGCAGTAATGTCATTTGATGAAATGCTTCATTGAGCTGAGAAAGATATTTTAGAAATTTTCAATCAAGCAAAGCAAGTGACTGCGTGTTAATGGGTTTTGCATTCACAAAAATCAATAGGTTTTTTATTGAACAATTTTCGGATGAAAACACCATGCAGAAAGGAAATTCAGTACAAGGAAAAACCTATGAAATCTAGTTTCTTACAAGGGCCAGCGAAAGTTTGCTTTTGTTTACAATCACCAGAAATAACGACATCACAAAAAACCTTCGTTCAAAGGCAAAAGGCAAAGTTCTGCACATGCAATTAGGCTTGTTGTAGAAGAGAAGTTGCAGATTATTTACCTCTCTTATTCGGACAGTTCTTCCCCTTCATCCATTATGATTAGCGGCCCAAGAAAAAAATTTAAGTGAGACCTACATAATTTTGCCTTTTTCATTCTCTGCACGCAACAAGGCAATGATGCCAAGGGCATATGAAGCAAGTCCGAATCCGCAGATGCTTCCTTTGCATACATGTGCCATCAGGGAATGGTTGCGGTACGGTTCTCTGGCAATGA
>JBKCNM010000026.1:0-43240 GCA_046297395.1 Bacteroidota bacterium
AATCAGTAATTTAGGTGGAGATTCTACCGGGCAAAATGGAATCTATCATTACACCGGCGGAACAGGAGGAATCAACAATTTAGGGGGAGATTCTACCGGGCAAAATGGAATCTATCATTACACCGGAGGTACCGGAGGAATCAACAATTTAGGCGGAGAGTCTACCGGGCAAAATGGAATTTATCATTACACCGGTGGTACCGGAGGAATCAACAATTTAGGCGGTGATTCTACCG
Source organism: Bacteroidota bacterium (assembly GCA_046297395.1). Classification (GTDB taxonomy): domain Bacteria; phylum Bacteroidota; class Bacteroidia; order UBA4408; family UBA4408; genus JBEICQ01. The sequence goes on from JBKCNM010000026.1 coordinate 237, forward strand.
GGCAAAATGGAATCTATCATTACACCGGTGGTACCGGAGGAATCAACAATTTAGGCGGAGATTCTACCGGGCAAAATGGAATCTATCATTACACCGGAGGTACCGGAGGAATCAACAATTTAGGCGGAGATTCTACCGGGCAAAATGGAATCTATCATTACACCGGAGGTACCGGTGGTATCATAAGTCAAGGTGGAGATGGTTCCGGTCAAAATGGAATTTATCACCACACCGGAGGAAGAGGCGGCTTGCTTTCAATTTATTCCGGTGGAGGAAACGCGCAAAACAGAATTTATTTCTCTGCCAGTAATAATGAAATCAATACACTTGCCATCCATGGAGTTTATCATCACCGTGGAAATATTGGTGGGGACATGAATGAACCTCCCAATGGAATTTATCACCATACCGGTGGAAGGGGCGGTTTCATTTCTCCTGGAAACGGAGATTCCACCGAACAGAATGGAATTTATCACCATACCGGCGGAAGGGGCGGTTTCATTTCTCCGGGAAACGGAGGTAGTGATTCAACAGAACAAAACGGAATTTATCACCACACCGGAGGAAGAGGTGGATTCATTTCACCCGTTAATGGAGGTGGTGATACCACGGTACAGAATGGAATTTATCATCATACCGGCGGAAGAGGTATCATTTCTTACACCGGAATTTATCATCATACAGGCGGAAGAGGAGGCATCATGGCCGATGTCAATCCATCAGGTGATACACTCAACCAAAATGGAATTTATCATTACACCGGTGGAACAGGTGGAATCAATAATTTAGGTGGAGATTCTACCGGGCAAAATGGAATCTATCATTACACCGGCGGAACAGGAGGAATCAACAATTTAGGGGGAGATTCTACCGGGCAAAATGGAATCTATCATTACACCGGCGGAACGGGAATCACTACTTCTTTACCTGCAGGAATCTATCATTACACAGGCGGCACAGGAGGAATATTTATGACAAGTGGTATTTACCATTACACGGGTGGAACAGGTGGAATCGCCGCAGATTCGTCGAACCAGGAAAATCCTGATGCCAATTCCGGTGATGATTCATTCGGCATCTATCATTATACCGGTGGAACAGGTGGAATTACCGATCTGGTAAACAATGGTGGTTCTGCAAGTGGAGAAAATGGAATTTATCACCATACTGGAGGACGGGGTGGATTTTTCGCCATCTTCAATCCGCAGAACGATAACAATACACCAAACGGTATATACCACCATACCGGAGGACGGGGTGGATTTTTCTCCACCGAAAATCCTGCTGAAGGTGATCCTATGAACAATGGTATTTATCACTATACCGGTGGTACAGGCGGAATCAACAATTTAGGTGGAGATTCAACCGGACAAAATGGAATTTATCATTACACAGGTGGTACAGGTGGAATCATAAATCAAGGCGGAGATTCAACCGGACAAAATGGAATTTATCACCATACCGGAGGACGGGGCGGTTGTATCGGTGTATTTATACCTGAAACCAACCCTAGCAACAGACCCTCTGACTACGCCTGTGCATTTGATGCATCCAGTGTAAGAAGAGACCCACTTGGTGGATTTATAGGAATGGGTAAAACATTTTTTGGCGGTATCTACATTCAGCAAACGGATACTGTGGTAGTTACTGCTCCTACCGGAACAAGAAGCTTCGGAGAAACAAAACCACATACCATCCCTTACCGATTCACCGATCAGGAAATTGATCAGATTCTGCAAACTGCACTGCTCTGTCCGTTTGAGCATGGCCCCGCAGTTTTCATTGCTAGAACGCTCTATGGAAAAATCACAGGTTCCTACAAAACAATCCTAAACCCTTGTGAAACCTTTCAACCCATCAATGTGAATGCGCGTATGGGAAATCCTCAGGCATTGCCATATCAGTATGACCCCACGGAAGACCAGGATCTATTGGCTTTGCAGCCTGAAGAGCAGAGCAAGCCAAAAGTGAAACCAGGCCAGATTACATCACATGCATCAATGGTTTATCCCAATCCTGCCGATGCAAGCGTAAACCTTGAAAATGATAAGGGAATAACCAGGATCATGCTTACAGAAGCGAATGGAAAACTGGTTGACATCATTCAATGCAATGGGGAAAAACGCTATGTACTGCCTTCATCAAAATACCAAAAAGGACTCTATCAGTTGCATATGTGGGATGGTGAAAATACAAGCACCGTTACAAAACTGAGTATCATCCGTTAAATCCAACTAAAATTAATCAAACCGCACCGCCCGTTATTTAACGGGCGGTTTTTTTTGTAAAAAATAAATTATTCACTCAAATAGCAATTTAAAAAATCACCAAAGTGTGAGCATGAGTAACACACCAAAATGAACAAAAGTAATTGAGCAAAAACAATGGTTTGTAGAATCGAATTCATCAAATCATGAGAGACAATTTATACACGCGGCAGTTCCTGGCAAACAGGCAGATACTAACCTACTCTACCTGTATCAACAGGAATTTCCCATTGAACAAGTTTGCCATTGCTGTCCTGTACCGGAACTATATCATAACGGTTGAGTTCAAGACAGAACCTGATATCATCCTCAAGTTGCAAGTGCTGCAAACGATGTCGGTGAGAAGAACTTTCTAAAAAACCATACAGGTCATTCTTAGCATTCTTCCAAAGATTGAGTGCAGCATAGGTAGAATCACACTGGGTCATCCAATGACTGCCTGTAAGTAAACGCGCACTCAGTGCACCTGCAAACAGGGTATCTTCAAGGTTAAACTTGTCTTTCCATCCTGCACACAACACCAATACATCCATTGCTGCCCTGTTGCACCATTCTGCAACCGCTTCCAGATTCAGAAATGCGCCTATGGCCAATCCTTCACTGTCGGCTGCTTTATGGATGGCTTGTGTGCCGTTGGTAGTAGTAATTACAATTTTCTTTCCGGCAATCGTATGATCAGTAAATGAAATGGGAGAATTCCCAAACATGAATCCTTCTAATTTTTCTCCATTTCTTTCTCCTGCAAGCAGGTATCCATGTTTTCCTAATTCAATGGCTTCCTCCGGTGTTTTTACAGCTACCATGGAGGAAACACCATTCGCAAAAGCGGTAACAATGGCTGATGTAGCCCTTAAGATATCCACCACCACAACCACTTGTTTCTCCTTTTTGAAGAGACTATACTGGTGAGGTGAGAAGCAAACTTCAATTTTGTGTTCCATGGCTTACATATTTCTGCGATACTGCCCACCCACCTCAAACAATGCATAGGTTATCTGGCCCAGAGAGCAGTATTTAACCGTATCCATTAATTCGGCGAAAAGGTTTTTATTGTGAATGGCTGCCAGCTGAAGTGCCTGTAACTTTTTTGAAGATTCATCTGCATGACATGCATGCAATTGTTCCAGGTTACGAATCTGCCTTTGTTTTTCATCATCAGTGGAGCGTATTACTTCCTGAGGGATAACTGTTGGTGAACCTTTGGAACTAAGAAAAGTATTTACACCTATGATGGGATATTCACCATTGTGTTTGAGCGTTTCATAATACAGACTTTCTTCCTGAATCTTGCTGCGTTGGTACATGGTTTCCATAGCACCCAGCACCCCTCCCCTTTCATTGATTTTATCGAATTCTGCAAGCACTGCCTCTTCAACAAGATCCGTGAGCTCCTCGATGATGAAAGATCCTTGCAGCGGATTTTCGTTTTTGGCCAAACCAAGTTCCCTGTTGATGATAAGTTGTATGGCCATTGCTCTTCTCACCGATTCTTCGGTAGGCGTGGTTATTGCCTCATCATAAGCATTGGTATGAAGACTTTGGCAGTTGTCATAAATGGCATACAGAGCCTGCAGCGTGGTGCGGATATCATTGAAATCAATTTCCTGTGCATGCAACGACCTGCCTGAAGTTTGAATATGATACTTGAGCATCTGGGAACGCTCATTTGCCTTGTACTTAAGCTTCATGGCTTTGGCCCATATTTTTCTGGCTACTCTTCCAATCACACTGTATTCAGGATCGATGCCATTGCTGAAAAAGAAGGAAAGATTAGGAGCAAAATCATCAATGTGCATCCCACGGCTCAGGTAATACTCCACATAAGTAAATCCATTGGAGAGGGTAAGGGCAAGTTGCGTTACCGGATTGGCACCGGCCTCCGCAATATGATAACCACTGATAGAAACCGAGTAAAAATTGCGCACCTTGTTTTGAATGAAATATTCCTGCACATCACCCATCAGACGAAGTGAAAATTCAGTTGAAAAAATACAGGTATTCTGCGCCTGGTCTTCCTTTAAAATATCTGCCTGAACAGTGCCCCGTACTTTTTTAAGTGTATCTGCCTTGATGGCTGCATATACCTCAGGCGGTAACACCCGGTCTCCGGTAATACCAAGCAACATCAGACCAAGGCCATCATTGCCCTCGGGTAAATCGCCTGAATAGACCGGTGGAGAAATCCCATGCTTTTTGAAATATGCATTTTTCTTCTCACTAACTTCTTTTTCCAAACCGTTTTCCTTGATGTATTTTTCACATTGCTGATCGATGGCCGCATTCATAAAAAATGCAGCAATGATTGAAGCGGGGCCGTTGATGGTCATGCTCACCGATGTAGCAGGATGACACAAATCAAAACCACTGTATAATTTTTTTGCATCGTCAAGGCAACAAACAGAAACACCTGAATTACCTATTTTTCCATAGATATCCGGCCTTAGGTCCGGATCGTGTCCATATAATGTTACGCTGTCGAATGCAGTAGAAAGCCTTTTGGCAGGCATGGCAAGCGACAAATAATGAAATCGCTTATTGGTGCGCTCAGGTCCGCCCTCGCCGGCAAACATCCTGGTAGGATCTTCATTTTCTCTCTTAAAAGGAAAGACACCTGATGTAAAAGGAAATTCTCCGGGAAAATTTTCCTGAAGCAACCAACGCAAGCGATCTCCCCATCCTTCATATCGGGGCGTGGCAATTTTAGGTATCTGAATTCTGGATAAACTTTCGGTATGTGTTTTTACTTTAATCTCTTTGTCCCTTACCTGGTAGATAAAAAATTCATTCTTATAGCTGTTTGAGCGTTCTGTAAAGTCGTCTATCAGTTTCTTGTTGTATCCATCGAGGGCCATTCCTTTTTCTGCGATGGCTTGCTCCATGGCTTTCAAAAGGGCATCATTTCCATTCCCTTGAGAGAGCATTTTTTTTGACTCATGCAAACTGTAGAGCTGTTGCGCAATTGATGCTTGTTCATTAGCCCATGCATCATATGCCCTGTTGTTCTCTGCAATTTCTCCGAGGTATCTGTTTCGTTGGGGTGGGATGATGTAAATTTTTTCACTCATCTCCTCCGAAATGCTGAATTGAGAAGTGAGTTTCGCACCGGTTTTTTCACAGAGTTTATCCATCACCGCCTTGTAAAGGCGATTCATTCCGGGATCATTAAACTGCGAGGCAATTGTTCCGTGAACCGGAATTTCCTCATCCGGAGCCTCCCATAACTGATGATTCCTTCTGTATTGCTTTTTTACATCACGAAGTGCATCCTGTGCACCTCGTTTATCAAATTTGTTGAGGGCAATGATATCAGCAAAATCGAGCATGTCAATTTTTTCGAGTTGTGTGGCAGCACCATACTCAGGTGTCATTACATACAAACTCATGTCGCTGTGCTCAGTAATTTCAGTATCGCTTTGTCCTATTCCGGATGTTTCGAGAATCACCAGGTCAAAACCGGCTGCCTTTACCACATCTATGGCTTCACGCACATGCTTGCTTAATGCAAGATTACTTTGCCTGGTAGCAAGTGATCGCATGTAAACGCGGGAATTCCTGATGGCATTCATCCTGATGCGATCGCCAAGGAGGGCACCCCCTGTTTTTCTCTTGGAAGGATCTACAGAAATGATGGCGAGCGTTTTGTCGGAGAAATCAATGAGAAATCGTCTTACCAGTTCATCTACAAGTGAGGATTTGCCTGCACCTCCGGTACCCGTAATTCCAAGAACCGGAATAATCTTATTCTGAATATCCTTTGCTATTGTTTGATGAAAGGGTGTGAATTCATCCGGGAAATTTTCAGCAGCGGAAATTAGCCTTGCAATGGCTTTGGGATTTTTAAGGGGGAGCTCTTTCAGTTCTCCATTCAGATTTTTACCTACAGGAAAATCACTTTTGATCAGCAAGTCATTAATCATGCCTTGTAATCCAAGAGAGCGACCATCGTCAGGGCTATAAATGCGGGTGATTCCGTATTGGTGAAGTTCTTCAATTTCTGTTGGAAGGATGACTCCGCCGCCGCCTCCAAAAATGCGTATATGCCCGCAACCTTTCTGCTGAAGAAGGTCATACATGTACTTAAAATATTCTACATGGCCTCCCTGGTAGGAAGTGAGTGCAATGGCATTGGCGTCTTCCTGAATGGCACAATTAACCACTTCCTCTGCACTGCGGTCGTGGCCGAGATGGATAACCTCTGCCCCGCTCGACTGAATAATCCTGCGCATGATGTTGATAGAAGCATCATGACCATCGAAAAGAGAGGCTGCAGTTACAATTCTGATTTTGTTTTTTGGCTTGTATGGTTCGGTTTGTATCATTGACGAAATAATCCCACCAAAGATACATTTTCAAGGAAGAATTTCCATGTATCAGGTGGAGGAAAGACTGCTTTTTATCAGTCGATTGATCTCCTTCAACAACACTTGCTGTTCTGTATTGCTGAGTTGAAGCCCAAAGCCTACGCGCTGTTTGGTATTGGTTAAAAAAAACAAACCCTCGTTTCCTTCCATCCAGTAAGATTGTGCGAACACCGCAGCAAATGATGTAGGATTTATTTCGGCTATTTCGGGCTTGCCAATCGACTGAAGATGATAATCATTGACAAAACCCCTACCTGCAGTAAATTTACCAATGCTGATGGTCTGGTCTTTTATCGAAATTTCCTCTCTGCCCGATTGACGCCATCGGTAAACACGACTGATACGATAGGCAAAATAGCACCAGAATGCCAAATAGACAAGCAATACCATTTTCTCTTCCCTGGAATGATTCCCAAACATTTCATACAGCACCACAGCACCACAAACAAGCCAAAGAATCAGCCAGATGAGCATCATACGCGATTTCGCGGAATCATGCAAAGGCAAAATGGTAATCACATAACGGTCGTCTTCCTTCTCAATCCTGATGCGTTGGGATGATGTCTTTTTTTTCATCAATAGAGCTTGACCTGAAGCGAAACACCGGAATCAATTTTAAACTCTCGGGTTATTGTGTAAATGCTCTCTTTTGCAGATTTCGGCTTGAAGATGGCAACATAGCTTCCCGGTTGAAGCACCAGTGTTTCGCGAGAGAAATTTTCCTGAAAATTATAGACCAGAACCAGCTTGTTTTTCTCAAGTAAAAACAATTGCCCGGTGCCGGAAGTGTTGGTAAAAACATTTGCGATTCCGGGGCCTGGAATCTGAATGGTGGTTGTTTTGCTTTGCGCTACTTCTACATCCTTGATGTATGTTCTTGGCAGTGTAAAAATTTCAAGGTCATACTTCCCTGTGATAAACTTTTCTGCTTGATCGGTTTCCATCAACCAGAAGGTTTCCTTTTCTCCTTGTTTTCGGATGATGTATTTTAAATTTTTATAATCGGTGTTATTGCTTTTAAGAACCATGTATCCCTGAGGTACATCCACTCCCACTACAGTGTGCTTGCCCGGAGTTAACTCAATATTTTTTTTCTCTGCCGGTGGAAGCGTGTGAATCACAAGATCATAATTACTTGATGGATCTACCTGAAGCGTATCCGGATTGCCTTTGTGATTAAGTGCATGAACATAATTGTATCTCAAGAGTCCGGTGCGGGCATCATAAAAACTCATGTTTACATTGCTCTCTGTTGGTTTCCCGTATGTATCCAGCAGGTTTACCTGCATGGTAGTTGAATTGAGGGCCTGGGAAATAATCACTCCCATGGCATTTGAAAAGGATTTTTCATTTGTGGCATCAAAGAATTTTCCTACGCAGTCAAATGTTTTTTTGAAACCTTCGTCAAGACCAACTCCAATGACAAAAGGCCGGAGTGAGATGCCTTTGCTGTTGAGTGCAGCCGATACTGCGCATGGGTCACCATCACATTCTTCTAGCCCGTCGGTAATAAGAATGATGATGTTTCTGCAATCTTCACACACCGGAAAATCAGCGCCACTCTGTTCGAGTGTATAGGCAATGGGTGTGGTACCTTTGGGAGCGGCTTCTTTTATTTTCTGTCTAAACAAGGACAAATTGCCTTTGGAAAAGGGTACTTCCAATCGGGTGTCCTTGCAATTTCTTGACGGGTTCAGGGATGACTGATGACCATACATCCTGAGCGCTACCTGCACATGATCCAGCCTGGAAAGAGAATCTACGGTGCGCAGCAAAATCTTTTTGGAAATATCCATGTTGGTGCTCGCTTCCCAGCGTTTGGACATGCTCAGTGAGCAATCCAACACAAAAAGAATGCGGGTTGTGGGGATTTTTTTTACTTGCGCAATAATGATTGAACTAGGCAGAAGGCATATCAGAAAAAATAATCTGAAAGCCCTGCATGTATGGCCATCGATCTTACCAATCAGATTATTCCTGTACTTCTTCTTCGATGTATTCACGCTTAATCAGCTTTTTGCTGATGGTTACATTAAAACCCAATCCACCGTATCTACCAATTGGTCTTACATAGTCTACAATCGGCGTCCAACTGTTAAGATAAGGCACAAGGTATTTTAACTCAAACGAAAAATCATAGAGTTTATTGGTGAGTTTGGTACCAACATGAGGTGAAATAAAGACGAAGGTGTTTTGCTTTAATCCGCTTTGCGATTTTGATTTAAAATCAAACCATACCGAGGCACCGTAGTAGAGGTATCTGTCTTTTGCTTTGTTGAACACCCAATATCGATTGACATCCAGCTGGGGCCAGATCCTAAATGAGTTTACATTAGAACGATCCTCGACCAGGGTTTTTGTTCTGATGGGATCATTGATATGGAAGGCTGTGTTCAGTTGGAATGTTCCGCTGATACCAACGGTGTTGCTATCGTTGCGATAGATTTGATAGGTGCCGCCAATTTCCGTTTGCACATTGTTAAAAGCGAGGGAAGTAGCATGCACAGATGCAAAGGCAGTAATGGTATCAGACAAACCCTGTGCGTAGGTAAAACTTAGGAAAGGGGTTGGCATAACTGCACTTCCCAATCGAATGAGTGGTCCACCCAAGGATCCCGAAAAGCGTTTTTCATTGTCTGCCAATGGTCTTACCACGCGGGTAGGCGCACAAGAACTAAAAAAGAACTGCATGACAAAACAGGCCAAGGCAAGAGGAATCATGTGCCTTGTAGAAATGCTGAATGAAATTCTATTTACCATTTAAGCGGCGTAAATATAGAAAGATATATCAAATAAAAGTACATAGATTGTGTTGAATTGACTCACATATAGCCAAGGATAAACACCGCAGGAAGTTTACCTAGGCCGGGCGGAAACTTCTTCCAGGTTCCAATTTTTTTGGTCATACAAGACTCTTGAATTCCATGAATATCCATGGCAATACTCAGGTAAATATCATCCGGACAGCTATCGGTAATATCCTTAAAAAGTGCCGCATTGCGGAAAGGAGTTTCGATAAAGAGTTGCGTTTGTCCATGTTTTTTAGCCTTTTCGCAAAGTTCCCTGAGTTTTTGCTGGCGTTCTTTTTTATCGAGAGGCAGATAGCCTTCAAACGCAAATTTTTGACCATTTAAACCTGATGCCATCAAACCCATCAGGATTGAGGAAGCCCCCAGTAAAGGTTTAACGGCAATTTGTGCTTGATGTGCAAGCATCACCACCATGCTTCCCGGATCGGCTACTGCAGGCATCCCGGCCTCGCTCATCAAGCCTACATCCAGGCCTTGTTTCAAGTGTTTCATGAAGGTTTCGGCTTCATCGAGGTGGCTGTGTTTTCAGATGTGGCAAAAATGGACTTCATTAAAATCTGCCACAAAACCCATGGCCCTCAGGGCGCGACGGCAAGTGCGAAGGTCTTCGGCAAAAAAATACCTGAGTCCATTAATGATGCCGAGGGTTTCAGGACTGGTACGCCCTTTTACATCCTCTTCACCCAAAGGAGAAGGGATTAGATATAGTGTTCCTTGCTTCATGAAGAAAAAAAACCCCGGCTTTTGACCGGGGCTCTTTAAAACGGTAAAACAGATTTATTTCTTTTTCTTGTTTACCATTTCAGCAAGTTCAGCACCTGCTTTGAATTTAACCACCTGTTTTGCTGGAATTTTGATGGTTTTGCCAGACTGTGGGTTGCGACCTTCACGGGCTTTTCTGTCGGAGATGGAGAAAGATCCAAAACCAACCAGTGAAATCCTGTCACCTTTCTTCAGGGAAGCGGCAACACTTTCGATGAATGCATCCAACGCTTTCTTGGCATCGGCTTTTGTCAATTCTGCTGAAGCAGAGATTGCATCAATGAGCTCTTGTTTGTTCATGGTTTTTGTTTTTGTGTTTGTATTTGTTTACGGAAACAAATGTAGTAGAGGCCTTGATAGATGCAAGATGCAGGGATAATTTTTTCTTGATTTGTTGAAAAAAACGGCCATTTTGTTAATAAGTGCGGGCTAAATCCCTTTATGGATGCCACTTTCAGCAATAAAACACTCTTTTTAAACCACGAAATGATGCTGTTCATTCCATGGGTATCCTCTTAGGAAAGCATCCACAGAGAGCATTTTCTTCCCAGGTAGCTGGATGGATGTAATCCATATGCTTCCCTCACCGCATGCCACTTCAATGGCTGTAGAGCCTGAAATCCTGCAATTTCCGGGAGTCTCCTTCCAGGGAGTATTCTCCGGGAGTGAGGCTGCACCCACTTTCACCTCCAGGGGATGATGGCCGTCAAAAAGGATGGCATGCGCACCGGGGCTGGGATTCAGGCCCCTGATCAAGTGATAAATCTTTTCTGCAGGAGACTTCCAATGAATACCCGTGTTGCCTCGGTTGAGCTTGGGCGCTTCCCTCTCCTCTCCGCTCGATTGCAGGGTTTGTGGTTTCTCCTTGATGGTCCCGGAGGAAAGACCTTCCAGCGTCTTTTCCACCAATGCGGCTCCCATTTCCATCAATTTGTCGTGCAGCATGCCGGCATTCCAGGAAACAGGAATATCAAGGGATTCCTGCAACAAAATATGGCCGGTATCAATCCTGTTGTTGATGAAAAAGGTGGTTACACCGCTTTGTTTTTCGCCATTGATCAAGGCCCATTGAATAGGAGCTGCGCCCCGGTATTGCGGCAACAGGGATGCGTGTAGGTTAAAGGTGCCAAGACGGGGAATCCGATAAAACACTTCAGGCAACATGCGGAAGGCAACCACCACACCCACATCAGGTTGCAGGGCTTTTACTGTTTCTAAAAATGACTCATCTCTCAGTTTCTCAGGCTGAAGAACAGGTAAACCCATAGACAGGGCAGCCGTTTTTACCTCAGAAGCTTGCAAATGCCTGCCTCTTCCGGCCGGCCGGTCAGGGGCAGTAACAACTGCTACTACGGTATGACCCGCTTCTACAATCCTTCGCAAGCTTGCGGCTGCGAAACCGGGTGTTCCGGAAAAAATGATTTTCATATCTCGGCGTCTGCTTTTTCAAATTGAAGTGTGTACAATCTTTTATACATGCCATCCATGGCCATCAAATGCTGATGGGTACCCTGCTCGGCTATCTGTCCCTTCGAAAACAAAAGAATCTTGTTCGCATTTCTGATTGTGCTCAGCCGGTGAGCTACTACCACCGAGGTTTGACGCGAAACCAACATATGAGTGGCATGTTGAATCTTTCTCTCCGACTCACTGTCGATGTTAGCAGTGGCTTCGTCCAGAATAAGGATGGCCGGTTTTCTTACATAGGCCCTGATAAAGGCAATGATCTGGCGCTGACCGGTAGACAACAATGATCCCCTTTCTTTTACCTTGAAATGCCAGCCTTCTTTGAATTGTCCGACAAGATCTGATGCGCCCAGGTCTGATGCCGCCTGTTCTATGTCACCATTGGTTATTTGGGGATCGCCCATGCGAATGTTTTCCAGAATACTTTCGGAAAACAGAAATACTTCTTGCAAAACCATGCTCATCCTTGACCTTAGCGAATCCAGTTGATAGTGTTCAATAGGAATATCGTCTATGAGGATATCGCCTTTTACAGGTTGATAAAAGCGGTTAAGGAGCGAAACAAGGGTGGTTTTTCCCGAGCCTGTTTCACCCACAATGGCCAAAGACTCTCCGGGTTGTATCACGAATGAAATGCCTTTCAGCACCCAGTCCTGTTTGTCGGTATAAGAAAACCAAACATCCCTGAATTCAATTTTTCCTGTAATGGCTGATGCATCCCGGGAGCCCTTATCGATGATATCTTCCTTTACATCAAGCATTTGAAACACACGCTCTGCGCAGATTACACCCATCTGCAAGGTATTAAACCGATCGGCCAGCATACGAATCGGACGAAAAAGCATTTGTATATACATGATAAACGCCACCAGCGTGCCCGGCGTGCAAAACCCTGCAATAGCCTGTCTGCTTCCCCACCATATGAGCAGTCCAACCGAAAGTGCACTCAACAATTCCACCACCGGAAAAAAAACAGAATAAGCCCAGTTGGAGCGGATATTGGCATCACGATGTTTGCTGTTAATCTCCATAAAACCCTTTTCCTCTTCTTTCTCTCTTGTAAATGCCTGAACAATCATCATCCCGGTGATGTGTTCCTGCACGAAAGCATTGAGAGTAGCCACCGCATTTCGTACCTCGCGGAAAGAAGATTGAATGGCATTTTTAAACAGCCATGTGGCGTAAAAAAGCAAAGGAATGGTACTCAGCGAAATCAAAGTAAGTCTCACATCCGTGTAGAACATGATGCCGATAATGGCAAGTATTTTTAAAACATCACCCAGGATCTCCAAAAATCCCTGAGAGAATACATCTGCGATGTTTTGTATATCAGAAATAACCCTTGTTACAAGCGTCCCAATGGGATGACGATCGTAGAAAACGGGACCCAAGCCAAGAAATTTTTCATATAAACGCATCCGAAGATCTCGGATGATATGCTGACCGAGATAACCATTTGAAAAAACCGACAAGAAAACCAAACCGCATTCAAACAAAAGAAATGCACCATTGTAAAATGAGAACCTGATGATTCCGGGGATATCGGCATTTGCCACATAGTTGTCGAGGGTATATTCAATCAGTTTGGGACGAAGCGGTGAAATCATGGCAAGTAACAGCGTAGCAGTTACCGAACCTGCCAGTAATCCCCTGTGGGGAAAGGCAAATGACAATACCTTCCGGAATACCTGAAAATCAACGCCTCCAGTAGTTTTTGACACGATTGCGAAAGTATGTATTCTCATTCAAACTATTAATTTTAATTTCGTGCGCAAATGTCGACAGATAATAAAAAGCAATCCCTCATTCGTTATTTTCTTACCCTTCTGATCCTTGTTTTATTTACTGTCAGTTCAGGTTTTCTGTTCCTGAGAATTGACCTTACCCAGGAAAATAAGTACACTGTTTCGCCTTCCACCTCACAATTGCTTAACAATCTGCCCGATGTGGTTTATGTAAAATTATACCTGGATGGAGATTTGCCGCCGGCATACCTGAAACTGCAAAAAGAGATTCGCGAATTATTGGATGAGTTTCATTCAATTGCCTCAGATAACATTCAATTTGAAATCATCAACCCTTCTGAACATACTTCAGAGAAAGAAAAATTCAATTTTTACAAACAGCTTGTCAAAAAGGGAGTATTGCCCGTATCCATCTCTGAGAACCAGAAAGAGGGTGTTACTCAAAAAATTATTTTTCCGGGTGCCATGGTCAGTTACAGAGGCCGGGAACTTCCTGCCAATTTTCTTCAGTCAAAAATGGGTGCTCAAACGGAAGAAATCATCAATGCTTCTATTGAAAATGTGGAGTATGAATTAACCAATGCTATCCGAAAACTTACGCGTATCAGCAAACAAAAAGTTGCCTTTATAGAAGGTCACGGTGAGTATGCCGAAATTTGGGTAAGGGATATTCAAAAGGCATTCGAAGAATATTATGATGTTTCACGCATCCGTTTAAATCATCGTCTGGATGCGCTTTCCGGCATGAATGCCATCATCATTGCCGGGGCTGATTCTACTTTTGATGAGAAAGACAAATTCATCATCGACCAGTTTGCCATGAAAGGCGGCAAGATTCTGTGGCTTCTAGATGGCGTGGCGGCAGACATGGACAGCCTGCAAAAAACGCCTGTAATGATTGGTACAGCCAAGGAACTAAACCTGAATGACATGTTGTTTAGGTATGGAGTACGCATCCTCCCAAACCTGGTTCTTGATATGCAATCTGCACCCATTCCCATGATCAGCGGGATGCTTGGAAACCAACCTCAGCGCTCCCTCATGAACTGGAATTATTTTCCGCTCATCTCACCTGCAGAGAAGCATCCCATCGTAAGAAACCTCAATGCCATTCGTTTTCAATTTGTCAGCGGCATGGACACCATACCTGTTCAAGGAGTAAAAAAAACCGTTCTTTTAAAAACTTCAGCCTACACAAGGATACAACAAACTCCTGCCCGTATATCATTACAAATGCTTAGGGAAAGAGAAAATCCTGCGAGGTATAACCAAACGCCGGCTATTGTTGCTGTGTTGCTGGAAGGAGTCTTTCCATCTGTATTTAAAAACAGGCTCACCGAACCCATCGCAAGCGACAGCACGATAGGATACAAAGAGCAATCTCTGCCCTGTAAAATGATTGTTGTTTCGGATGCTGATGTCATTCGAAACCAAGTATCAAAAGCCAATGCGCAAGCCTTTCCGCTGGGATATGACAGATACAGCGGCCTCACCTTCGGCAACCGAGACTTCATCCTGAATTGCATGAACTACCTGCTTGAAGAAGAAGGACTCATCTCTTTAAGATCACGGGAAATAAAACTCCGTGTTTTGGACAAAAACCTGCTCACAAAACATCGCCAATCCATCAGCATGATTAACCTGGCAGGTCCCATCCTGCTCATTTCTGTAACAGGTATCTTACTTACTATTCTCCGTAGACGCCGTTTTGAAAAATGACAAAGAAATTTCATGTTTACAAGTCATCTGCAGGAAGCGGTAAGACCTATACCCTGGTAAAAGAGTTCATCAAGATTTGTTTTTCCTCTTCCGACAGGATGGCATTTTCTCGGATATTAGCCATCACATTCACCAACAAAGCTGCTGCCGAGATGAAGGAGCGTATTTTATCTGCTCTTGAATCTTGTGCCAATGATAAACCGGCAGATGTAATAACTGATGCGATAAAGGAAAGCGGACTGGAACCGGAGATTGCATGCAAAAAAGGAACAGAACTCCTCAAAACCATTCTTGATAATTATGGCAGTTTTTCTGTTTCAACCATTGATAGATTTTCTCATCGACTGATCAGAAATTTTACTTTCGACCTTAAATTACCTGCAGGATTTGATGTAACCACCGACCAAGACGCCTTGCTTCTTGAGGCCGTGAAGAGAGTGATTGCTCAGGCGCAAGGAAACAATCCCATTGGACAATACCTTTTTTCATTTGCTGAACATAATTCCGATGAGCAAAAAAACAACCAGCCCCAGACCTCACTTTTTACCATTGCCAAAGAGTTTTTTAAAGACAACAACAAAAATCTAAAATCCTTATTTAGAAATGAAAGTCGCAACAATTACAATGAATTTTACAAGCACACAACCAGGGAACTGGATAAAATATATGAACATCTGCTCCAAACTTATCATGCATATCTTACTATCCGGCAGCAGCACGCCGAAGTGAAAGACGATGATTTAAGTCAGGGCATAAAGGGATTTCCTTCCTATTTCAACAAACTTGAAAATCCAAAAAAATTTATCCTTGGGCAGCTATACAATGGTCATTTGGATGGTTTCCTGAAAGATCCGAAAAAGCTTCCACACAAGAGCAAGCATGCAGAAGAATGCGCAGGAAAGCTGTTGCGTCTTTATGAGCAAACACTCAATTATCTGAAAGAAAATGAGCATGCGCTGGTTGTTTATCCCATGCTTCCTCAAACGCTTTTTCTCACTGCACTCATCAGAGAGGTGTATAAAGAGTATCAACAGGTAAAAAAAGATTATGCCATTCTGCCCATCAGTGAGTTCAACGAAAAAATAAATGAACTGGTGCTCAACGAAACTGCTCCATTCATCTTTGAAAGAATTGGACAGCGATACAATCACATCATGATTGATGAGTTTCAGGACACCTCCCATGGACAGTGGATGAATTTTCTTCCTTTGGTCGAGAATGCCGTTTCAGAAGGCAATGAATGCCTGTTGGTAGGAGATGCCAAACAATCCATCTACCGTTGGAGAGGTGCAGAGTCTGCCCAATTTTCAATGTTACCCGAATTGCCGGAACATTTCGACATCCGAGACAAGGAAATCAGAACACGCGCCTTAAAAAATCATTATGAACCAACACGATTAATTACAAACCGCAGATCCGAAAAAAATATCATCACATTCAACAATGATTTTTTTGAATATGCCGGAAATCTGTTCAACCATGATGACCTGAAAGAAGCACGACAAACGCCACATCGAACCGAGGACAAGGGGCTTGTGGAATTTTTTGAGGAGGAAACAGATGAACCTACAGAGTATTACAAAAACGCTTGTTTGAGGCTCATCCGGGAACTTCAGACAAAAAAACATGCACTTGCAGACATTGCTATCCTTACCCGAAACAATAAGCTTGCCAGTGAAATTGCAGCCTATTTAATCCAGCACGAAATCAATGTGATTTCACGCGAAAGTTTGCTGATTATAGATTATCCAAAAGTTGCTGCAACCATAGCATTTATGCAACATTTTGCATTTCCGGAAAACCGGATATATTTACTCAGGTTTATTGAGGCCTTTGCACAATGCAAACCCACAGAACCACTATGGAGAGAAGCCCTTGAAAACCCTGTTTTCAATCTTTTGGATTGGTTAGCATCGCGACAAATAAACATCGACAAGCATTGGTTTGGCAAGGCCATTCTCAGCGACAAACTCCTTTATCTTTATCATGCTTTTGGCTGGAATCACAGCCAGGATCCATACCTCAGCACCCTGGCAGAATCGGTGATAAAAGCCTCCGAAACTGGGGAAGGAAGTTTATTTGCCTTTCTTCGCTGGTGGGAAAAAAACTGTTATTCCATTTCCGTATCTGTTCCTTCCGGAATGGAAGCCGTGCAGGTGATGACCATCCATAAATCAAAAGGACTTGAGTTTAGAACGGTTATCATACCCGGTCTTAACTGGGATGTAAAAAACAAGGATCGTTTCCTGTGGATAACCCCTGGTCCGGAGGAAAATCCATGGGTAGATGCTTACCTCATCAACCGCAAGAAAGCTCTGGAGCATACTGCCTTCAGAAATACTTATCTGATGGAAGAGGAAGCCAACATAAGAGACAACCTCAACCTGCTCTATGTAGCCTTCACAAGGGCATCCGAAAGATTGTACGGATTGATGGCATACAAACCCAGAAAAACAGAACCAAAGACGACTGAAAATGATTCTCTGGAGATACGCACGCTTATCAAATCATACTTCAAAGAAGGGCCATTGAAATATGGCAGCGAAAAACTTTTACATGAAAAGGCAGGCACCAGCAAGGTAATGGCAACCATTTCTCTGGGGAATCCGCAAAAAACCATTCAAAAACCTGAGAGAAGATTTGCTGTTACAAAAATAGACACACGATCGGAGGAAAAATCCAAAGGAACCAATTTTCATAAATTGTTCGCCTGTATAAAGAATCATGAAGATTATTTAAAGTTTCTGATAAGTGAAAATCACACAAGTGAATTCCATAATGATTTTAAGGAATGGATGGCCTACCTTTTCGAAGAGAGTGCCGCAGCCGATATCCTAAAAAATGCAGAAAAGCACTGGGCAGAACAAGCTATTTTGAATGCAGGAGGAGAAACTTTTGTGCCCGACAGATTGCTCTTACACAAGAATCAAATGTATATTCTGGAAATAAAAACAGGAAAACAAATACCAAAACACCAACAGCAATTGCAGAATTACTTGACCTTTATCGGGCATGCCGGATTCGAAAAACCAAAAGGGATTTTGGTTTACACCTCCGAAAAACTTTCTATTGAACTATAACATGAGGGAGTTTGTAGAAAATAACAAACAGGTGCTTTTGCTTTATTGTCTTTGGTATTTTCTTGGATTTATTGCTCCTGTCGCGTCTGTTACCTTGGTGATTGTTTCTACCCTCCTTTTCAAGCTCAGGAACAATTTTAAATTTATGTTCTTCGGTCTAATTACTCTTATATTTATGTCGGATAGGTATGAAATGGCTTTTGCAAGTGAGGTGAAAGACATCTATTGCCTGGTGTTGTTCGTGTTTTTGTTTTTCAGCACAGAATCATTCAAGCCTTACAACAGGTACTACATCTCCTTTTTGCCTTTTTTCCTTTACTCATTTTTCATTTCATTCAGACATCCTATACCATTTACCAGTTTGCAGAAAATCTTTTCCTACATCATTCTTTTCATCATCGTATCTAATTACCTCACCAGCGCTTACCGAACGGAGGGAAATCAATTTATCAGAGACATGTTTCACTTTATGTTTTTTCCGATGATGCTTTCGCTTTTCCTGACGCTTTTTATTTCCGGGGAAGTTTTGTTCATGGATAACAGGTTCAAAGGCATCATGGGAAATCCCAATGGCATGGGATTATACATCAGCCTATTGCTGGGTAGTTTCATGATTATCAACAATGCCATACCGGGATTATTTTCAAAAAGTGAAAAAATATTCAATTATTCAATTGCAGTCATTATTCTGATTCTTTCCGGTTCGAGAAACGCCCTCATGAGTGTGATGATTATCCTCACGACAAACATCCTTTTTGGCAAATCAAAACTGCTGGGCATTGCCTTCTTCTTGCTTTTTGCATCAAGCGCCAATTACATTGGCGAAGCATTTATAAAGCTGATTGATTTGCTTGGCTTATCTGATTTTTATAGAATAAAAGATATCGAGGATGGTTCGGGCCGGTTGGTGGCATGGGCATTTGCGTGGGAACAAATACAACTCGATTGGGTGTTTGGAAAGGGATTCGGTTATACACCAAAAGTGTTTGGAGACAATTTCAGGCTTCTTTCGCTCAAGGGCCACCTAGGCAACGCACACAACAGTTACCTCACTTTTTGGCTGGATACCGGTATCATTGGCCTCGTGCTGATGCTGGGTGGGTTTCTCAGATCATTTATCATAATATCCAAAGCCAGCAGCCTAATCATTCCCTTTATGTTGTCGGTGATGTTTTCGATGTTTTTCGAATCCTGGTTTACATCCGCACTTAATCCCTACACCATTCAGGTAATCATGATTGCAACCTTAGTCGGACTGGCTTACGAAAATAAACTAACAGAAAAAGAGATTGCAATTCAATCGCAAGCATAAAATTACGCATGATCAGTACTTCAAACATCACCCTTCAATATGGTAAAAGGGTATTATTCGAAAATGTAAGTATCAAATTCAGTCCCGGCAATTGTTACGGGATCATTGGTGCAAACGGGGCAGGAAAATCAACCTTTCTCAAAATCCTGAGCGGGGAAATTGAAGCCCAGGCCGGACAGGTATCACTTACTCCGGGTGAAAGGATTTCTGTATTACGACAGAACCAAAATCAGTTTGATGCCCTGCCTGTACTCAAGACAGTCATCATGGGAAATGAAAAACTTTTTTCCATCATGGACGAAAAGGAAAGCCTCTATGCGAAAGCAGATTTTAGTGATGCAGACGGGATGAGGGCATCGGAACTGGAAATGGAATTTGCAGAAATGAACGGCTGGAATGCAGAAACAGACGCCTCGGGCCTTCTCAGCAACCTTGGCATCCCTGAAGAAAAACACCATGAACTTATGTCATCCCTTTCCGGACCCGAAAAAGTAAGGGTATTGCTCGCACAGGCCTTGTTCGGAAATCCGGATATCCTCTTGCTCGATGAGCCCACCAACAACCTCGACGCAGAGACCATCCTGTGGCTGGAAGATTTTTTGGCTGAATTCCGTAACACGGTTATCGTGGTTTCTCACGACAGACATTTCCTGGATGCTGTATGTACACATATCTGTGATATCGACTTCCAGAAGATAACAATCTACACAGGCAACTACTCCTTTTGGTATGAATCCAGTCAATTGGCACTCCGCCAAAAACAGGATGCCAATAAAAAAGCAGAGGATAAAAAGAAAGAACTGGAGAATTTTATCGCCCGTTTCAGTGCCAATGCGTCCAAATCTAGACAAGCAACCTCCAGAAAAAAACTCCTTGATAAGTTGGTTTTTGAGGAGATTAAACCTTCCTCACGAAAATATCCATACATCAACTTCAAACCTAAACAAGATCTCAGGGGACAGATACTGGAGATTAAGAATCTCAGAAAAAAATTGAACGGAACAGAAATGTTTACCAACTTTTCCATGACCGTAGATGCCGGCGACAAAATAGGCTTGCTTTGCTCCAACGGCAGCATCATTACGCTCCTGTTGGATTTATTGGCCGGAAAAGCAATACCCGACTCCGGTGAGATAAAATGGGGTGGTACAGCCCTGCTTTCATTGTTTGAAAAAAACCATGATCATTTTTTTACTGATGATATCAGTTTGGTTTCCTGGCTGAGTCAATACACCGAAAACAAAGAAGAGGCTTATGTAAGAGGATTTCTTGGCAGGATGCTATTTAGTGGTGAAGAATCACTTAAAAAAGCCAAGGTATTGTCAGGTGGAGAAAAAGTGCGCTGCATGTTTTCTAAACTTATGTGTGAAGGAAGCAATGTCCTGTTGCTCGATCAACCAACCAATCACCTGGATCTGGAATCCATCACCTCGCTCAACCAGGCACTCACAGAATTTAATGGTTCATTGTTTTTGCATACCCACGATCACCAGTTGCTTCAGACAACTGCCAACCGCATTATTGAAATTTTTCCCGGAGGAATCATCGATAAGCGCATGAGTTATGATGAATACATCCTGGATGAAAAAATTAAAAATATGCGCGCAGGCATGATGGAATACGAGGTAGAGGCAAAATCCTGAGTAAGCTCTCATAGCGTTTTTGGCAGATCTTCTTCTTCGATTATTGTTGACTCGGGAAAGAAAATTCTAAACTTAATTTCCCTAAATTTGTTAAACCAACCAACGCATATGAAAAAGCAAATTATCTGTACACTCTTATTGTGTCTCATCAAAATCTCGGGAACATTTGCACAGGTTAGTGAGGGTGGCACGCCCATGAGTAATGAAATTGTGCTAAACGCATCAGCGATTCCAACCATCCCTTTTCCTGAAGTAAACAAAGATTCCTTGCTCGCTGAGGATGCATTCAATACCGAAAAAAACAAACCTTATCGTTTTGGTTTCAACCATTACACCTCTGTTGATTTGAAAACGGCAGCAAAAACCATTTCAATAAAAAACGGGAAGCTTTATCTGCTGCAACTGCATTGCCCCTCCGCAATGAGCATCAACATTGCATTCAGCAGGTATTTTATTCCACCCGGTGCCAGCTTGTTCATGTATAATCAAAACAAAGATGCCATCATCGGTGCCTTCACATGGAAAAATGTACAGGAAGACCGGATGCTGGGATGCGATTTATTGCCCGGTGAAACCATTTGTCTGGAATATTTTGAGCCGGATCATGCTGATTTTTCAGGCGAGCTTATTATTGGCAGAGTAACGCATGGATACCGCAGCCTCCTTCCTTTTTTACTAAAAACTTTTGGCGCTTCCGGTTCCTGCAATGTCAATGTAAACTGTCCGGTTGCTTTTCCGTTTGCAGACCAGAAAAGATCAGTGGCCTGCATCATCGAGAACGGAAACGAATCCTGCTCCGGTGTATTGGTAAACAACACGGCCCAAGACAATAAATTGTATTTCTTAACAGCCAATCATTGTTTGGGAGGGGCTACATCATCCAATTGGAATACCTCCACATGGGTTTACAGATTTAACTGGGAAGCCGCTGCATGCCAAAACCCTGCCACAAGTCCTCCTACCAATCAAAGTATTTCAGGATCCTATCTCCGTGCACAAAATGGAGGTTCCGATTTTGCACTGATGGAATTGTTTGGTTCGGCACCCGCAGCCTACAACCTTTATCTTGCAGGCTGGGACAGAAATGACATCGCAGCCGATTCGGTATTTTGTATCCATCATCCCTCCGGTGACATAAAAAAGTTTTCTAAAGCTGCCAATCCCGTTACTTCCTCCACTTATGCAGGTGCCCAGTGCTGGAAAATTGGTCAGTGGACACTCGCAGCAACCGAGCCGGGAAGCAGCGGTTCGCCATTATACAATCCTCAAAAAAGAATCATCGGACAATTATACGGAGGACCATCCTCCTGCAATGCTTCTCCAAATAATATGAATGATTACTATGGCAAATTTTCAAGCAGCTGGACAGGCGGCGGAACCAATGCCACAAGGCTATCAAACTGGCTGGATCCACTGAACAGCGGAATTACTTTCATGGATGGACGAAACGCAAACCCTCCTTCAAACATATTCAACATTGCTTTATCCAATATCAACAACCCACTACCTAACCTGGAAAAATGCGACAATACCATCACCCCAAGCATTACCATCACCAATGCAGGCGGCAGAATCATTGACTCGGTAGCTGTCTCAGTCCAACTCAATGGCAATACCACAACATCTTACTTCAACAACCTGGCGCTTTCTTCAGGACAAACCACAATACTCACACTTGCGCCAATCACCAACCTCATGCCTCAAAACAATAAACTTGTAATTACGGTTAGCAGTTCCTCCGGAATCATCGACACAGATAACTCCAATAATTCCCTCACCAGAAATTTTTCTGTAATTGTGCCTCAGCCTCAGGCACCCTTTTTTACCCATGCCTTCCAAAACACCCTTACACCCTCAGGATGGAGCATTATCAATCCTGATGACAATGGCACTTGGTCATGGAATACCACAACCGGCGGATTTGGCAATTCAAGTTCCTGTGCCCAGTTCAATAATTACAGCGACAATACAGTATCAGCGGGCCAAACGGATTATTTGGTGAGTCCTTTTATTGATTTTACATCAAGTCTTTCTCCCGTTATGCTTAGGTTCTCCCGAGCCTATGCTCCTTTTCAGAACCGCCCCGATTCCCTGCTTATCGCATGGTCCGACAATTGCGGGGAAACATGGAATACGCTGTATAGAAAAGGAAGAGTAATGCTTTCAACAAATGGCGGATCCTCGGTAAATGCCTCTTTTGTTCCCACCCCGACACAATGGGCAAAAGACAGCGTGAATCTGAATACATTGATTGGAAAGAACAACATCAGGCTGGCTTTTATCAGCAAATCCGGTCTCGGTAACAACTTATACCTCGACGACATCAACCTGAGCTCCAATGCCAGTGGTTTGCAAAAAATCTCTTCCCAAAATCGCAGCCGTATTTTCCCGAATCCAAACAATGGCAAATGCACCCTTCGCGTGGCTGAGGAGAATCAAGCAGCAACCATCAGGATTTATGACCAAACAGGAAGACTTCTTGTAGAAAAAATGCATGCTGCCTCCCAGCAGACAATTGACCTGGACTTGTCTCATTTGTCACGGGGCATGTACATGCTTCAGCTCATGCAGGATAATCTTCAGGAAGTACACCGATTCATCATCAGATAAGCATTTGTAAGACAAAGCTTGTAAAGAATATGGTATTTGCTGTGATTCCTCTCGGCTTTGTCTGAGAGAAGGAACACGGCCGTTTGGATCCTCGCCAATTCCCGACTTACCACCTTGTGATGCACCTATTATTTTTCCCTCTCCACAAACAAATATTTGTTGAGATGGAATGTAAAAAAAGCAAAAGGATTAGGCGATAATTTCTTTTCTTTGTGTACAAATAACACTCAATTGCTTTGCATGAGAACCATTCATCGTTTTTTGGGCTTAGGCTTTTTGCTGATAGCCATTTCAATTCAAGCGGCAGCACAGCAGGCTACCGTGAAAGGAAAAATTACCGACGAAAAAGGCGAGCCCGTGATTGGTGCCGCGGTTTCCATTGAGGGAACTACCAAAGGGGTATCATCCGATTTGGATGGAAACTATAGCTTGCAAGTTCCGGCTACGGGAAAAATTGTAATCATCATCAATTCCCTGGGATATGAAAAAGCCAAACGAAGTATCACAGTTGGAGAAAGCAAGGACTACACCCTCAATGTTTCCTTAGGAAGCGGCGGCGTTCAGCTGAAAGACACGGTAGTCATCGGATATGGTACCGAGCAAAAAAGAGACATCACGGGTTCTATCTCAACCATTAAATCAAGAGAGATTGCGGCCAATCCTGTACCATCCGTGGACAATGCTTTGCAGGGAAGAATCCCCGGTTTACAGGTGCAATCATCAAGTGGAGTTGCAGGCGCTCAAACGCGCGTCACCCTTAGAGGAACAAATTCCATTGCTGCCGGCGGACAGCCACTGTATGTGATAGATGGTTTGATCATTAATACTGCCGACATCAGTCCCAACAACCTGGGCTCGGGAGTGAATCCCCTTGCCGACATCAATCAGAATGACATTGAGTCCATCGATGTTTTAAAAGATGCAGCTGCGGCTGCCATTTATGGCTCTCGCGCAGCGAATGGTGTCATCATTATCACCACAAAAAAAGGCAAAGCGGGCATTACCAAGTTTGATGCAGGCTACAGTGCAGGTATAGTGGCACCAACCCAAATTTTGGATTTTCTTTCTGCAAAGGAACACCTTGCCCTGAGAGATCGTGCAGCTGATTTTGACTCCAGTGCAAGTGGATTTAAAAAAGACAGAAGCAACACTGTGCTTGGGGTGTGGAACGGGAGAGATTATACACGCAAGATGGCCGATTCGCTGGTAGCAGCCGGTTACTTCGACAAACCGGAGAACCAGTGGATACCACAAACACTCAGGATTGGACTAACACAGAATGCCAGTCTCTCTGCAAGCGGTGGCAATGAAAAAACAAGGTTTTATATCTCCGGTAATTATTACCAATACAACTCTTTTCTCAGGGGAAATGATTTTGACCGCTTCAGTGCAAAAATCAGTTTAGACAACCAGGCGCTGAAAAACCTCAACGTGGGTGCAGACATCAATTTCGCCTAGTCCATCAATGACAGGGGGCCCACCGGCGATGGAGGTGGGTTGGGCTGGGCGCAACAAAAGCTCCCTTATCTCCCGATTTACAACAGCGATGGCAGTTTCAATGACCCCTACTCCAACCCCATCTGGAAACTCAACAACAGCTCATTTGAAGCGAGGAATCTCCGCACCTACTCATCGGTTTATGCTGAGATAAGCCTCCTAAAAAGTGTAAAATGGAGAAGCAATCTGGGCATTGACCTTACCAATCAGGTAGAATATGAGTTTAATTTCAGAAACCTTCTCGATTCAGCCAGTCAAAGCTCGGCATGGGACAGAAGAACCAATGTGAACATTCTTACTTCAGCCCATTATTTCACCTGGAGTCCGGAATTAAAAAACAAGGCACATTCACTTCAGTTCACCGGTGGTATGGAGCTTACCCAGCGCCAACAGGACGGCGTTGGCCTTGAAGGGGTAGGATTTGTGAACGATTATTTTAAAAGACCGGGAAACGCCATTCTCAAAACCCAAAACAGTTACAACTATACTACCGGCTCGGGCTTTCTCTCCTATTTTTTGAGGGGCGTGTATAAATTCAGAGAAAAGTATTTTTTCAACGCCTCTGCCCGTTATGATGGCTCATCCAAGTTCGGACAAGACAATAAGTTTGGCTTGTTCCCTGCTGCCTCCTTGGGTTGGATGGCTTCTGATGAGGAGTTTATCAAAAAAATCAAAGTCATCTCTCACCTCAAATTCCGCGCCGGTGCTGGTCTCACCGGAAATGACAATGTAGGAGATTTTCAGTCGGTGGGTTTTTTCTCCAGCAATGCCGGTTATTTAGGCAACGGTGGCATTGCCCCGGGAGCCCTTGCAAATCCTCAGTTGCGCTGGGAGAAATCGGTTACCTACAATGCAGGTTTTGAAGTGGGACTCGTGCGTAACCGGGTATTTCTGAACCTCGATTTGTATCAGCGCATCAGCAGCAATATGCTTCTGCCATACTATTTACCAACCTCCACAGGTTATTCCTCCATCCTTATCAATTCAGGAAAAATGGAAAACCGGGGTGTTGAAATCAGCCTGACCACGAAAAATATTGAAGGCGAATTCACATGGAGTACCGACTTTAATATCTCCGTGAACAGAAACAAAGTATTGGATGTGTCCAACCAGTCACCCGACAATTTTGAAAGCGGACAACCCGGAGAGGGTCGTGTTTTGCAGGGATATCCGGTGGGACAATCGTATGTGGTTCGCTTTTCGAGGATTGCCTTGGGAGATGGAACCATTGTTCTGCGCGACAGATACAGAAATCCCATCAAAGGGAAGAACGGAAATGATTCACTTATTACCTACACAGCCGGTGAATCCATCTATCTGGACTCACTGGGCAATGAAATGATTTTTAGAGATGCCGGGTATTTTTACAACCAGCGCGTTCCACGCGGCAATCCCATGCCTACCTTTTTTGGAGGGATCAATAATCGTTTCACATACAATGGCATTGAACTCTCATTCCTGCTTTATTTCCAGGTTGGAAATTATATATATGACGATCCTGCAAAACGACAGATTGGTTTGTGGAAAACCGATGCACAACGCAGGGAAATTTTGGATGCTTATCCCAACAACGGTGTAGTATCCACGGTGCCCGGACTTACCCGATACAACGATGCAGTGAACTCGGATCGTTTCCTTTATGATGCTGCCTTTATCAGGCTTCGCACTGTGACACTTGCCTATACTTTTCCTGAACGATTCGTAAGCAAAATAAAACTGAGCAAGCTGCGGATATTTGCCACAGGAAACAACCTGCGAACCTTTACCCGTTTCCCGGGCTGGGATCCTGAGGTAATCAGAAATGTGAATACAAATTCCCAACAGGGCAATGTATCTTTCAGTGGTCCCTCCTACCAGACACCACAGGCTGCATCTGTCATTTTTGGTATCAACTTCAATTTTTAAATCATGAAAAAGAAACTCCTCTTTTTTTGTTTTGTGGCTTTTGCCCTCACAGTTGGAAGCTGTAAAAAACTTCTTTCCCCAAGACCGGAACAACTGCTTCTATCCAACGCTGCCATTACCTCTGTAAATGATGTAAACATCTTGCTCATATCTGCCTATGATGCCTTGCAAAGCGGCAATGTGCTGGGTGGAAACATGACTATTTATGGCGAGATGATGTCGGATGACAGCCGCATGAATGAAAATCGTCTTTCGCCCTTTGGTACACTCGAAATTTACAATGGCACCACATCCATTCAAATTGGAACGCTGCGCGATATGTGGAGAGATTGTTACACTGCCATCAGCAGAACCAATTATGTAATTGATGCAATAGACAACAATGTGAAGGTGCAAATTGATCCCACCTACAACAGAAACAAAAACCGCATCAGGGGTGAAGCATTATTTATCAGGGCATTGGTTCATTTTGAATTGATGCGCTTTTGGAGCATGCCATACAATACCAACAACATGTCTGAAAATCAAATAGAACAATCAGGCATTATATTGCGGTTAAAACCCATCAAAAACCTGACAGATGATTTCAGACAAAAGCGCGCCACCATTGAAGAGTGTTACAACCAAATTATCTCAGATCTCAAAGAGGCAGAAAGCAATTTATCATCGGCAGGTATTGAAAAATCAACCACAGTTGCCTCGGCAGACGCGGCCCGTGCCTTGCTTTCAAGAGTGTATTTCTACTCAGGCAAGTATTCGGAATGCGTAAATTATTCCAACCAGGTCATCAACTCCGGGCGCTACAGCCTCGCCGATTCACTTCAGTTATATTATGCCATTAACGGAAATCCACCCTCGAACTTGAATGAAACAATTTTTGGTTTGCAAAACATCAGCATTGACAACAGCAATGTTTTGCCCAACTGGTTCTTTAATAGAGGTGGTGTTGTTGCCTTTACTGTTGAGCCCTCCATTTATGATGCCATACCCACCACAGACAGACGCAGAGGCATGTTTTTTCCCAACAGAATTAGTCGCAAATATGCAAGTGTGATTGGCACGGGCAGCACACAGGTTTCTCCAAACCTCATATACATCCGGCTTGCAGAACTTTACCTGAACCTGGCAGAAAGCCAAATGATGATAGGGAATGCAACAGAGGCACTTACTGCCTACAACCGAATAAGGCAAAGGGCTTATAAAAACAACTATGTTCCCGAAACTTCCACGGCAGGTTTGATGGATAAAATTCAGAATGAAAGACGCATAGAGCTCATCTTTGAAGGCGACCGTTACCTCAACCTCCGCAGAATGGGTAAAAGCCTAAGGAAAGGAGCGCCTTTCCTGCAATACAGGCAATTTCTGTTCAAGATTCCACAAGAGGAAATCTCATCAAATCCTGTATCTCAGAATTAATACCTTTCTGACACTGCCTGTAAAATAGGCAAAACCTTTACGGGGTTTTCTTGTTAGAGGAATATGAAAACATCATCACTAACACTTACCCTTATTCTTTCAGTTACATGCTTATTCATGTTCGCCATGGGAAATAAAAATTTGCACCAACTCAGCTTTACCGATATCAACGGTAAAAAAGTAAATTTTTCACAATACAAGGGCAAAAAATTACTCATCGTAAATACTGCCAGCGAATGTGGTTATACTCCCCAATATGCGCAGCTTCAGGAGTTATATGCCAAATACCACAACAAAAACTTCGAAATCATTGCTTTTCCCTGCAACCAGTTTGGCGGGCAGGAACCCGGTGTGGAAGCAGATATCAAACAGTTTTGCAGCAAGAATTACGGGGTTACTTTCCCCTTGATGAAAAAATCGGATGTAAAGGGTTCTGAACAGAATGAGGTTTATCAATTCCTGACCAAAAAAGCTGAGAATGGAAAATTGGATTCTGATGTAAAATGGAATTTCCAGAAATACCTTGTAGATGCTGATGGAAACTTGGTGAAAATGTTGCCTTCCTCAGTGCAGCCGGCAGACGCCGAAATCATTAAATGGATAGAAGGCAACTAAAGGCCTCAGTTTCCCTCTTTGCCTTTACCGAAAATTCCTGAAACACTAGGTTCAAGGTATTTTTCATAAAGTGCCTTTCCCATTTTCGAAGCAAATTCATTGCCCGCATTTTTCATCATGGGTGGTACTACCGCCTGAAGGATATCTGCCATGAATCCTTGTTTGGGTCTTACCCATTCCCAGATTAGGAGACTTTTGTTTTTTGAAATCCAATCCAGGCGGCTCTTCACGCCTTCCTGCTCAAGGCTAAGCCGGCTTCGTATCTCGGCCTTGCGATTGGCCAAATCTGTGAGGTTATTGACCTTGGCCATCTGAATCGGATTGCATGGTTTGAATCACTTGATTGGCCATTGGATGAACCAACCACTTTCGGTGATTAATAAGAAAAAGCAGAAAAGAAACAAGATAAAGCACAGCCACAATACCAAAACCATACACATAGCTCTGCAACCATTGTGACAATGCCAAAGCAATAAGTACACTGACAAATACAACCGTAAAAAAACCCAAGGTAACAAGCACGATGAATGCGAAAATATAGCCTGAGGATTTGGCTGCCACTTCGAGCGCCTGCAAACGAATGAGCTCAGACCTCAATTCCCATTGACGGGAGAGAGATTCTGCCATTTCGTGAACAACTTTTCCGGGGTCATATGTGGGATCTTCCTGCACAGTGAATCAAAAGTAATCATTCGGTAAAACCCGGGAGGAGAACAAACCTAATTTTAACAAGAAATATCCCGGATTCTATTGGGCAGTATCTTTTTAAATAAAAAAAGCCGGTTAACCGGCTTTTGTGATCCCGCTGGGGCTCGAACCCAGGACCCCAACATTAAAAGTGTGGTGCTCTACCAACTGAGCT
This sequence comes from Bacteroidota bacterium, assembly GCA_046297395.1. Taxonomy (GTDB): domain Bacteria; phylum Bacteroidota; class Bacteroidia; order UBA4408; family UBA4408; genus JBEICQ01. The sequence goes on from JBKCNM010000026.1 coordinate 30,308, forward strand.
ACGGAATCCTATCCCACTCTTGGAGGGAAGATTTTGAAACCTTGTATCAGGATTCCTGATAGTTGATTTCGGGCTGCAAAAGTAAACACCAAATCGGGATTCACAAACCAAAATCCTATTTTCTTTTGAATTTAAGTGAACAAGTTGATTTTCTTTATTTTACAAGAATGAGGCAAAACCCGGTGCTTATATTAATTTTGCGAGCCCATGAAAATTCTGATTCTGTTTAATGAGCTGTCTGAATACATCATGGCATGCGTGAATGCCCTGGCAGTTCAATCAGGAGCCGGTATTCAAATCATACGCCTGCCGCTAAACAAGGAAGCCCCTTTTAAATTCGGATATACTCATCCTAATATCACCTTGCACCTTCGTACAGATTTTAGCGACAACCAACTGGTGGATACCTGCATGCAGTTCAATCCTGATATGGTCATCTGTTCTGGCTGGAAAGACAAAGCTTACCTCAAGGTATGCAGCTATTTTCATGGCAAAATTCCCACTGTTCTTATCTTCGACAACAAATGGAAAGGAAGTCTCCGACAGCATTTTGCCGCTATTGCCTCCCCTATTCTTATCAAGAATAAATTTTCCCATTGTTTTGTTCCGGGAATAGAACAAAAAAAGTTCGCAAAAAAACTCGGATACCCCGATCATAAAATCATCACCGGGCTTTATGCCTGCGATTTTAAACACTTCAGCGATATCTTCGAAAGGACTAAATCAGCAAAAGCCGGACAGCATCCCAAAAGATTTTTATATGTGGGGCGCTACCTGGAAGTAAAAGGCATCACAGATTTGTGGCAGGCTTATGTTGAACTGAAAAAAGAACATCATATTGACTGGGAACTTTGGTGTGCAGGAACAGGACAATTACCTCCCTTTGAATCTCCGGGTATAGTGCACCTTGGCTTTGTTCAACCGGCAGACATGGAAAACATCATCAGCCAAACCTCCGTCTTTGTCATGCCCAGTCACCATGATGCCTGGGGCGTGGCTTTGCAGGAGATGTGCGCCGCCGGCATGCCCGTTCTGGTAAGCAGCACGGTGGGAGCCATCACCAGCTTTTTTTCAAGGGGCAAAAATGGTTATATCTTCCCGGCAAAAAATAAGAAAGCACTCAAAGAAAAATTACTCAGCTTTACGCGGCTCAGCAACCAAGAACTCGTAGAAATGAGCAACGAATCCCATCGCCTTGCCGGCACATTTACGCCCGAACGATGGGCCAACAGTTTAATCAACCTGATGCATGTGCGGAATTAACGGCATCTTCACAGGAGCCTGCTCACCCGAGGATCTTAACAGAGTGATGCAGATGAATGATAAACTTAGTCACCGCGGCCCCAATGGACAAGGCACCTGGCAACACGGGGAGGTTACACTTGGACATGCAAGGCTATCAATCATCGATCTGAGTGATGCAGGTGGACAACCCATGACTGCCCACAACAACCGTTATGGCCTTGTCTTCAATGGAGAAATATACACTTACAGAGAGCTAAAAAAAATCATCCTTGCTGATTTTCCCGAAACTAAATTTCTCAGTGAGACAGATTCTGAAGTGCTTTTGTATGCATGCATATATTACAAGGAAAAAGCGCTTTCAATGTTAAACGGAATGTTTGCCTTTGCCTTTTATGATGCCGAATGTCATGAACTTTTTGTTGCCAGAGACCGCATGGGCATCAAGCCTTTTTATTATTTCGTCAACCACAATTGTTTTGTTTTTTCATCTGAAATCAGGGCCTTGCTGGCCTCCGGAATTCCGGAAAGAAAATTAAATACCACAGCCCTTTCAGATTATTTCAGGTACAATACTGTACATGCCCCAAAAACGCTGATCAGCAATGTATACATGCTGATGCCGGGACACTACATGAAAATAAAACACAAGCAGGCATTGTTACCCGAATGCTACTGGAATGCAGGAAAAAATTTTACCAAAACCGAGCGCGTAAGCCGTGAAGAAGTACTTTACAATGTGCAGCATTTGTTTGGGGAAGCAGTACAGAGACGATTGGTAAGCGATGTGCCATTCGGCGCTTTTCTTAGCGGAGGCATCGACTCCTCTGCCGTAGTGGCCATGATGAGCCAATACAGCGAAAAACCCGTTAGTACTTTTTCTGTAACTTTTGAAGAAGAGCAGTTTTCCGAAGCAAAATATGCCAGGATGGTTGCAGAAAAATACGGTACAAAACACCATGAAATCCGGCTCACCCCTGCCGATTTTCTGCGTGAATTACCGTATGCCATGCAGGCCACAGATCACCCCAGCAACGACGGACCAAATACCTTTGTGGTTTCCAAAGCCACGCGCATGGCAGGTATCACCATGGCTTTAAGCGGACTCGGGGGCGATGAACTCTTCGCAGGCTACCCGGTATTTAATCATGCCATTAACTTTTCAAAACTCTCCTGGCTTGGAAACATTCCACATATGTTTCGCAAAAGTATGGCAGACCTCATGACCATTTCGGGGAAGAAAACTTCCCTCCTCAAACTGGCAGAACTGCTGAGACAAAAAGAAATTAACTTTCCTTCTTTCTACGCAGGATCAAGAAAATTATTTAGCGAAGATTACCTCCAAACACTTACTAAAAATCTCTTCCCCTCAGCAAATGCTGTAGAAGAAATAGCCCGTCAGGCAGCAACCTGTTTTCCCGACAATAAACATCTCCTTTCCCGTGTTTCATATGCAGAAATGTATAGCTACATGCAACATGTTCTGCTCAGGGATACCGACCAAATGAGCATGGCTGTTGCCTTGGAGGTAAGGGTCCCTTTTTTAGATTATACCCTTGTGGAGTATGTCCTCGGCCTTGAAGATTCTTACAAAATGCCCAGCACACCCAAAAAATTACTGGTAGATGCGCTGGGAGATAAACTGCCTCCGGAAATTGTTCATCGTCCCAAGATGGGAGTCACGCTCCCCTGGAAACACTGGCTCAAAAATGAGTTGCACGACTTTGCCTCAGCACAGATTCATGCCCTTGGAAAAATGGAATTCGTGCATGCCCCTGAACTTGATTCCCTTTTTAAAGATTTCCTTGATGACAGACCACATGCCACCTGGAGCCGTATTTGGCATCTTGTATCATTAAATCACTGGCTGGAAACCAATCAAATCAGTGTCTGAAAAAAAACATATCCTCATTTTTATCGACTGGTTCTACCCTGCCTACAAGGCAGGTGGCCCCGTGCAATCATGCCTCAATCTCATCGAAAGACTCTCGGGAGAATTCAGGTTTTCGGTAATCACAGGAAACATGGAATATCCCGGGAATGAAGAATTGATGCAAGTGCCATGCGATTGCTGGACAAAAACAGACCGCGGACACCGGGTAATCTACCTTTCAAAAAGGAATCAAAACACGCACTTTCTTCAACAAATCATCAGCGCCGAATCCTTTGATTTTGCCTATCTCAATGGCTTGTATTCAGCCAACTTTACCAGGCTTCCGCTCAAACTTATTCCGCACAAAAAAATCATTCTGGCCGCCAGAGGCATGCTGGCCCCTTCTGCGCTCAGGGTAAAACCAATCAAGAAATGGTTGTTTCTTCTATATGCCAAAACGAGCGGACTATTCAAGGAAGTAACTTTCCATGCAACACATGCAGGTGAAGTGGCAGACATAAATAAGTGGTTTCCGAAAAACCATGTGATCAAAGCAGGCAATCTGCCGGCCAATCCCAATAACCAAAACCGAAAAGAAAGGACCTTCTCTTCTCCTTGTAAACTGCTCAGCATTGCAAGGATTGCCCCGGAAAAAAATTTATTGTTCGCCATCCGTATTTTACAAGATGTGAGCGCTCCCATGGAATTCAATATTTACGGACCGATTTATGCGGCAGAATACTGGCAGGAATGCTTATCAGCCATTGAGCAATTGCCTTCGCATGTGAAGGTCAATTACCATGGTCCGCTCTCACCTTTGCACATACACGAGGTCATGTTACAAAATCACCTGCTGTTCATGCCTACAAGAGGGGAAAACTTCGGACATATCATCATGGAATCATGGCAGCATGGATTGCCTGTACTCATCAGCGACCAAACTCCCTGGAAAAATTTACAGGAACAGAATATCGGAAAAGAAATTCCGCTGAACACCCCTAAGACATTTGTAAGTTATTTGGATTCATTCGGCGAAATGAACCTGCAGGCATACAGGGAAATGGAAAAATCATGTCTGCAATTTGCGGAGCACTATCTCACATCATCAGGAGTGATTGAAGAAAATATGCTGTTGTTTTCTTCCTCGCACGGGCATTGATTTTCTAAAAATCAATTGGCTTTCGTCTTATATAAAACCGCATCATCATTGCATGGCGGTGGTTTTTAATTGCAACAGATTCATGGCATTAAACTGCATGCCACTGACACGGGCATGGTAGAAAACAACCGCTTCATCGGTGTACAGCGGGATAACAGGCTGTTCTGCCATCACCAGACTATCCATCCTATAGGCAAGTTTCCCGCGATGAGCATTCATGGAAGTATTGTACTCGCGGTACATACGGTTAAACTCAGGATGATTAAATCGTGTATAGTTTGGGCCTGCAGGCGGGATATTGCCTTCGTAAAAAACCGATAAAAAATTTTCGGCGTCAGCGTAATCGGCCACCCATGACTTCCTAAAACACATAAGACTGCCCTCTGCAATGGCTTTGCTCTGAACAGATGGAAGCAAAACATCCACCTTACAGGGAATACCCAGAGCGCTCCATTGTTGCTGAATGTATTCGCATACATCGGCATAGGCAGCTGTTGTGGAAATGACAAGAGGCATCTGTTCGGAAACTTTTACACCAGATAACTTAAGCAAGGATGCAGCATCCATAGAAACGCTTCCTTCTCTCTTACTCATTTGAACATCCATCAGGGGCTTCGGCACAAAAGAACCCCCGCTTGCTTCTCCAATTCCATTGCGGAGCACCCTGATTAGTTCTTCCCTATCAATGGCTGCACTGAGTGCCTTTCGGAAATAATTGTTTTGCAAAGCAGGATGACCCGAAGAGAGCAAGCCCAGGTAATCGGTTTTCAGATAAGGCATGCGATGCTGTCTGATCTGACTGAATCGTTTCTGTAAATTTCCTTTCTCATCAAGCAAATCATCTTTATAGGAACCATCAATCCCACTCATAAAATCAAAATTGCCTCTTAAAAATTCGAAGTAGGCTGTTTGTCTGTCTTTGATAAAGCTGATGGCTACACCATCTATAAAAGGCAATCTTTTGCCCATCAGCAATTCAAAATAATGAGGATTTTTTCTCATTACCAGTTTTTCATTTTCTGCCCATGCCTTAAACATAAAAGGGCCTGTTCCAACCGGATTGGCTCTGAAACTGCTTCCGAAAAAGGCAACTGCTTCCGGTGGAATAACTGAGCAATAAGGATGAGTAAGCAAGGATAAAAAAGGATAATAAGGCTTTGTGAGCCGAATGAGGAGGGTGCTGTCATCAGGGGCAGAAATACCTTGATGGGCTACAGCAGACATGGTCCAAGCACCGGGAGAACCGGTTTTAGGATCCTTCAAGCGATTAAGGGAATACACCACATCGGCGGATGTCACACGCCGTTTTTTATCTCGGAAGCAAGGCGAATCATGAAAAAACACATCCTGTCGTAAATGAAAAACATATTGCCTTGCACTGTCGGTAATTTCCCATCTGTAGGCGATACAGGGAGCCACCCGGAGGTTGCTGTCCAATTGCACAAGACCATTAAAAAGCTGATTCAGTGCCCAGATATTTTCTGTAGTCCTTGCAAAAGCAGGGTCTAAACTGGTAATGCCCCCGGGTTCATTATACCTGAAAATCTTGAGGGTTTCCTGTTTTTGATGCATACAGGAAAAAAACAGGCAAGAGGAGAGCAGAAAGAAAAGGTGGTAAGAATTTCTTTGCACAGCCCGAAAGATAGGTCAATTTAAGGTGAATCCGCCACCTGATTTTTCAATTATCTTTGCGGCGATGATCACTGCCAAAAAAGTTGCCTTTCATACTTTGGGATGTAAACTGAATTTTTCTGAAACATCTACCGTTGCCAGACAATTTGTGGAGGAGGGATACCAGCGTACTGCCTTTTCTGATCCGGCAGATGTATATGTAATTAACACCTGCTCCGTTACTGAGAATGCAGACAAAGAATGCAGGGAGCTTGTGCGCAGGGTAAATCGTCAAAATCCTGAGGCTTTCGTTTGCATTACGGGTTGTTATGCCCAACTCAGACCGGCTGAGGTAGCAGCCATACCCGGCGTAGATCTTGTAGCAGGCTCTTCCGAAAAATTCAATCTCCTGCCCTTAATTGGAAAACTTCAGAAAAAGGCCATCGCCGAGATACATAGTTGCGAAGCAGCAGACCATGCAGGTTTTATTGAAGCTTTTTCAGGAACCGACAGAACGAGGACCTTTCTAAAAGTGCAGGATGGATGTGATTTCCCTTGTACCTACTGCACCATCCCCAAAGCCCGTGGACGCAGTAGAAGCGATACCATTAAAGGCATCCTGCAAAAGGTTGAAAAGATAGTTTCCTCCGGTTGCAAAGAAATTGTGCTTACCGGCGTAAATGTGGGTGATTTCGGAAAAATGGCCGACAGCGAGAGAAAAGAAACCTTCGAAGAATTGATTGGTGCGCTCAATGTTTGCGGACACGACATAAGGTTCCGTATTTCCTCCATTGAACCCAATTTGCTGAGTCCGGAAATGATTGAAATGGTGGCAGCCTCTAAAGTATTTATGCCGCATTTTCATATTCCTCTCCAATCGGGCTCAAACAGGATCCTGGGTGCCATGCGCCGCAGGTACCGTCGCGAACTCTATGCCGACAGAATTGCATACATCCGAAAACTCATGCCGGATGCAGGCATTGGCGCAGATGTAATCGTTGGTTTTCCGGGCGAGACAGATGAAGACTTTGCAGAAACCCATACATTTATCAAAGATTTGCCGCTGAGCTACCTGCATGTATTCACATTCAGTGCAAGACCCGGAACACCCGCTTTTGACTTACCGAATCAGGTGTCACAGGAAGTAAAACAAAACCGTAACAAACAATTGAGGCTCCTTGGGGCAAGCAAAAGTCTTGCTTTTGCAGATAAATACAATGGTAGTGAGTTGCCTGTACTTTTCGAAACGGAGGAAAAAGATGGTTTTCTTCTTGGCTATTCCCCTAATTACCTGAGGGTAAAAATTCCCTATTCCGATGCTTTTGCTAATACCATTCAAATGGTTAAATTAGAGGGCGTAGATCGCCACGGTCATAGCATTTGTAAAACAACAGATATAAATACTTTAAATAATAATTCATGTCAGAAGACAAATACACTATTTCAAAAAGAACAGGTCGCTTAAAAAAGCGCATCCGTTACAAGAAAAAGAAAAAGAAAAACTTTGCTAAAATTGTACTCAATTTTGTTAAACACCCTCTAGTTGTCCTCCTATTGATTCTGCTCATGGCCTCTGTTGTTTATTTTTCCATCAATGAATCCGGACAAGGATCGGGACGCACGCCTGCGAGCAATGCAGTGCCAATCAATAAAGCCCTCAAAGAAAAAAAGGGCACATGATGTATGGAAAATAGCAAGTACAGCATAAGTCCAAATTCCGGCAGACTGAGAAAAAAAGTCCGCATCAGAGAAAATGTGCCGATGTATAAGCGTGTGGGAATTGATGATTTTAATATTAAAAGACTGATTATTTTTCTAATCGTATTTATCATTTTCGTTGGCATCCTTTACATCCTTATTGGTGTTGATGATACAACTTATTTAGAGATGACGAAGCTAAACACGAAGGCAAAAAAATAAACAGGAGAAGAAACCGCTGATGTACCCAACCATAACTGATCTACTGAACGACCTATTGGGAATTTACATCCCTCTTCCCGTACAAACATTTGGTTTTTTTGTCATGCTCGCCTTTATTGGCGCAGCCATCACATTGCACAAAGAGCTGGAAAGAAAATTCCAGCTCGGCTTGATGCCCGGTATCAAAAAAACCCTTATTGCCAGAGCGCGTCATGAATGGGGAAACTATCTTTTTCCTGCCCTTTCCGGTTTTATCATCGGTTATAAACTGATTGATGCAATAATCTACTACCGTGAACTTGTGAGTGATCCTCAGGGTTTTATCCTGAGTGCGAGAGGGAGTACTTTTGGCGGAATCATCTCTATGCTGTTTTCAATGTATTTGCAATACCGGGAGACAGAAGCCTCCATCAAGAGCAAAGAGAAAGTGAAAGAGGTCATTGTAAAGCCCCAGGACCACCTCGGAAATATTGTGATGATTGCGCTGATAGCAGGCTTGCTTGGAGCAAAACTCTTTCACAATTTGGAAAACATCGATGAGTTCCTACTGAATCCTGTAGAAGCGTTGCTCTCATTTAGCGGACTTACCTTTTATGGAGGCTTAATCGTGGCAACCATTGCCTTGTGGGTATATGCAATGAAACATCAAATCTATTTTCCACATCTCATGGATGCAGCTGCACCCGGACTGATGCTTGCTTATGGCATTGGACGGATGGGATGTCAACTCTCCGGCGATGGCGATTGGGGCATTGTAAACCTTGCACCCAAACCTTCATGGATGAGCTTTTTTCCTGATTGGTGCTGGGCTTTCAGATATCCCAACAATGTGATTGATGCCGGCATCCCCATTCCCGGATGTACCGCTGCCCATTGCAACCAACTGGAGTTTCCCGTTTTTCCTACACCGCTTTACGAATCCGTAGCAGGTATTCTCATCTTCTTTTTCCTTTGGAGTATTCGCAAGAGAATGAAAAACACCCTCGTGCTTTTCTCGGTCTACCTTTTTTGCAATGGAGTGGAAAGATTTCTGATTGAAAAAATCCGTGTGAATACTGAGTACGATGTGATGGGTGGAGTTACACAGGCCCAAATCATTTCTTTCATATTTATTTTGCTGGGTGCCGGTAGTTTTTTTTATTTTCGCACAAGGCCGCTTAAGCCCCCGGTCATGTTGACCTAACAATGAATACTATATTTTTTATGCATCCTATTTTATATTTTTATGAACCTCAATCTATATCCCTTTGCAAGGATTGTATTGCCATTTTCGCTGGGCATCTTCCTTGCTCATGAACAACTCTCAATTTATCCCTTTCTACTTTTATTTCTATTAGCTGCACTCTTTTCTGAGTCCCATCAGAGAAAATCTGCTCTTGTATTACAAACGCTGCTGTGCGGATTTATTTACTGTGGAATGCTCTGTCATCAGTTCAATAATCCGATGCTTGGGCACAAAAATTTTTCACAACATCAGCTCAACAGCATTCAGGCATTTAAAGGATTTGTGACCGATGAACCTAAAATCGGAAGCCGTTCATCCAAAGCCATCCTGGAAGTTACCGCCATAAAAATAAACAGCCGATGGGTTTCGGCCAATGGTTACTTGCTCCTTGTAAGCAAAGAAAAGTTTCCAAAAAAACTTCAATACGGTTCACAACTTTTCATCTATGAACGCCCTTGCCCAATGCCGGACGCAAGAAATCCGGGCGAGTTTTCACCAAAAAACCATTACCAAAAAAAAGGCATCCTTTTCCAGGCTTTTGTACATAAAAAAAACATGCAAATCACCAGCAAATTTGAGGGGCATCTTTTAATCGCAAAATCAATTCAATACAGGCAAACAGGAATCAACTTGTTAAAAAAAGCAGGCTATCTTGCCGGTGAACTGGCTTTGCTTACAGCACTGGTGTTTGGGGATGACGATCATATTGAGAGAGAAATAAGCACACTGTTTGCAGATACTGGTGTGCTGCATATCTTGTCTGTATCCGGTTTGCATATCGGCATTGTTATTCTTGCCTTACAGGCCCTTTTGAAATTGGTGCTGCCAAGTAAATCGTTTGATGTCTTAAGAGGTCTTTTACTGGTGTCAGCCATTTGGTGCTATGCCCTTTTAACCGGCATGTCCTCTCCGGTAGTAAGGGCCTGCATGATGTGTACACTCTTTGTTGCAGGAGGTCTGATGAAAAGAAAAGGCCAAGCCATCAACCTCTTATGTGCTTCTGCACTGGTCATGTTATGCATCAAACCCATGTGGCTTTTTGATGTGGGATTTCAACTTTCGTTTCTTGCCATTACAGGTATTTTTCTTGCACAACCCTGGATAGAAAAATTCACTGAGCACCCATCACGCCCTGTAAAGCTGGTTATGCAAACCTCTATCGCTTCACTGGCTGCTACCCTGCTCACCCTTCCTGTTTGTCTTTCTGAATTTCATCGATTCTCCTGGTATTTTATACCTGCCAATCTCCTTGCCATTCCAATTTCTACCGCTATCATGTATGCCATCTTTCTTCAACTTCCCCTGGTGATGTTAGGCATTCCCTCTGCCTGGATGAGCATGCTGATTACTTTTCTTATCCAATGCATGGAAAAAACACTCAGAATAATTGCAGGATTGCCTTATGCGGTAAGTGAAAACATTGGTCTTTCAAAACCCGAAATCTTCCTGCTTGTCATCGCCCTTATCATGCTGCTTGCCACTCTCTACGGATTCAATAAAAAACCCCTTTTCGCTATGCTTGTTCTCCTGCTTTTTCATCAAGCCTGGCTTGTATATCAAGATTACTGCCTGCAAGCTCAAAGGTTTATGATTGTGTTTGCCAACAGCAGGAACAAACACAATGGTGCCGCATTCATTGAAGGGAGGCAAGCCAAATTTTATTTTATAAGAGAGCAAAATGAAGAATATAAATATCAGTGCATACATAACACTTGCAGGGTATATGCAATAAAAAACTACACAACAATAGAACTATCAGATGCAAAATCATTGAAGATTTCTTTTGGTCCTTCAGTAAAAAAAGCAAAGGATTTACCCGGCGGCTTAAGACCGGGTATCCTTGTTAGACTGGGGAAGTTTCTACCTATTATGATACATCCATCAGGTGTAATCCAAAAGCCAATAAAGGCTTCCTTTCTGAGACAAGCGTTTATTCTTAATTTGAATAATGCAAAAAATCACATAGTTTCGCAGAGATAATTGCTAAAAAAGATGATTGACTTACACGGATTCCTAGCCATTGCCGGTTACCCGGGGCTTTACAAAGTGGTTGCACAGGCCAAAAATGGTGTTGTGGTTGAAAATATCAGTGACAAAAAAAGAATGATGGCACATGCGCATTACCGCATGAGTTCATTGGAAGACATCAGCATCTATACTACTGCCGATGATGTTCCTCTTTCTGAGGTCATGCAAAAAATTCATGACAAGGAAAAAGGCGGCCCTGCTGTCTCAGCAAAAGCATCTGTGCAGGAGCAACTGGAATACATGGAATCTTTTTTTCCTGAATACGATCGCGAAAGGGTGCACCAAAGCGACATTAAAAAGCTCTTTTCCTGGTACAACCTACTGCAGGAAACCGATAACCTGAAAGTAAAAGAAGAGGGAGAATCAACAGAAGGAAAAACAGAAGGAAAAGAACTTCCAAAAACCGCTGAAGAAAAAAAGCACGGCAGTTTCAGAAACGAAGGAAGCAAGGTGAAAGCAGTGAGCAACAACGCTGCCAAAAAAACTGTTACAGTCCGCAAAACCGGAGCCTGATTTCCCGGATTACAAACAAGCAGAATGACCTTGGCGTCTAAGGCTGATTTTGCTATAGACAAAATTTTCCATCACAGCTCCGGACGGGTATTGTGCCTGCTGCCGCAAGCGGGACGCTTGTGGCAAATGTGATTTTTGTAAATCAAAAAGTTGGACGCTTGTGTTAGCGAGGGCGCTGTCAATTTTATTCAATTATTCTTTATTACAAATCCATTCTTTCATGAAGTATTCTGATCACTTCAATTACTTCTTCGGTTTTTTTATGCTTATAGAAGATTAAAAAGGTGAATTGTCTTTGCGCACTTTGCGTGATACATCTTTGCGCCCTTTGCGTGAAACACTTTGCGCCCTTTGCGTGAAATCGATTGTTATCGTTAATTTTTTTTCACGCAGAGAACCCAGAGGAGGGTCACTGTTTTGCCAATTGGCATATGCGGCAGGCACGCAAGCGAGGGACAGAGAGGGTTCGGAATCATCAAACTCCCCAATGCCCCCTTATTGACAACATTCTAAAATAAGTATATATGCGAAACGGCTGTTTCGGAAACAACTGTTTCTAAAATGAAACGCTGCAGAAAGAGGTGGGAGGCGATCTTTCAAAACTACCTTGTACCCCAAGATGTCTTAAGGTATTTCTCTCTTTTGGTTGCATCCCTCTGATTTAAGCAAGCCTCAAAATAGATTAGTTTTAGTGGTTGACGATTTACAGTAGATTTTACTTATCCCTTTTCATGCTCATTTAATCGTTTCCTTATATCACCAGTAAAGCCAAAGTAATTTTTGCCATCTTTTTCGCTCTTTAAAACAAATGCGTAAAAATAACTCATATCTAACGGGGTGAAAAAATTACTTTCATGATTTTGTGTCGTCACTCGGCAATATTCAAGCAAGCTTGACATTGCACTCATTCCTAACAAAATTCGACCGCTTCGCGGTATATCTTAAATTGTTAAATAGTTGAATAGTTAAAAAGCCCGAACAGCACGCACATAGCTTGCGTTGGACTTATAGCCGTTGCCGGCATTCCCATCGACGAAGTAGAAGTACCACGCGTCGTCGCTGTCGCTCTCCGTACTACTCCAATAGGCGGCCGTTGACAATTGTGTGGCACCGGAAATTTGAGTCAATGAACGGGCTACCGTATAGTAATTATTCCAAAGCATATTTAGCTCTTGAATAGAAGGTAAATACCAATCGCTTTGCCCCCCATTTGTTGAATTTAAACAAAGTGCAGCTGCACTACTGATATGCCCTGCCTGCCCTACAATAGCATTGCTGTTGCTCAGGCCATTCCAACTGCTTTGGGCTGAAGGTCCGATTAAAGTTAGGTTTATGTTACTCCAACCCTGAACTGTACTCAAG
>JBKCNM010000027.1:0-5247 GCA_046297395.1 Bacteroidota bacterium
GTGTAAAAATAAATTGTCGCAATGTTTGGCTGTGGGACTTTGTCATCCCCCTTTTGGTAAACGATTACTGAAATTTTTTCTGAAACCTTTGTCTTCGTTTGCCGGCGGGAATTTCGGAGGTGGTTAATTGTTGATTTATGATGAAATTAAAAAGTGTTGAGAAAACCTTCTTTTTGGCAGCTCGAGTGATATTGGTGAGTGCGTTACTTTTTTACTATCCCAAATGGGGCGTTGCCCCAAACCCCAATTACTTTTTTGCTCATGAAGGCTTGTTTTTTCAAGGTATTCGCGAGCTCGCTTTGCTCGGTAGCCTTGATGCAAAAAGTAACCAAAAAAATCAAGAAATTCCCGAGGCAATCAGCTGCGCTGACCAGAAGACAAAGGCTAAAAAGTGTCCAAGGCTTCCACTTTTCTTAAAGTCTTTGTCTTCCTTTGCTGGCGGGAATTTCGGCTGAGTTTTGAGTGGGTTTAGTGGAGATTAGATAAAATGAAAAACATTTTTTAAAATTCCTGTTAAGTGTAGATGGGCGCATACTTAAATTCTCTCCCTGGGCAGAATCACCATAAAAAAACCGGACAGCCTCTTATGGCCGCCCGGTAACACATATAAAACAAACAGGGTTTTTTTAATTCACTTTAATCTCCTTGGCAAGAGCCTTGGCTTGTAATTCTTTCTTGGGAAGGAATACTTTTAAAATTCCATTTTCGTATCGTGCATCTACTTTGTCGTCATGCACCAATTCAGGAAGCGTGAACGACCTGCGGAAAGAACGCTGCGAAAATTCTTTGCGTGTGTATTGGTCTTTTTTTTCAGTGTGCTGTGATTTTGTTTCCGCAGAAACTGTAAGCACATCTCCATGAATGGATACCTTGAAATCATCTGTGCTGAAGCCCGGAACCTTGAAGTCAAGGCTGTATCCTTTTTCGTTCTCTGCAATATTTACAGGAGGCAAATCAGGAAAGTTGTTATCAGTGAAAAACTGATCCATGGCGGCAAATGGATTTTCAGACAAAAGATTGTTGTCGAAAAGGTTTTTGAAGGGAATTCTCATGAGTGTCATAATGGTTTTTTTTTGAGGTTTTTACTTGGTTTATAGGTTTGTTTTATTGGTTTTCTTTCGGGTTGATTGACAACTTGTATGCCGAATTAATTTTTGCCTTTAATACGGTCATTATTTCATTTTATTTTGGTTGTATGAGTCAATTTTTCAGTCTTTTTATTTTTTTCGGGTCAATTTGTCAATACAACAATAGTTGAGGAGCATGCTTTGCAATTTCATTCACGCCACCGGTTACATTGAGTAACTGCCTGATACCTGCATGCCTGAGAATACTGGCCGCTATCATAGATCGGTAGCCGGATACACAGTAAAGAATATATTTTTCTGTTTTGCTGAATTCATGAAGTCTGTATGGAAGTTCGGCAAGTGGCACCTGCAAAGCATGCGGCAAACGCATTTGTTTCACTTCTTCGGATTTTCTTAAATCAATAATTTTGTAGTCGGATGAATCCATAAAATACATCAGATCTGTAACATCAATAGATTCGATATGTGCCACTTTTTTACCGGCTTTTTTCCATCCAATCATTCCATCTTTAAGGCACCCTAAAATTTTTGAAAACCCTACTCGAGCCAAACGCGTAGCCGCTTCTTCTTCTCTACCGTGTGGAGCTATTAAAAGGATGTCTTTTTCGAGATCGTAAAGCGTGGCGGCCCAGATGGCAAAGGCTCCGTCAAGTCCTATATGAATACTACCGGGCACATGCGACTCTCCATAGCTTGTTCCTTCGCGCACATCCAGTACAAGGACATTTGGATTTTCGGCCAAACCGGCAAATACCTCCGGCGTTAAGGCATTACAGGCTTGCTCTAAAATGTGATTCAGCGATGGATAACCGATTCGGTTCATCTCTGCATCCTTTAAAAAATAAGAAGGTGCCGGCGGTAAATCGTTTACGACTGCCGCAATAAAATCTGATTTTCTTGTAAGTAAAAAAGCATGGTTACTTTTGCGTTGTTCACCCATGTTACCGGTATGTCCGGAAACAATGTTTTTACCACAGGCACTTCCTGCACCATGTCCCGGATAAACCAAAACCTCATCAGGTAGCTTTGCAAGCACGCCATGAAGGGAGTGATAGAGTTTCTCTGCCAGGACATATTTGTCGAAGTTTGCACTTAGCAAATCCGGCCTGCCTACTTCACCATTAAAAAGAGTATCACCGGTAAATACAGCCACAGGAAATTTCTTTTCAGCGAACAACAAAAAACAACTCGACTCAATGGTATGTCCCGGTGTATGCAGTACTTCGAATATTGCATCACCCAAAGCAAACTGCTCGTTATGCCTTGCTATATGCGCAGCAAATACCGGTACAGCTTCAGGACCATAAATAATACAGGCGCCTGTTGCTTTTTGCAAATCGAGATGTCCGGAAATAAAATCGGCATGGAAATGCGTTTCAAAAATGTATTTTATCTGAGCATTTCTCTCAGTTGCCAGTGTGGTATAAACAGCAAAGTCTCGGATGGGATCAATCACTGCTGCTTCGCCATTGGACTCAATGTAATAGGAAGCCTGTGAAAGACATTTGGTATAAAGCTTTTTGATGGTAATCATATTGATTGTTTTTGATAAGTGATGCAAATTGGATGAGTGATTGGGTTTTGCACATGGCTTGTACTAGACCAATCATCACATTGGGAACGGACTAAAAAAGGACTGACTCCGCTAAACATCATGAAGAAAGAATCCATAAGTTCCATGTGTTGATTACATGGGGCTTCATTGGATGGTTTCATCCATGCTATAAGCTGCCTACGAAAAATCTGTAATAAAAAAAGAAAGGAAATAACAAGGGCCACAAACAAGTAAATAAACCTTGTAAAAGTTTGGAGTAAAAACATAATAGAGTGTGTAAAATATGTGAGAGCGTTTTTCCTCATCCCATCTTTCTTTGGTCTTTTATCAGAAAGTACACCGAACGAGCGAGCATAATTTTCCTTCATCAGTCCGGTTTTTACTCCCCATAAAAAAGGTGGAAAAAATCCGAGACAGAAAGGAAAAATCAAACACAGAAGAAACAGCATTACCAACATGGCGAAAAGTTTGTTGTTTACGGGTTCAAAAGTACCCCGGCCTCTTTTGGGAAGAAATGACAGGCATCAGAGAAAAACATGATATTCGTCATATTCCTCTACTTTTGTGGAAGTACTTTATAAAAATAATTCATCAAACCCGGCGCATGCAAGAGAGGGGACCTGCCACACAAAACAAGACAGAAGAGGCAATTTTGTTTTTCGATGGGGAGTGTGCGCTATGTAATGGCGCGGTACAATTTATTCTACGCAGGGAAAAAAAACCGGTGCTGAGGTTTGCCACCCTGCAAGGAGAGACGGCTAAAGAATTCCTTGCTCAATCCATCTTAGGTGAGCGTATTCCCAAATCTCTCGTGCTCATTCACAAAGGAAAGATCCTCACAGAATCGGATGCCGTGCTTGGTGTTTGTGGATATCTTGGAGGGGCTTGGCCGCTGATGCGAACAGGCTTGGTTTTACCCCTTTTTCTGCGAAATGGTTTATATCGTTTCATTGCTTCAAGAAGGTATCGTTGGTTTGGAAAAACCAAGGAATGCATGCTCATGAAGGGATCATACAAAGCGAGGTTCCTGGCATAATACATAACTTGGGAAGCAGAGAAAAGCAAATCCCATGTTCCACAAAAAACCCGCACCTTTGTGATACCCTACAAATACATGAATACATTTTAAAAAAATATTGCCTTGCTCTAAAATTCAAACACACATCATTTCCAACAAACAGGTAGCCATGATTACTATAGAAAACTACATGCAAACGCATTACATACACCGCAGCAACTGGTTGCGTGCAGCTGTTCTGGGTGCCAACGACGGCATCATTTCCATTTCCAGTCTGGCCATTGGAGTAAGCACAGCGGGCACAAGCCGCGAACCTGTATTGCTTGCCACGGTAGCAGGTTTGGTAGCAGGAGCCTTGTCTATGGCGGCAGGAGAGTATGTATCGGTAAGTTCCCAAACGGATATAGAGAAGGCAGACATTGAGAGAGAGAGACAAGAGCTGCGGGAAATGCCGGAAGAAGAATTACATATTCTGGCGGAGATTTATGAGAGAAGGGGACTGAAAAAAGAAACGGCCATGTTGGTGGCGAAGGAGCTCACCGAGGTTGATGCACTGGCTGCGCATGTGCGCGATGAGTTGGGCATCACAGAAACGAGCAAGGCGCAACCTCTGCAGGCTGCCATGGCATCCGGTGCGGCTTTTGCTTGCGGGGGAATCTTGCCCTTGCTCGTTTGTTTGTTTTCACCATTGCCTATCATGGAATATGCCTTGTATGTATTTACCATCCTTTCATTGGTGGCCTTGGGAGGCATCTCTGCACGAACAGGTGGTGCACCGGTGATGCGTGCAGTGCTTAGGGTAGTGATTGGTGGAAGTCTGGCGATGGGCTTATCCGGTTTAGCCGGTTATTTGTTTGGCGCCTCGGTTTAATTAAGTGAGGAAAGAAATTGAAAATGAACAATTGCAATTGGGTAACAAACTACAATTTTCATAGCCACCCAAAAACCACTCATTGAGCTTGCTGAGCTACAAAACGATTGATGGAAGGGTGCATATTTCATTTTTTTAAAATAATGTTCCGTTTCCCTCTTTTTCATACATTAATTGAGGAATCATACTCATAACGCAGGGTTATTCACCGGCATTATTTCAATGAACGATATAAGTAAAACATCCTTAATAGTAGCATATAAGTACTAACGCGACTTATTAAGTCATATATGTTGCATGCATCTATTCCTCGTTTAACTTTATTTGCAATTATTAAGTGTCTTCATTCTTTTAAATTAAAAAAGAGGTTGATACAAATTTGAAAGTGGAGCAGAACCCACTAAAAAAAACGGGGCGTAATCCGAAAAGCCTTATGAGTAGGAAAAATTAAAAACTATTATCTGTCAAAAACCTGGAATGTAACTTTAAAGCAGCAGAAAAGCGTTAAGAGAGGGAGCTCACGTTTCGCAGTAACACCTGGAATATCCTTTCAAGTAGTTACTATCTCTGATTCTCAACCACAAGCTCGGGATATTGAGAAACCCTTTTTAAACGCAGTTAATGCAGATTCAGTAGTTGGTACTATTTCAACTTCTTACTTTAAAATTGAAAAAGTATAATTTCTGGGAAAATTATTTCATACATAGTTCTGCTT
>JBKCNM010000028.1:0-13708 GCA_046297395.1 Bacteroidota bacterium
AGGCCGTGAGCCCTGTTTCGCGGTCGATGAGTTTGAGCAGAATACGGCCTTGAGAATAAGTCATGTTCTCAATGTCTTTGGTAAACTCTTTTTTGATTTCCTTCTCCACGCCTCTAATTAATTTTTTTTGCTCAGGGGGTGCCATGTTTGCCATCTGCACATTGAGCTCACGCATTTTTTTTCCGGCGAG
This sequence comes from Bacteroidota bacterium, assembly GCA_046297395.1. GTDB lineage: Bacteria > Bacteroidota > Bacteroidia > UBA4408 > UBA4408 > JBEICQ01. The sequence continues at coordinate 191 of JBKCNM010000028.1, forward strand.
GCGGGCATAGGGCAAGACCTTTTTTACATTGTAAACGAGTTTCCAGTAGTGTTTGCGCTGTTTGTTGTTTTTAAACTGGTGCGTTTCCATCACCAAAAGGGTGGGAAGGGTTACGCTGGCCAGTGTATCGCCGTCAACCACAATGCCTCTGTACATTCTTGTTTGGAGGTTTACGGGGGCTTTTTCCTCATCACCAATAAGCTCGCTCTGTGCAACACATGTTGCACTTGCGAACACAAGGAGGATGAGAACTGAAACGCGGAACATAATTGTAAAATTACAAACCTTATGCCATTTTTACGCAAGAGTTGTGGAGGCAGGTTACTTGCTGAATAAACCTGTTGATAAATTCAGTTCACCAGGCCGGGCGCTTTTGTATCAAGCCATACATTTGTAAAAAAAATAAAGTACATGGAAGAGAGTACTTCCCGTGAGAAGCTAATCAAGCGTGTGCGCGTTGCTCTGATGAACAAGAGAAAGGAAGCCAACAGGGAACCGGTAGCGGTGGATTATGAAACTCCCATTTTTCATATGGCGGGAGAGCCTGATGAAATTGCCTTTGCACAGCATTTTACCGAAGCGGGCGGACGCTTTGTTTTCTGTTTGGACGAAGATGAGTTTATTGAAAATCTCCGATATGTCATGCGTGAGCAGGGATTCGATCATGTTTTCTGTGCAGAAGCAGGCTTGCAGCAACTCCTGGGAAACAAAGGCATCTCATTTGAGCCCCAGGCAGTATCGGGCAAACCTCTTCCCATGGCAGCACTTGCCTCATGCGAACAGGCCATCGCTTCTACCGGCTCGCTTGTAGTTAGTTCACATATGCAGGGTGCGCGACTGGTGAGTGCACATTTTTCTCACCTCCTGCTCTTGTGTCACACGGCTCAGGTATCGCCCAACCACCGGGAAGCCCTGCGTAAACTCAAGTGGATGCATGCAGGCGTACTTCCTCCCTGGGTAAATATTCTCTCTCCCTCACAGCAAGCGGGAGCTCCCCACTTGTTTGTGTTTATGCTTGATGTGAATGAACCCGTGCAAAATGCGGAATAATGGAAAAAGACTGGGTAAAAATCATGTCTGATGCTTCCCCGGCAAACATCCTGCTTATGCAGGGAAAACTTCTCGAACAGGATATTCATTCAGTAGTTATAGATAAAAAAGACCACGCTTACCAGATGTTCGGAGAATCGGAGCTGTATGTGCACCGCTCTCAGGTTGTGATGGCATTGCATACCTTAAACCTGTCCGGAAATGGAGACTAAGCGTTCGGTATTTGTTACCCGCACTGTAACTGCAGCCGGATTTGTTGCCGTGATGATGGGTTGTGTGAGTTTTCATGTATACACCTTCGGTTTGCTGCTTTTTGCGGTGGTCATCTTTTCCCTGCTTGAATATTACCGGGTGTTGCAGCCAAGGATTCATGCCTATCAGCAAGTGCTGATAACAGTGTTGGGCGGTCTGCTCTTCTTCCTGCATTTTTCTCATGCATTTTTGTTTCCGGTGCCCCACTTGCAGGAACTGGTTTATTGCATGCTGCTTTTGCCTTTTGTACCTGAGTTGTTTCAGGGAGAAAAAGCCTCTATGCTCTCTGCTGCATTGGCATCTATGGGCATTCTTTACATCGCCGTGCCATTCGGTCTCATGTGTTTGATGAGTGGTCATGATGCTCATCCCGAAACCTATCGTCCTGACCTTTTTTTGGGCATGCTCTTTTCAGTATGGATCAACGATACCTTTGCCTACCTCACGGGGAGCCTGATTGGTAAAACACCTCTGGCACCCCATCTCTCTCCAAAAAAAACCATTGAAGGTACCCTTGGAGGCATTGCAGCTGCGATGGCAGCAGGATTTGTTTTTCCATATTTTTTGGGAGGGATGACCTCCCTTCAATGGATGGGATTGGCAGCCTTAACGGCTTTGGCAGGAACCCTCGGGGACTTGGTGGAGTCGCTCTTCAAGCGCAACCTGGGAATCAAGGATAGCGGTACCCTCTTGCCCGGTCATGGAGGACTGCTCGATCGTTTTGATTCCCTGATGTATGCCGCCCCATTTGTGTATGCATTCCTTAAAATTGCTGAAATTCTATGACAATATTTTTTTAACCCACTCCTTTCTCTAATTTCGCCCGCCGCATCAATAGCGCCATAGATTTATGCCAAAATCAACGACCAAACAAAATCCGAAGTCATCAGACACCGTGCAACACACCAGTATGTTCGAAGAAGTGATGGCACGCCTCGACATCGCTGTCGATAAACTTAAACTCTCACAAAATGCATCCGCAGTCATTCGTCATCCCCAGAAAATGGTGATGGTGAGTCTGCCTGTGCAAATGGACGATGGCAGCATTCGGGTATTTGAAGGATACCGGGTGGTGCACAGCACCCATTTGGGTCCCAGCAAGGGAGGCATCCGCTACGCCACCGATGTAAATCTCGACGAGGTGAAGGCGCTGGCAGCATGGATGACCTTTAAATGTGCAGTGGCCAATATCCCTTACGGAGGCGCAAAAGGCGGCATAAACTGCGATCCGCGTCTGCTTTCTGTGGGCGAGCTCGAAAGGCTTACACGCGCCTATGCCAATGCCATGCAGGATGTGTTTGGCGTAAATAAAGATATTCCTGCCCCCGACATGGGAACCGGCAAACGCGAGATGGCATGGATTCTCGACGAATACAATAAAACCAAAGGAGAAGATTCACCGGGTGTAGTAACCGGAAAACCCATCACGCTGGGAGGATCACAGGGCCGAGAAGCGGCTACCGGAAGAGGGGTGATGATTTCTACCCTGGTGGCGATGAAAAAATTAGGTATCGATCGCCGCAAGGCTACTGCCGTTGTGCAGGGCTTTGGTAATGTGGGTTCCAATGCCGCCGAACTGCTCGATAAACAAGGCATCAAGGTAATTGCCATCAGCGATGCTCACTGCGGTATTTATAATGAAAAAGGAGTGGACATACACAAAGCCATTCAATATTCACGCGCCAACAAAAATTCCCTGAAAGGATTTTCGGGTGGAGAAGAAATCTCCAATGCCGATCTCCTCTTGCTCGACACCGATGTGCTGGTGCCGGCTGCTATTCAGGGAGTGATTACCGAAAAAAACGCAAACCTCATCAAAGCCAAACTCATCGTGGAAGGAGCCAATGGCCCCACCGAAGCGGCTGCAGATAAAATTCTTCAGGACAAAGGCATCACCGTTGTACCTGATATCCTTGCCAACGGAGGAGGCGTAACGGTCTCTTATTTTGAATGGGTGCAAAACAAATACGGACATTACTGGACCGAGGATGAAGTAAATGCCAAGCATGATGCGTCCATGACTGCCGCCTTTGAAAATGTTTGGTTCAATGCACATCAGTACAAAACAAGTATGCGTATTGGTGCCTACATCACCGCACTCAAGAAACTCGAAAAAGCCATCTCTTACAGAGGCAGATTTTAATCTGCAGCATTGCATCATCCGACAGGGCTGCAATAATGTTAACAGGGCTGCGTTCATAAATCGCAGCTGCAAGTTTCCTGAGCAACATTACGCCGCCCTACTTTTAATCGGTTTTAAAGATGCATTCCGGCAATCCCCTATACAGGTATTTACTGTTTCTTACCCTCGCGGTATTTTTGAATACCGCACAGGCACAACGCACTGCCCTTTACCAAAGCAGGCTCTATTCCTATGCGCAGATGCAAAAAGCATTTGATGCAGGTCGCTATGCTGAAGCACAGCAGGGATTTGCTGAGATGCAAAGTGGCTTTCATCCTCAAACACCCGAATATGTGGGTTGTGAGTATTACAAAGCGATGTGTGCTTTTGAGCTCTTTAATGAGGATGCTGAATTTCTCCTCAAAAATTTTTCTTCTCGCTTTCCCGACAGCGACTGGGCAGAACAAGTGAAGTTTAGTCTCGGCAATCTCTATTACCGAAGAAAAGAATACAAGAAAGCCATTGCTGCCTACCTTGAAACAAAAGTGAATGCACTTTCCACCGAACGACGAAACGAGTATCATTTTAAGTTGGGATATTCTTGGTTTGTCAGGGAAGATTTTGAAAAGGCCAAGCCATTGTTTGCTGAAGTAAAAGACATCCGCAATGAATATGCACCTGCGGCCACCTATTACTTCTCTCATATCTGCTACCTTGAAGGCAAATACAGCACAGCCCTTGAAGGCTTTAAAAAGTTTAGCACCAAAACCGGCTTTGGGCAGGTGGTTCCTTACTACATCGTTCAAATCTATTACCTGCAGCAACGATATGAAGAAGCTATTGAATACGGCAGCCGCATGCTCGACTCCATTCCGGAGAAAAGAGCGGTGGGCCTGTACAGGATTATCGGAGATGCCTATGCAAAAACCAAGCAGTACGAAAAGGCATTGCCCTATCTTGAGAAATTTTTAAAAACAAATCCTGTTCTCGACCGCAAAGATTATTTTGGTTTTGCCTATGTGTACCTGCAACTCGGGCAGTGTAAAAATGCATCAGCATACCTCAGAAAATGCATCACGCAGACAGCAGACAGCATCAACCAGCTGTCCTGGTATTACCTTGGAAAATGTGAACTTGAGGCCGGCAACCGCAAGGAGGCAAGAAATGCGTTTGGTAGTTCATGCAAGCTGAGACTCGACGAAATGGTGAGAGAAAATGCATTGTTTAACTATGCCAAACTTTCTTATGAACTGGACCAAGATCCTTTCCATGATGCGATTAAATCCTTGCGGAATTTTTTAAATGAATACCCTTCTTCCGACAAGTATACCGAAGCCTTTGATCTTTTGGTGAATGCGCTTCTTCGTTCCAAAAACTATTCGGAAGCCCTTCAAGTGATTGCCGGCATACGCAAGAAAACCCCGGCGCTCGAAAAGGCAGAAGCCACACTCAATTACCTGCGTGCCACAGAGCTCTTTAACAACAGCCGCTTTTCCGAGAGCCTTGCTTATTATCAGAAGGTACATCCGTATGGAGGCGATAACAAGCTTGTGGCCTCTTCCATTTATTGGCACGCAGAAGCCTGCTACAGGCTCAACCGAAATGATTCTGCCACCGCAGGTTTTACTCGTTTTCTGAATGCTCCCGGAGCCGCTCTCACACCTGTGTACCATGAAGCCTATTACGCGCTTGGTTATTGTTACTTTAAAAAGAAAGACTTCAAACAGGCATCCGCTTCTTTCCGCAATTACCTTTCACTGGCTGAGGGTGAAAACCTGGTCAAGTTTAATGATGCAGCAGTGAGGGTGGGCGATTTGTTTTTTGTGGATCGCAGATTCACTGAGGCGCTGGATTATTATGCGATGGTAAAAGGACCTGCTCAGGCAGATTACATCCAGTTTCAACGCGCTGTCATCTATGGCTTGCAAGGCAAAACGCCCGAAAAAACTGCCGGGTTGCTTGCACTTGTCAACGGCATAAAAAAATCTGCTTACCTCGATGATGCGCTTTATGAGTTGGCCGATTGTTATCTCATCATGAACAAAAACAGTGAGGCTCTCGAAACCTTTAAGCGACTGATGACCGAACATCCCTCAAGTCCTTTTGTGAAAAGAGCACAAGTAAAAATTGCCCTCATCTATTCCAATACAGATCAGGATGACCTTGCCATTCAGTCTTACCGCGACCTGGTTACGCAGTATCCAAACACACCGGAAGCTATACAGGCTGTTGCATCCATGCGTGAGATTTATGTAAATGCCGGAAAAGTTTCGGAGTTCGAATCATTTGTCAATACCGTTCCATCCCTTAATTATCCGCGTGCAGCTATTGATTCGGCTGCTTATGAAGCAGCTGAGCTCAAGTACATGAAAGGCGATTGTGAAGGCGCTGCAGCCGATTTCAAAGGATACCTGAAAAAGTATGAATCGCCTTTGTTCAGGCTTAATGCATTGTATTTTCTCGCAGAGTGTAATTTTAAATTAAACCGGCAGGCCGATGCGCTGGAAGCCTATGCACAAGTGGGACATATGCCTTATCATTCTTACACTGAGCGTTCGGTTACCCGTGCTGCCAGCCTTGCCTTTACTCTTCAGCAATACGACTCAGCCTATTTCTGGTATCGCCGGATGGGCGAACTGATGTCGGCACCTCAATCACAGTTTGATGCCCTGATGGGAAAATATCGTTGTGCACTTCAATTGGGTGCAGACGAAGAGGTTGTGAAGCTTGCCAACCAGTTGATAGAGCATGAAAAAACTTCTCCTGAGTTTCGCTACGAATGCATGCTTAACCGAGCCAAGCGCCTGCTTGCATCAGGGAATGATTCCACAGCTGTAAATGATTTTCAGGTGATAAGCAGAAACAGCAAAACAGCAAAAAGTGCTGAGGCAAGTTATTGTTTGGCAGAACATTTTCTCAGGAAGAACAGGCAGGAGGCATGCATCGCACAACTGGAGATAATCATCAACCAAGATCCTTCTTATGACTTCTGGGTAACCAAAGCTTACTTTATGTATGCTGTGATTTTTGAGATGCGCAATGACCGTTTTAATCAGAGGCAAACACTACAAAGTATTGCAGACCATTCTGAGGATCCTGCATTTGTAAATGAGGCCCGCAAACTCCTACAGGCGATTGATGAAAAAGAAAAAGAAGAGATGGAAAAACGCAGACAGGAGTACCAGGAAATACAATTTGATTCTAACTCAATCCGAGACAATGATTTGTTTGAAGAAATACGCTAAGTACTTATTCTTGTTCTTTTGTGTTCCTATGGGTACAATGGCGCAGGGACAAGGCATCGGCAATGAGCAGGTAAACATCGTGCAGGAATACAAGCCCGTGATCACACCTGCTGAGAAAATCACCTCCAACCCTGATTACAGAGATACAATTCCACCTGCACCTGCACTGAAGTATGGATTTGTTGACCGCAAACCTGAGTATCGCTTCAGACCCGATACCATCAAGGCTGCAAGGATGAAGGGAGAGCCTTTATCGAAAATTTTTCCCGGATTGTTGCGCATAGGAGGGGGCAATTACAATACCTTTTTTGCCGATGTAAAATATTTGTCTCAGCGCTCTAAAACATGGCAGTATGGCATGGAGGCAAAGCATCTTTCCTCCTCCTATATGGCAATGGATTATGGTCGTGCCGGATTCAGCGACAACCGTTTGCAAGCACACGGAAAATACATTAGCGACAAGTACAGCATTTCTTCTGCCTTGAGTTATGCGAGGGAAGCCAATCGTTTTTATTCATATACCATACCAACGCTACCTATCGATTTCAATCCTGAAAAAGACAGGAACGAATTTCATTACAATATCCTGGAATGGAAGGCTGCACTCAGAGGCAATGTGATTGACAGCAGCAGCCTCAAACACCATGAAGCATTTATGTATCGCAGGACTTGGGGCAGCAACGGATTGCATGAAAACCAGTTTGATTTTTCTACCCGTCTGGAGAAGTCTATGGGCAAGGATCTTTATGGAGCCACCTTTTCTGTGAGTCACTTTTCTACAGGAGGCATCAGTGTTTATCGTCCCAACATGCCTCAATTAAGCTCTTCATCTCCCAAAGAACTGATTGCACAGCTCAATCCATCGGTACAGCTAAGGGGAAAGAACCTGGTTGCGGAATTGGGACTTAAAGCTTTTTTGGCATTCAATGAAGGTCGCTTCCGGCTTGCGCCGGATGTTTCAGTAAGGTACAAGGTATTTCAGGATTACCTCAATGCTTACCTTTTTCTGGGTGGTGGATTGGCAAGAAACAGTCTGCACAGCATCATCACCGACAATCCTTTTCTCGGTTATACAAACAACATCTCTAATGCTTACACACCCATCGATGCAAGTCTGGGTTTGAAAGGAAAATTTGTTCATCATTTCTACTGGGATCTTTCTGTGCGCTACCGCATGGTGCAAAACATGTTGCTGTTTACCGGCTATTCACAGCTTGTTGGCACCGACCCTTCCTTATCTGCAATATACTTTTACCCGGTGAACAGGTTCACTACGGTGCTCGACAATGTGAGCCGCAGCTCTATCCAATTGATGCTTCATTATAAAGGATTCAAAGGGTTCGACATAGGCATGAGGGCTGCATACCATCAGTTTACCACCGAAACGCAATCCCGCCCGTGGTATCAGCCGGATGCTGAAGGAAATCTCTGGATTTCATATGTGCACAATGAAAAGGCAGATGCAAGATTTGATTTGATTTACAGAGGTAACACCTACGGAACCACCTCCAATCTTTCGTCATTTCAGGGCATCACCCTCACACAAAATACCTTTTTCATCAAGGCATATCCTGATATCAATTTCACCTTTAACTACCATCACAACAAACGGCTTGGTTTTTTTGCAAGGGCGTGTAATATCATTGGTGCAAGATACCAGCGATGGCTTGAATTTCCCACACAGTCGTTTAATATCCAGGCCGGCTTGCAGTTTGTATACTGATGCATGGAACTTTTTGCAGAGCACTTTTTCATCAAATCAAAAGACAATATGACAACGAAAAAAACGATTAAACATCTACTTGCTGCATTGTTTATGTATCAATTGTTCATGTTGTATCCTTCTTTGCTAAGGGCGCAAAATGGCGAAACCCGCACCGACAATGTGCGTTATGAATACTGTGAGTTGGTGGGCAGGCAAAAATTCCTGAGCACCAAAGTAGTCGTTTCTGTAGATTATGGCGAAGCGCGCGGTTTTTTTCAGGATACGCGTGTTCGGAATGAGGTAACCGGCAAGGTGCAATCATTCAATTCCATGATTGATGCACTCAATTATCTTGGTGAAAGCGGATGGGAGTTTGTGCAGGCTTATACCCTCACCAACCAAGAACAAAACATTTACCGCTGGTTACTTAAAAAGCGGAAGTAATTCAAGTAAGCCTTGCTTTGTCGGGCAGAAAAAAACTTGGGATTATGCGGCTCCCGTTTTTTTGATTATTGTACCTTATCCTGCAATTTACGGGTAATTTTTACCACCACTGTTCTGGGCATAAACCTAATTGAATAAGCCAAGATTCTATTGATAAAACCATGAATGGCCACGGTTTCGCCTTTCATCATGGCTTTGTAGGCATAATCGGCAACCTCTTTAGATGTAGGCAATTTTTTTCCTTTCACCAGACCACTCTCTTCCATGGCAGCGGCTGCCTGAAATCCACTTTCTGTGGCACCCGGGCAAAGGGCAGTTACTGTAACTCCATGCGCTCTCACCTCGTTATCTATGGCCTCAGAGAAATGCAGTACATAGGCTTTTGTGGCGTAATAAACCGCCATGGTAGGTCCGGATTGAAAGGCAGCAGTAGAAGCTACATTCATCACTTTTCCTGATTTGCGTTTCACCATGTCTTTTAAAAACAGTTTGGTAAAATGTGTGAGTGCGGTGATGTTGAGGTTGATCATTTGTAACTCCTTGTTCCAGTCGGTCTCGGTAAACATGCCATAATCGCCAAATCCTGCATTGTTTATCAGGTATTCCACCTCTAATCCTTTTGATTTCAGTTCATCATATACTTCTTGCGTGGCTTCACCAGCCGAGAGGTCTTTACCGATGATGTGTACGGAGATTTTGTAATCTTTTTCCAGTTGTGTTTTGAGTTCTTCGAGCTTGCCTTTGTTGCGCGCCACAAGCACGAGATGATGGCCTTTGGAGGCAAAGACTTTCGCCAGCTCTAGTCCGATGCCATTAGATGCTCCTGTAATAAGTGCAGTTTTCATAGGGATAATTTTACTGCAAGGGTATTACAAACATTTGCAAACTGCAACACTAGAGTATGGTCTATGCTTGTTTTTTTAAAAAACTTACATTTGTTGATTGTATATCAGCGCATTGGCAAAGCGCATCGGTTTATCGATGCATACCATTCGGTTTTATGAAAAGAGCGGCTTAATCAAAGGTAGCAGGGATGAGGGCAAGCACAGCAATAACTACTTTCATTACGACGAAGCAGTGGTAGAAAGGTTGCTGCTTATCAGAGATGCCAAGGCTGTAGGTTTTACTTTGTCGGAAATAGCGGGGCTCATTGATGCCTGGTACAATGAGGAAATGAGCACGACCGAAAAGATAGGTGTGCTCAACAGGAAGTTGGAAGCCCCTGAGGAGCGCATCCAACAATTCTGGGAAATGAAAAAGCTGATTGTTCAATTTAAAAAAAGTATAGCAAGCAAAAGTTGTTAGGAAAATGAATCGCCTACATGGGCGAACTATTTGTGCGAAGTATGGATGGATTTATTGGAATGGATCAGTCTACATACCAACTAAACCCAATGGTACCATACACATAAAAGGTTCGGCCGAACAATTTATTATTTAAGAAGTCCCGATTTTCTTTAATCACTACATTCCGGTAAAAGTCTTGGTCATCGGGGTTTAACGCCTTGATAAAATCAGGGTTATTGAAATCAATATTACGCAAAGCGGATTTGTATTCCAATGAATAAAAAGTCTCTCTAAAGAAAAATGTAGTTTTCCTGAATTTTACATTAATTCCTAAATCAAGGGAATAAATGTGCCTTTCAACATCCTTTTCTTTGAGGAGATAATTGTCTTTTTTTTCCTTGTCGTAAAGGTCTGCCTCAAATGTTTTTAAGATTCCCACACCTGTTAAGGTCGAATTATGAAAAACATACCTGTAATTTACGCCCACATCAAATTTAATTCCAAATTCGTCACGATTCCCTTTTACAGAAGATACCATTTGGTCGCCGGATTGCTGCAAGAAGTTGAGGGTAGAAAAACGCAGCCCAAAACCAGCGGCAGTGAGCAATGTACCTACTGAGGCTTCGACTTCGGCAATGATGTTCCTTCCACAATACTTTTTGGATTCCTCTCTTTTGTAATTTTTTGCTTTAAAGATAGATGAGTAGCGATTTGTATTTGAATAAAGCAAAGCTTCAATCTTTTGATTCAACTGAATAATCATTCTTCCGCCATTGCCAATTTGTTTGTCCCATCCATGCACGTACTGAGATGAGGTGACCAAATCTTCATGCAGTTTAGCCTGGATTTTTCGGCCCTGACTAATACCGATGGCGCCTATCTGAAATTCGCCCTTATGCCTAAATAAGCCATTTCGCCAAATTCTTTTCTTGGCTCTTTCCAACATGTAATAGGAAGCGAAGGGTCGGTCATAGTTGTGTATAGAGTCGGCCAGGGTGTAATTGTTGCGATAGCGTATGTAGGGAGTGTAACCTCTGCCAAGCAGGGAGATGGTTTGATAGGTGAGCAGGTTTTGTGTATGGTTTTCTGGAACATGAAAGCATTCCCTCAAACATTTTAAAGACAATATATTTATCCATCTCCATTTGAAATAATCTGTAACCAATGTGAATTTAAAACCTCCCGTCATTTCCCGGTCCTGGTTCAATGCCATAAATAGGAAATCGTTTTCATGTAATAGCTCAAATCCTTTCATGAACCTGGGTTTGCTGTTGTAATTCTGATAAAAAACATAAGTTCTGGTATCCAATATATCCAACCTGCTTGCAAGGGTAAGCAGGTTTTGTTCTCTTGTCAGTTTAGACATTTGGGTATACGCTCCATTTTCTTTAAAGTACTGCTCTTTCAGATAATCGAAAAGATATTCGAGTATAAACGGTTCGTTGATTTCAGCCAGATACATTTCGGTATTCGCATTGTCCGGCAAGTTAAGTTCACACAAAGCAATCAATATTTTAATAACCGATTGGCTGTATTTTTTTTGAATGATTTCTCTTGCCGCTCTCTCATTTAATTTTTGGTTGAATTTTAATTCCTTGTATTCATTTACGAAGGATTCAGCAGCAAAGGGATTTTTTTCATTCTCGTTAAAATACATGGGGCCGATTGTATCTGTACCCAATACCTTGATGTAATCTTCCAATTTCCTTAAAAGATAACGACGGTCCTCAATGCTCAATTCATTTGTTATAATCTCATTTTTCTTAAGTGCAGAAAGGAATAATTCTTCATTGTTCATGGTATTCTTGAACTGCGGCTTGGCCTGATGATAGAAGCAAATCAACACAACGAGGACGCTGAAGAATCGTTGGTGGATTTTAAAATGGTTCATAGGAATTGTATATAGTGTTTTTGTTTTAGCGGCTTGGTATGAGCAACTACCCTGCACTTGAGGGTTTATTTACCAAACAAATTTAGCTTCAATTGCATCGAGCGTTTCAATAGTAATCGGGTTTTAACAAAGCAAAAACAAATATTTAACAGATTCCTCAAAATTTTATCTACTCATTTTCCCCACAATGTTTCAAAGAACTTAAATGTTTATATATATAATAAAAGAGATTCTTTTATTTTTAGCTAATTCATGGCAGCAGTGGTTTCCTTTTTTAACATATCGAGATAAAAAGAAGTGATTTTACTATAATTGTTAATTTGCTTTGGGGGAATAGGTCTTAGATGATATGGAACAGAATCAGCATCCAATGTTTTGATGTTTGTGATTGATTTGCAAACTATCCATGTTGGTAATGACTATTCATTCGGAATAATTTTCCTATTAGCAAAGGCCATGTTTGTCTACAAATCAATCGCATGTGCAGGTCTACACAAGGTTTATCGGTTTCTCAAAAAATGAACTCAGCATTATTCTATGGGCACTAATGAGTTCCCATCAAAAACAACAAGGCTCCGGGTAATCGTTTGCTCCAGCTTTGCTCGTTGTGCTTATCTCCGGGAGCATACACAGTCTTCCAATTTTCCGCATGGTATCCCTTTTCTCGCATGATATCGTCTACCTTTCTTTGCAGAGGAGGATACATGACATCTAATGTTTGGTCGCCACAATCAAAATACCATCGGTGATGTGTTGGCTCAGGCAAGTTCCTTTGTAAATACTGCTGCATAGTTTCGATAAATGCATTGTTGGTGATGGAAAATGTACCTGGCCAGTGGGTCGATAAACAGGCGGCACCACCAAATATGGCAGGGTATTCGCATACGGCATAGCATGCAAGGAGACCTCCCATGCTGCTGCCTGCAATAAAAGTTTTGTCTGCATCTTTAAAAACAGGATAGTGCGTTTCGATGAATGGCTTGAGTTCATCAACCACAAAATGCAAATATGCATTTGAAATAGGTTCAAATTGATTTTGAATGCGTCCGGCGCGCTTCAGTTGTGAACTGATCGTGTCTTGTTGCCAGGGACTTAAAGCTTCAAATGGTTTTTGCGGAAAGTACTCGTAGGGTCGAAGTTTTCCTGCATTGTGTATGGCAACCACCACACAAGGCTTGATCAGCCTCAATCGAAGCAGGGAATCTATGATTTCATCCATTCTCCACGATTGGTGGTTCCAAGTGATTGAATCATCGAACAACATACCCCCATCTTGCATATACAGGACAGGATACTTCAAACTAACATCATCGTTTGGGGGCAACCAAATATCAATGGTATGAGGACTAACATATCTTGATGAAAAATCCTTTATATGAATAATTTTACCGGCATTTACGCGAGGAGTTTGTCCATAAAGTCTGTTTATGTTTACTAAACAAAAACAAAAAATAACCATCAGGAAACATTGTTTATTGATTGTTTTCCTCCTCATGCTTTAAAGATATTATATATTTTTATT
>JBKCNM010000029.1:0-5208 GCA_046297395.1 Bacteroidota bacterium
GGACTTCAGTTATAATAGAATACATACAGGCCAACAACAGAAACCAACCAGAATTTTATTGTCTCGAGGAGGTTATTGAGGCCGATTACCATGCATGATTTTTTGAGACTCAAATTTATTATCGCTTAGTTTACTTGAAAAAATGAAAAGTTGGAAGACGGACTACAAGAGAATCCTTCTACTTTCATCAAGATTGATGCGATAGCATGACATTGGAGCGCACTTTGAAATATTCATAAAAAAGGATTCCTGAAAAAAGCCTTTCTTAAAAAGCAAATAAACATCTAAAATAATTCTTAAATATGGTTGAGATGCTCAGAATAAAAGAAAAAAAGTATTTTTTCACAGCCTGACGGTTTGCACACAGGCTGATAACCTTTTCGGGTTGCGCTTGTGCTATTATGCACTTTACCTTACTATAGTAAACTTTTAATTTCAAGTTTCAATTTAGGCAAACTATTAATAAGAATTGACCAAATCATATCATCAGCTACATTATCATAACTGTGAATTATTCTATTCCTTGTACCAACTATATTTCTTGAATTTTCAATTTTAAAATCCGGCTTTTCCTTGAGTATTCTATTTACTGCTTCTCCAATGATTTCTATATTCCTTTCTACTGCTCTTTTGGTCTTTATATCTTTTTGATATTCCAAGAAATTCATTGGTTTATCCTCGAAAAAAGATTCAATTTCATCAATTGAATTTAGTATATCGTATAGCCAAGTATTAATTTTATTGTCCATAAATAAGCTGCTTTTCACAATCTATTTGCTTCCTCAAAAATGGATTGCGAATTCCCTTTTCCTCTAGTAAATCAACAGGCCGATTAAATATTGACTCCAATTGATCTTTTAAATCAAAGTAATTATCGGCATATTCAGACAAATCAAGCTTTTCAAAATCAACTACTAAGTCAATATCACTCTCATATGTAAATGTGTCCTTTAGAACTGAGCCAAATACAAAAAGCTTACTAACCTTATGCTTAACGCATAGATTTTTAATCTTTTCAATATTTAACTCTATCAGATTCATAACTGTAAAGGTAGAAGATTTTCAGTTTACTGCAAGTAGGTATTGTGCATAACCTCAGACTGTGAAAAAACCATTCACAATCCCCAGTTTATAATTGATGATAAAAATAGGAGTTTTTCTTTTTTATCAAGCATCATTTTGGATTTGTTCTAGATTGAATACAAACAGGCCAATAACAGAAACCAACTTGAGTTTAATTGGCTAGAGGAAGTTATTGATGCCGATCACCCTGCACGATTGATGGAAGATAAAAAGTAATGGCTCCGATACCGGCTTCGGTCAACACCGAGTAGAATGAAAAAGCCCCTTACGAGAGGGGCTTTTTATTTGGGGATTTTTCATCTACCCGGCTGAATGTAATGGACTGGTTTTATTTCGTCAATTTACCAAGTCTAGCTGTAGTCTTTACAGTTGTAATTTTGGTTAAAAAGCCGATACCCAAAATAGGTTTAAAAACTTTTGTTTCATACTGTGGATAAAAAACAACATCATAACCAGGATTACTATTCATTAAATTGTAAAGAGAATAATTTGCTGTCTTGTCTGCAACTAAGTTACCTACAACAGGGATGCTAGCTATACTTATAGCTGCTGCACCGCCGCCTTCAACCACCCCTGTTTTTTTAGTAAATAACCTTTCAAAGTCAATTCCTAAAATTTTAGTAGAAGTAGCTTCCGCTGTTAGTTGGTCAGATAAAGTGAAGTCACTTTTGTTTAAATTAATTCTTGTGTATGGCTCTCTCATTGAATGGTTAAGAGTGGTGCAACTCGATAAAGTTGCAATTAGAATCCCTGTGAAAAGGAATGATTTAAGAAATGTTTTTTTCATTTTGTTTTGCGTGGTCGCCACTTTTTTTTGATTTAACACCGTTTATTAGAGTGGGTTCTGGTCTCCACTTTTAAAAATTCAATTATGCCGATTTTTTGTCACTTTGGGTGGTCAGCCCATTTGCTTTCGCAGACCTTTGTTGGTTTTTATTTTTGTTAAATAGCCCCTAACGGCAGACTGTGAAAAAATCATTCACAATCCTCAGTTTACAAGTGGTGATAAAAATAGGATTTTTTCTTTTTTATCAAGCATCATTTTGGATTTGTTCTAGATTGAATACATACAGGCCAATAACAGAAACCAACTTGAGTTTAATTGGCTAGAGGTAGTTATTGATGCCGAACACCCTGCACGATTTACAAAAGATAAAAAGGAAAGGCTTCAAAACCCCCTTCGGTCAAAACCGAGTAGAATGAAAAAGCCCCTTACAAGAGGGGCTTTTTAGTTGGGGATTTTTCATCTACCCGGCTGAATGTTATCGGCTGTTATTCTTTGTCTTCCAATATTTTTAATAGTCTTTGGTTTAAGTATAGTTTCTCTTTTCCAACTTTTTCTGATTTCAAAAAGCCGTTTTCTTCCAAGGATATCAAATAATTTCCAACTGTCTTTAAGTTTCCAATATTTTTGCCAATCAAGTGTTGCCGTTTTGTATATGGTAAACGGAATAAAATTTCAATCAAGTCTTTAGAATAAACTTTTGGCAACTTCTTTTTGATTTCGATTGCAGTGTCTTCCATAGCCACTGTGATTTTATTTAGTCTTTTTAATCCATTATTTGCAGTAACTTCAATCATATCCAACATATACAAGATGTAGTCTTCCCACTCGTTTTTTTCAGTTACATCTTTTAAGCACTTATAATATTCAATTTTGTTTTTAATAATATATTCACTCAAATAAATGGCTGGTGTATCCAATAAGCATGAAATTTTCAGATACAACAACAGTAAAATTCTTCCAGTTCTTCCGTTACCGTCAGAGAATGGGTGTATAGCTTCAAATTGATAGTGCAATATGGCCATTTTTATTAATGGGTCTATCGTTTCATCTTCGTTTATGAACTTTTCTAAATTGGCTAATTTCTCATGGATAATCTGTTCACCACTTGGCGGGGTGTAAATTACTTCGCCTTGAGTGTTACTTAGTGTTGTTCCCGGGGTATTTCGTATTGAAGCGTTGTTTTGTTTAATACACTGAACAATTTTGACACAAAGATTGGTTGTTATAAATGGTTTTGTCTTTAATTCTTCTACGCCTAACCAAAGTGCTTCCTTGTATCTTAATACTTCTTTTGTAGCAGAGTTTTCTATTTTTCTGTCAGCAACTAATGATTTGTAGAGTTCATCGTTTGTTGTAATAATGTTTTCTACTTCCGAGCTCGCTTTTGCTTCTTGTAAATAAATCGTGTCTAAAAACAGAGTAGGGTTAGGTAAATTGAGTAAAGTCCCATTAAGTTGAGCCAATGCTCGTCCTGCCGAAATAGCTTTTCGAAGTATCTGTTTAGTTTCTATGTCTGCTTTTGGCGGCAATAGTGGCAGGTCATTATATGGAATGTTTCGGTCAAATTTTTCCATTATAGTCAGATGTAAGTTTTACTTTTGTTGTTAATACAAGGGCAAAAATACTAAATAATTACTCTCGTTTTTAAAATGAAGGTAAAGATTACTCTCGTTCAACCTTCAAAGAGTTTGTCATTTGTGAGCGGTCTTGTTATAATAGCCGATAACGGCAGACTGTGAAAAAACCATTTACAATCCTAAGTTTATAACAGGTAATATAAATAGGAGTTTTTCTTCTTTATCAAGCATCATTTTGGACTTCAATTATAATAGAATACATACAGGCCAACAACAGAAAACAACTGGAGTTTTATTGTCTCGAGAAGGTTATTGATGCCGAAGACCCTGTACAATTTACAAAAGATAAAAAGAAATGGCTTCACCCCCCCTTCGGCCAACACCGAGTAGAATGAAAAAGCCCCTTACAAGAGGGGCTTTTTATTTGGGGCTTTTTCATCTACCCGGCTGATTGTTATAAGCCGTTTTTCTATTTGTCATTCGTGTCAATTAGTTCAAAAATTAACTCTGTCAATGTCTTTAGGTCACTTTCAATTGTTCCTTTCATATATCTTTCGTAAACACTTTTGTTGTCTGGCGGGTTGAGATTTAATGTCAAGCCTTTTTCTAAAGCCAAGAGTCTTAAAAACTCTCTTTGTGTTCGTCCGTTTCCTTCTCTGAATGGGTGTAAATAATTGATGTTATCTAAAATTTCCGCCAATTTCTCGGCTACTATTTTTTTGTTGTCTTTCGGAATTTTCTTGAATTCCGCAATTAATTGGTCAATGTATCTGAAAGCGTTGTCAAAATGGGAAGTAGGGAAGAATTGCTTACCGTCTTTGCTAATTTCAACTGTCCGATTTTTGCCAGCCCAAATGTAAATTTCTTGAAACAGATGTTTGTGAATTTCTAAAAGGTTGTCAATACCTTTGATTTTAATAGGTTGTTCGTAAAGTTCTTGCAGTCGTTTGGTTACTGCACCGCTCTCGACAAAGAGCAATACATCGGGGTCGGTAATGTCTTGTAAATTTCTAAGAAGTCCTGTCGCGGGGTCTGTGTAGGTGGAGTCAGGGTCTATGTATTTGTAGGAACTAGACATAGGCTTTCTGTTTAGCGAATGCCACAAGTTCTGAAAGTGTTATTTTTCCTGTCACATAGTCTCTAATAATTTCAATACCTTTGGGTGTCGGCTTATAACCTTCAAACATATTACTTCCCAGGGCGTTTGCTGTGCTTTCTAAGGTTTTTAAGTCCGAAAACTTAACCCCCATAATTGTCAAATTAATTCTGTCAATTTCTATTGTGTTGAACATATTTTTCAGTCTTAAATGATTCTCAAATTTACAAAATATTTAGGGTAATTAGCTTGTTTTCTGTCGCTCTAAAATAGCTTATTATTTAAGACCGTGAAAAAACCTTTCACACTCCTCAGATTATAACAGGTGATAAAAACAAGCGCTTTTCTTTTTTATCAATCATCTTTTTGGACTTCAGATATAATAGAAGACATACAGGCCAACAACAGAAACCAACTAGAATTTTAGTGTCTCGAGGAGGTTATTGAGGCCGAACACCCTGCACGATTTACAAAAGATAAAAAGGAAAGGCTACACAACCCCTTTCGGTCAAAACAGAGAAGAATGAAAAAGCCCCTTACAAGAGGGGTTTTTTATTTGGGGCTTTTCCATCTACCCGGCTGAATGTTAGTGGTAGGTTATTTCTGTCGTATGTAGTATGTTTTTAATTCTGACTTCTGCGTAAACATTATTTCACCTTTTCTAT
>JBKCNM010000030.1:0-5155 GCA_046297395.1 Bacteroidota bacterium
TATGCTGCAGAGCAGTGTTAGCAGGAAAAAAAACTTCTTCATAAACCCATGTGCTAAGGTACTAAACAATTGCATGTATCAAGTATTGCAGCGGGATGATGCATCGGATAAACCGGGATTTAGGATTTTTTTATTTGCAAAGAGAGGAGTGTGTGGTGAAGCTAAGTGCCGCTTGTGAAGAAGAATTCGTAAAAAAAATTCACTTTGTTAGTTCTTTTCCAGCGATGGGTCATACTAAAAGCACAGATGAAATGGATTCACTATAAAGTGTACAGAGGAACAACTACCTGATGAACTTGCGCCCTTTGCGTGATTTTACTTTGCGACCTTTGGGTGAAAATCTTTGCGACCTTTGTGTGAAATTACTTTGCGCCCTTTGCGTGAAATCCCTTGTTGTCGCTAATTTTTTTCACGCAGAGACCGCAGAGGAGGTGCAGAGAAAGCAAAGGAGGTTCGATGGGGTGGGAATTGGCTCATGCGAAAAGCCGGCAACCGCGTAGGAATCTTTAGTACAGAAATCCAAAAAGCCAAAGAGGAATATTGTTTTGAAACCCCACCTCAATATCGTCATGCACAACAAATGCATTTTTTTCCCGGACAATTTGCTTCCTCGATTTGTTTTTCCCACCAATTTCGAACAGAAATTTATTATCAACCAAAACATCCCCTTTTTCAGGCAATGACAAACTATGATTGTGCGCCAGATTTTGCATAAAAAAGGTTTCCCGCAGCGTTCCTTTTTCCACATGTTCCCTGCTGATGGCAAACATAAGATTGGTGTTATTCATCCATATTTTATCCGGCTTATTTAACTGACTGATGCTTCTTGATTTTTTATAAATCATGCGAATCAATTCAGCTCTGTGGAGCAATTGCAGGGCTCGAACCAGTGCATTTCTGTTCAGTTGAATGGCGTCGCTAATTTTTTGAATATTAGGAATAAATGGAACATTGGAAGAAATGATGAACAGCAGACGCTTTAATTTTGCAATCGTTTGAAAATCCAAATTTTCAATAGTCAGCATATCAATTTCTACGATGAGATTGATGGTATTCCGGAGCTTTTGATGGTATTCTTCCTCGTTGTTTTCATAGTAGGGATAATTACCAATTTTGATATACTTGGAAAAATATTTCAATGGAGAGATTTGTTTTACAATATCCATGCTAATTGCCTGATGGTTTTTGAGAATCTCTGAAAGCGTTACAGCAGGTAATTGAATTTTTTCATACATCATGAGATATTCTCTGAAAGACATTTCAGCCAAATGATAGCTGATGGCTCTTCTGCTCAAATCGGATTCACCTTTGTAAATATCGAGTATAGATGATGAGGTGAACACAATTTTTAGTCCGGCAAAATCATCATATATCAATTTCAGTTCACGGGACCAGTTGGGGTATTTATGAACCTCATCAATCATCATAATTTTACCTCCGGTTTTATAAAACTTTTCTGCTAGACCATAGAGGCTGTTTTCAGAGAAAAACAAATCATCTAAAGCAATGTAAAGCACTTCCTCAGGATGGTGTTTTGCAGCCAGTTGAAGCAAGAGCGTGGTTTTACCGGTTCCTCGTGCTCCCTTGATGGCGATTAATCGGTTGGCCGTGTTGATTTCATCGTATAGGTAGCGTTTACACACGAGAGAGACCCCCTGTATTTTCCGGGCAGATTTATCCAGCAATTTTTCCATTTGCTATTTTTAAAAGCAAATTTATTTATTTTTTGCTTTTTTAAAAAGCATTTTACGCATTCCCATCTTTTTTAGCAACCTTTTTCATGCGGATACATTAAGGCGTATAGAAAGTTTGAACATAGGGGTAAAAGGAATCTCTCCTTCCTTTTTTCACGCAGAGAACACAGAGGAGGCGCAAAGAAAGTAGAGGAGGAAATGGAGTGAGTGGTTCTAAGAGATGAATGAGGTGAATTGTCTTTGCGCCCTTTGCGTGAAATCCCTTGTTAGCGCATATTTTTTTTCACGCAGAGAACGCAGAGGAGGAATGATAGGTTTATAAGTTCCACCTGCTTCAGTAAGGGGGGAAAGCACTACTTAAGCGCAACATACTACCCCGTTATTTTATAATTAAACGACTGAAACTATTGTTGCCAGAGCGGACGCGAAGCATATAAGTTCCTGCAGGCAAATCAACAGGAACCGGGAGTTCAAAAAAGTTTCCGGCGCACTCAATGTTTGCACCCGATACAAGCTGGCCCATTGAATTGAAAAGATTGCAAACTACTGCTCCCTTAACAGGAATAGAGGAGAGTATGCGGAGGGAGGATCCTAAAATGGGTACGGGATAGACAATCATATTATTTATGTCTTCTGTTGCATTTGATCCAACAACTATATCGTTGTTCAAGCGAACAAAAACCATTTCGTTATTTCCCAGTGAGGCAAAGCCGGCGACAACTATCTTACCATCTGCCTGCAATAAAACTGCATTGGCTTCATCGAAGCTTGGGCCAATGGAAATGATTGCGTACCCTGTTCCTGCGAATGACAGGTCAAGGGCGCCATCAGGGAGATACCTGGTGACCAGGAAATCGCGGTTGTTGAAAGTGCCAAGGCCGGATGTGCCCACGCAGATGATCTTGCCGTCAGGTTGTATTTTAATTCCTAAAGCGGCATCAATGGGGTTGTAATTGGCTGAAACAGTACCGTTCATTCCGAAAGTTGAGAGAGCGACCCCGGTGGTATCAAATCCGGCGATTCCCAAATCATAGCCGCCAGAATTGCTTATTCGTCCGGCGAGGTAGATGGCACTACCACTCACGGCCATATCAAAAGCGGTATTAATTTGAGATCCCGTATAAACCCCATTAACAGCAAATGTCGAGTCCAACTCCCCGTTTGGCTTAAATGCAGTCATAAAGACATAATCACTGTTGTTTACATAGGAACTACCTGCTGCGATAATTTTTCCTGAAGGTAGGACCTCCATACACTTAAATGTTTCAGCCGAGGTGGTTGACACTTGTATCGTCGTGTAGCCTGCAATGCCGAAAGAGCTGTCGACAGAACCATCGGGCAACAGACGCATTACAACGGCTCTTTTGTATGCCGTACCGGGAGCAGCAGAGGTTCCTGCCAACAAAAAGTTGCCATTGGACAATAACACAATCTCGTAAGCATAATCTTCGCCCGTACCTATGGGAATCATTTGAATGCCATCACCACCCCCAAAAGTGTTATCTGGCGTACCATCTGCGTTAATACGAACAACAATAAACTCCGTATTGCTGGCGGTTACGGAATACCCACCGCACGCAACTATCTTACCATCGGGCTGAATAAGTACATCATAACCAAATACTGAACCTGCGGAGGAAGCAAGATTAAAAATCCCATTATTTGCAAATCCATTATCCAAACCGCCATCAGTATTGAGTCTGCCAATAACAAGATCGGATGTGAACCCAGTGGTTGAGGTAATCCGCGACACACCAGTAAAAACTATTTTCTGATCAGGCTGAAGGGCAATTGCATTAACCACATCATGTAATGTCCCCGGACCCAAGATTGCGATTCCATCAAAATTGAAAGTGCTGTCGGGAGATCCTGACTGCGCAAACGCATTGAGATTTAGGTTCACTAATAAACAGCATGCGGCAATAATATTTTTCATTGGAATACTTCTAGAACAACAAATATATTTGTTTTGAGAAGTAAGCCAAATTTGAGTTGGAAATTTGATGCCACATTTTTAGGTGAACCATTCCATATTTCCCCAAAATTTTCTTTTACTAATACCTAAGTGATTTAATTAATGGTCAAAATGGACTTGAAAAAATATAATCAAAAGCACCATCAGATTTTTCAGGAATCCCACCTGACCTTGAGTACAAAGACTCAATACTTCAGATGATTTGCAACATCAATTAGTAAAAGCTCTTATAAGCCTTGCCCATATTTATTCGCAGGATTTATACAGTGGCTTTACGCCCTTTGCGTGAAATACCTTGTTAGCGCTAATTTTTTTCACGCAGAGAACGCAGAGGAAGAGCAAAGAAAGTCGAGGAGGCGCAACTGCTTTTGGTCATTGAGCAAAGGCGCTGTTAGCAAGCGTACCTATTTATCATATTATTTCTCGAGATTCAATATTTCTCGCGCCATGATGAATGGTCAGAATATCAATTCTCTTTGTGCCAATTATTTTGTAAATAATTCTATAATTCCCTTCTACCAATTCTCTAACATTAAAATCTCCCTTCTCCATTACTATTTTACCTATTCGTGGGTTTGTCTTTAATATGCTTGTTCGTGTCTTAATTTTTAACAATTCTAACTGAGCATATTTTTTTGATCCTTTTGAAATGAAGTCATAAATATTTTTAAGGTCGTCAACCGCTATTTGTGTCCAATTTATTTGAACCATTTCTCAATCTCTTTTTCCAATTCCGCATCGGTAATTGTTTCTCCTTGCTTTGATTGCGTTTCCGATCTCTCAATTTTATCAAGCAATATTAATTTGTCTATCAACTCTTCTATTGAAAACTCCTCAGGCAATTTTTCCAGAGTTAGAGTCAGTTGTTTCTTGGTTATCATTTCGAGTTATTTATTCAAAGATACAGTTATCTCGTGCAACATCAAAGTATGCCTGCTAACTGTTTTTTACATCCATCCGCTCCTGAAGTACCCTGATAAATTCCTCTTCTTGATTGTTCAATATTTGTTAGAAAACCATTGGTCAGAGTAGGTTCCGATAAAAATTGATGTATTTTTTACAATACAAGATTTGCCATAAAGTTACCCATTGGGGGTAACGAGGTAGACTGTACTTTGTACCGTTTCGTATTATACAAATGAAGCCGCTATGTAGTATGCTGCACCTCTTGTTTCCCTTTTAATTGTTGCCTAAGGCAGGCGGGCCAGCAAGGGGTCAATCCCTGAGGCAACGCACAGAGAGTCCGTAGGCTCGGACGAGGCTGGATATATAGTCCATTGTGGCACCCCCACTATCGAAGCGGAGGCGCAAAGAACGCTGAGGAGGCCATGGGTTGAATAGGTATGAGAGGTGATTGATGTGAATTTTTATGTAAGCACTTTACAGCGGAGTCGAGAAAACTGAACCCATCGTTCAATCAACTTAACTACCTGACAGTCTTTTTATTAAAAGAATTCGCCGGAGGGCAAAAAATTGCCGGCGGGTG
>JBKCNM010000031.1:0-133763 GCA_046297395.1 Bacteroidota bacterium
GAATAAGATTGCCAACCCAGACAAAGAGTAGTGCCTGTATGGCAGAAATTAAAAACTGAATGGCAATCTTGGATGACAGGTAACTCATCCAGCTGAGATTTAAAAATTTTTCTCTCTTGAGTATTTTCCTGTCCGAGAAAATCTCTTCTGCACTGCCAATCATACCAAAGAACAAACTCACCAATACACACATAAATAGATAAGCAGGAATATTAGGATTGTCGTAAAACGCATAATCCCCTTTTGAAACTCTTGGAGAAAATCTGATGATAAATGCCAGTAATGCTGCCAGAATGGGCCCCTCCAAAAGTGTAACTGTAAGGTATTGGGTAGTGGCACTCTTTGATGCCAAATCGCGTTGCAGGTAGTAAAACCATTGCAGTAATTTTCCCGGAGGACTTTGGGTATTCCCTGCAAACTGCTGCGGATTCTGAACGGTAGAAGGTTGTGTTAGCGAAATGAATCGTTTTTTATATTAACGATACAATTGCTCCGGTAATATTTTCAGTTTCCGTGTGAGATTCCCGTATTCATCGAGTACATGTGCTTCAATAATGCTGAAGAGCTGCTCCGGATTCACATTCCCGCAAAAGGAACACTCGCTCTCTGCAGCACCCACATGGTTGATTTGTTGTTTGAAATAAATCAGTGACTCAACAGGATTGCCATAATAAATAGGATATCCTCCGGTATCCAATAGCAAGAGTCGGTCAAACAATTTGAATATCTCTGAAGAGGGTTGATGAATAACGATAAAAATCAATTTTCCTCTTCGTGCCAAACCTTTCAGAATATCAATGATGATCTCTGAATCTCTTGATGACAAGCCGGATGTTGGCTCATCTAAAAATAAAACTGCGGGCTCTCTGAGCAGTTCAAGTGCAATATTGACCCTTTTTCGCTGACCACCACTGATGGTTTTGTGAAGCGCTGAGCCAACCTTTAAATCGGCTACCTCGCTGAGACCAAGCTGGTTCAATACATGATGCACAATATTTGTGATTTCTTCTGCAGACTTTCCTGAAAGACACAGGCGGGCGTTGTAAAAAAGATTCTCAAATACTGTAAGAGATTCAATCAGCAGGTCTTCCTGGGGGACAAACCCGATCACTCCATTAAGTTCGCCTTCATGCTGATGAAGATTTATTCCATTGATGGTAACCTTTCCTGAACTGGGATGCTCATTTCCGTTGAGAACATTCAAGAGGGTTGACTTACCTGCGCCGGATCCTCCCATGATGCCAATCATCCGACCGGATTGCTCGGAAAAGCTTAATTCCTGCAATCCCAATCTACCGCTTTTAAAAGCAAAAGTGATGGCATCAACCTTAAACTCGAATGTAGATCCTGCGTCCCTCCGCAAAAAATAATTTTCTATTTCTGAGAAATACAGGGGATTGATTTTGCTGCTTCTTACAACCGATCCCGGATTCAGGATATACAACCTTTCGGGCTGTATAAGTTGCCCATTAAGGGAGAGCTCTGCTTTTCCCCTGTATGTGAGTAAATACAACTGACAGGAGGGTAGAAAAGCCACAAAGAGATTACCCTGTAAACCCGGCAATTCATGAATCCCTGTAGCATATTCTTGAGTGGCAGTGCCGTTATATCTGATGAGAAATTGACTGCTTTCCGGAAGCTCCTCCTCGATCAGTGATCTCAATATCAGGTATTCCTCATCCGGAATATTAAAACTTGATGTTACCGTTTCTAAAAAATCTGTTTCGGTTTCAGTAACATTCCCATCATAAATAATCTCCATTAGCCGTGCCAGAACAATAATTTTTTGTTTTTGGCTGAGCTCTGCATTCATCCGCTCACAGATGGTAAGAACTTTTACGGAATAAGCAGATGTCTTCTTCTTGCGCTGAATACTTTCCTCCGGATTTTCCTGCGCAGAAATAAACTGATCATACTCTGAAAGATATGTCTGGGCAGTATTCTCATTAAGCTGTTGAAGTAAAAATGAGTATACCAGCTCCCTGCTTCTTTTTCGATCCTCATCAAGAGTAGAAAAAATTGCAAACAATCTGACTATGGCCTGAAGAATTCCCTGATTCATAAAAAAAACACCGACAATGTTGTCGGTGTTGTTAGTGGTTTACATATTTTGATTACGATATAAGTTTACTCCTTAGAGCTGCAACACTATCGTATAATTTTTTGGCACCGTCTTGTTGAAGCGCTGATGTTTCCTTAAATGATTTGTAAAGTGTCAAAAGGTTTTCCATATCAGGAATCAAAGCATCAAACTCAGCCTTCCCTTTAAACTGATTTACCACATTCAACAGATTGGAAAGATGCAACTGATTTTCATAAATCTTATTGAATACAGCATCTGTTTTCTTATCCCTTGGCACCTCACGAATTGAATTGAGCGCGTGAAACTGGCTTTCAACCCAACTTCCAATAACTACCAAGGTGGCTATTTCCAGATTGTTTGAAGACTTAATATGTGAGTAAGAATCATAATATACATCATCTGCAATTTTCACAAGGGTATCCTTGTTTGAAATATTGGCCTCAATATTTGCTCCGGCTTCACGCTCAAAAGCTTCTCCGGCATGAAGTGCAATAGCAAATTCCCTGGCAGTTTTGAGGTATCGGATAGCCTCCTGTTTTTTATTGAATACCGCAAGGTATCCCAGATCAACAGAGTAAATACCAAAATTAATTGCCTTTTTTGCATCTGTTTGGTAATTGGAGGCATTTGCCAAATCATTCAATGCTACTTTTTCGAACTTGATGCCTGATTTTAGAATCTCAGTCTCAATCTCCATTGGTTTGGGGAAATTGGCCATCATTTTATCAAACTCAAATTCTGTGAACTCCCTCTTTTGGTTGGAGGATGTGTCTGCAACCTGAGTAGTATCCTGCATAGAGGCTTCTTCCTGCTTGGAACCGGAACAAGCGCCCAACAAAACCATCGAAAACATCAAGAGGTATGTAGCGTGAAGATTGCTATTTTTCATTTTATTTTATTTGTCAGCAAATATGAAAAAAAACCTTTTAAAATCGGCTTTTCTAAGAAAATACTGTTTTTTTTACCGTGGGTCTAGCCTTTCACTGAAGAATTACAGCGGAGCACTTAAAATTCCTTTACTTTTTACGGAAGAACAATTCTATTGGAACCCCCGAGAGTGGATACTCCTCTCTTAATTTGTTTTCCAGAAATCTTTGGTAGGATTCTTTCACATACTGGGGAAGATTACAATAAAATGCAAATACCGGGTAATGTGTTGGCAACTGGGTAACAAATTTAATCTGAATATACTTGCCTTTGAGTGATGGTGGTGGATTCCTCTCGATAATGGGTAAGATATAGTCATTTAACTTTCTACTGGCAATTTTAAATTTGCGGTTATTGAATACTTCCATGGCTGTTTCCAGAGCTTTTAGCAGTCGTTGCTTTGTGAGTGCCGAAACAAAAAGTATAGGAATATCCTTGAAGGGAGCTGTTCGCTTGAGTATTTCTTCCTTGTAAAAGTCCATGGTCTGCTGATTTTTTTCCACCAAGTCCCACTTGTTCACAAGAATGACAAGCCCTTTATGATTCTTTACAATCAGACTAAAAATATTCAGATCCTGCGATTCAAATCCTTCAGTGGCATCAATCATAAGCATGCATACATCCGATTCCTCTATGGCCGTGATGGTTCTCATCACTGAATAAAATTCAAGATCTTCCTTGACCTTCGACTTTTTCCTGAGGCCTGCAGTATCCACCAGTTCAAAATCAAATCCGAATGATTTATAACGCGTGTGAATGGCGTCCCGGGTTGTTCCGGCAATAGGGGTAACCACATGTCGTTCTTCGCCGGTAAGCGCATTGATAAATGAAGATTTGCCCACATTGGGGCGCCCTACAACAGTGATGCGTGGCAGGGCATTGACCCTGTCTTCCTCATCGGCTTGAATCGAGGCCACAACGGCATCTAACAACTCTCCTGTTCCGGAACCATTTACGGCAGAAACAGGAAAATATTCTCCAAAGCCCAATCCATAAAACTCAGAAGTGTATAATGCTTTGTCCGGCGTATCTATTTTATTTACCGCAAGATATACCGGCTTCCCGGATTTACGCAACAAATTGGCGACCACATCATCAAGGTCGGTAATCCCTGCTAACCCATCCACAAGAAAAATTACTGCATCACATTCATCCAACGCAATTTTCACCTGACGCCGGATCTCATCTTCAAACATATCGTCAGAACCGGAAATATAACCTCCTGTATCTACAATGTTAAATGATTTTCCATTCCAGTCGCCGTTTCCATAATGCCTGTCGCGCGTCACTCCGCTAACAGGGTCAACAATGGCTTTCCTGCTCTGTGTGATGCGATTAAACAAGGTTGATTTACCCACATTGGGCCTTCCAATAATTGCGATTAATTTGCCCATATTTTATTCATAACCATAAGTCTTCATTGCGTCTGAATTGTCTCTCCAGTTCTTGTCAACCCGCACAAACAATTTCAGAAACACTTTTTTACCTGTCATTTGTTCGATTTCCCTTCTGGCATGTATGCCTAATTTCTTTATGGCTTTACCTGCTTCACCAAGAATAATCCCTTTCTGTGAATCCCTTGAAACAACAATATCACAATGAATCTTGTCTATTTCGGGTTCCTCTTGATATTCCTTGACCACCACTTCCACTGCGTAAGGAATTTCTTTGGCGTAATAACTGAGAATATTGCGCCTGATGATCTCAGAAACATAGAAACGCATGCTCCTGTCTGTGTAATCATCTCCTTCAAAATACCGGGGATGCTCAGGCAGATGCTGTATAATCGTTTCTTTCAGGGCTTCGAGTCCGAAGCGATTGGCAGCTGATACCGGAAAAATATGAGCCTTGGGAAAGCTGTTTTTATATTCAGTGATTTTTTCAATACTACCCTCCTGCCCTACCAAATCAATTTTATTTAACACAAGAAATAAATTTCCATGAAAAAGACTGATTCGTTTGAGCAAATGTGGATTGATTTCCCTTGCATCATATGCATCCACAACCCAAATCAGGATATCTGCATCCTTAATAGCCTCTTCAACCTTCAGGTTCATTTGTTCATGCAATCGATAGGCAGGCTTTGTATAGCCCGGCGTATCGGAGAAGACAATTTGAAAGTCTTCACCATTTAAAATCCCCATAATGCGGTGTCGGGTGGTCTGGGCTCTTGCATGCGTAATTGAAACGCGCTGCCCTGTGAGCGCATTTACTAAAGTTGATTTGCCGGCATTAGGCATACCCACGATATTTACAAATCCGGCTTTGAACATAAATAAATTTGTGGGGCAAAGAAACAAATTTTACCTTTGCGCCACACAAGATGCGGGATGGAGCAGTTGGTAGCTCGTTGGGCTCATAACCCAAAGGCCGTCGGTTCGAGTCCGGCTCCCGCTACAAAACCAAGGCAGGTACAGCACCTGCCTTTTTTTATGCCTGCCAAGACGGGCAAAAAAAAAGCAACCCTGAGGTTGCTTTATATTGCTTGGTGGTTTTTTAAAACTCCCACAAGTCATGTTCTGTATTAAATATCTCTTCCTTGATATTTTCGCCTTCTATTAAGGCATCCAAACCCGTTGTATAATCTGAAATTTTACGGTCATATACATTGTTTACCTTGTATATGTACGATGAGAACTGTCTTTTCCAGAAAACATCTTCATATGTGCGACGCTCAGAATCATTTTGCCTGTTGAACACCTCCGCTGATGAAAATACCTGACGAGCCTCAGTAAAATAAACCCAGAAAAGAGGTTTATCTATCATTTCACCGGCAAAATCAACCTGAACAAGCGGGCAAAGTCCAATAATTCTACATTCCATTACTGAGCGCTGCTTATCAAAAAACCAATCTTCTTTGATTCTGAATTTCTTGATTTCAGAGTTCGCAAGATTTTTAACAATCTCTTTTTCAATTTGCTCATCCGGGTTATCAGGGTTGGGAACAAACTCTTTTGTTACCGTATGGAACATGGAATCAATCTGTGCCCTGGTTTTTACTTTTTCAAAGTTCTCATCTTCATATGGAGTAATGGTACCATCCACCATGATTCCGTTGTAAATCACCTCCATTAAACTTTTCCTTCCCGGTGTTGGTTCGGTTGGATAGTAAAATATGTGATTCATTTTTTCACGCATGTCCATTACCCTCCAAACCCGCTTACACCACATCACATCAGCTTCGCGCAGGTATGTGTAAGGGATGTACTTCCTTTCGGGAGTATGTTCCTTGATGTAAACACCATCTAAGATGTTGCTTTGGGCAAGGGCATGATTATTACCCGCAATCAGCAGGACAAGCATCCATGCAAGGAAGATTTTCTTTGGGTTCATATTAACCTTTGATTTTGATGACGATGGTATTTAATGGAAGGTCTTTCCTTCCATCGGGCATATCAACCTTAATGTCCTGAAAAATGATTTTGGAGCCATTCTTGGTTGCTTCTACCACACCTATCATTTCTGAATTTAATACAGATCCGGAACCCTGTATTTCCTTTGGATCGCCTTTTACCATGGCAACCATTTTAAAGGATTTAGGCTTGATAACGGGTATCTTAAAATCAAATCCCGGCAATTTGATGATGAGTGGATAGGTTTTTACTGCTGATTTAGAGGCTTCACCTGATGAACTGATATTGGCAATTTCAGCAATCGGATTAGGAATCATTTTTACACGAAACTCTTTAAAGCCCATTGGCTTGGTTGCATTGCCAATTTTGGCGGTAATATTTACTTTACAGAGTGCGGGAGCTGAATTAGGCATTCTTACAATATAAGAACCCTTGCCTTTTCCTTGAGGATCGGGAACAATGGTACCGCCACCATCTACTGTTACACTCAGCGCACTTGGAGAGATACCCGGAACGGATATTTCAACAGGATTATCAACGCCTTTGTAGAACACATTCATCTGTGTTGGCGATACAACCAATGCGGGAGGTGCAACCTCATACTCTGCCTTAAAAGGATAATATTTGTATTTACCATTGGGCTGCATCACTTTGATGCAACCACCCCATGTTTGGGTTCCAATCGATCCGGTTCCGGCCTTGTATTTTCCAACACCGGCAACAATATCATCCAATGGGCGGCCGGGTCCCATCATAGGATCAACCTCTTCTGGTTTTGTTGTATCGGCATTACCAATCACAATTTCCGGTTTGGTTGTAGAGTTAAAAGCAACAAGCATTACATCAGCCTTGTATTCATCGCCTTGAATCACATATGTTTTTTCTGCCAAGACCTTTGCAACAGCTTTGTCATATCTTACTTCATTGGCATACACCGAACTCATTAATGCATTTACTACCTCATATTCAGCATTACGCACATTGGCCTGCACCGCAGTAAGGTTGGTAACCACGGCCGCCAAGGGCACATGGAGCACTTTTTCAATTTCCCAAGTTTCGTGAGCACCACCGGGAGTGGGCTTAGGATCATCGGTATTTAATATGGCGGCAATTTTGTCCTTCATCTCTTTTTGTAGAGCAGGCAAAAATTCAATTCCGGGTTTCTTTGTGTCAAAGATTGCAGTTAGTTCACCCCTCAATTTAATGATTTGCTGCTTTAAATCGTAGATGCTCAAACGCTCTTTTTTGGGGTTATCCTCGGCGCCTAAAAGTGTGGCCGCAGGCTGGTCAAAATTATCTTTGGCATCAACGCTGCGCAGAGGCAATGTGTCGGCAACTGCCTTTTCTTTTTGGTCTGTTTCCATGATCACGAGCTTTTTCATCTCGTCAACATACTTAACCAATTCCTCACTCTTCTTTTTTACCTGCATTGCAAGTTCATGATAGGGTTTCGCCTTTTCGGCATCTTTCCCTTTCATGGCACCTTCAAAAGTCTTATATACTTTTTCAATGTTATGGGTAAAATTTTCCGTGGTGCGTTCCAATCCTTCGTTAACGATAACGAAGGAGTCAAGCACTGATTTTTGTACATTGAGTGCCAGCAGGGCTGTCAACACAAGGTACATCATGCCTATCATTTTTTGCCGGGGGGTTCCTCCACCTGCCATAGCTTTCTGTTATTGAAATTGGGTGTAAATGTTTGGTGAATTGCTCAGAAAGAAATTATCGGTTAATATTCATTGCGTTCAACATGTTTCCATAAACAGTGTTGAGGGCGGTGAGATTAACAGCAAGCTTGGATATTTCTTCTTTGTATCGCTGGGTATCTGACACTGATTCATTCAGATTATTGATAAGTGTACCCATATTGTCAAACATTTTGGTTGTTTGCTTGAGCTGGTCGGTTGAACTTTGCAGTTGTAATTCATACACTGCATTAAGTGCAGAAAGATTTTTTGAAATTTGCTGAATCTGCTCGCCATAGGCCTTGCCGTCGATGTTGGTTTCACCGAGTTCGGTAAGTGATGAAGAAGCCTTCACATAACTATCAGAAAGTTTGCCCATATTTTCAGTTGCACCCTTCACGCTTTGGATATAATCCTTGGTTACAACGGTTGCATCCGTGAGATCATTCAATTTTGATGCTTGCGATGACAAGGATTGGAGACCTGTTCCCAGACTCTCTAAAAGTTCAGGTCCAATTTTCGCTTCTTCCAGCATTGAATCCAACTTTTGAGCGATGGGATCTGGTTGTTTTTTTGATTTTCCGGGGTCGCCATGGCCGTGGCCATGACCATCATCGTCATGCATTCCGCGAAGTTCAGGATAAACCAAACTCCAGTCTTCGGGCTCATGGATTGGCTCAAAGGCAGAGAAGAAAAAGATAATCGCCTCAATCGAGAGACCACCAACCAACATCGGACTTGCACCTGGCCAGTGCTGAATTTTAAACATTGCGCCGATAATTACAATGGCTGCGCCCCAACCATAAAGGTAAGCCATGAATTTCTTTCCTTTTTTAGACTGAAGAATTTGAACTAATCCCATAACTGTTTTGTGTGTCTGTTTTGGTTTATACTGGTGTGATGTTTGTTTTTAGTTTTTGGTTTTTGTGTCACCGGATTTGCTGCGGCCAAGATAACTCATTACACAACGAAATCCAATATAACATTTTGATGTATCCTGATATTCATAAGTCCGGCTTGATACCTGGTTGAAGAAAGAGATATCCTTCCAAGAGCCACCGCGAATTACCTTGCGCTTTAGGGCAGGCAAATCAGAATCGCCGGCATCGTATTGATAATCAGGGTTCAAATCGTGCTGAAAATTAAAGGCTGATTCATCAAATGCATTACTTGTCCATTCTGCGACATTTCCGGACATGCAATACAAACCATAACCATTGGGATTGTATTCTGTGGTTTTTACCGTGTGAAACCCACCATCATCCGTGTAATTTCCTCGCATAGGTTTGAAATTGGCTAAAAAGCAGCCCCTGTTGTTTCTTATATATGGACCTCCCCAAGGGTATGGATTTAAATCGATTCCACCGCGTGCAGCATATTCCCATTCCGATTCAGTCGGAAGACGAAAATCCTGAACATAGGTTAAGCCTGTGTTTGGAAGAAAATTATTCAAGAGTTGGGTTCTCCAAATAGTGAAGGCCCTGGCTTGTCTCCAATTAACTCCCACAACAGGGTACTCATCATAGGCCGGATGCCAGAAATACATGTTGGTCATGGGCTCGTTGAAGGAATAAGAGTAATCATGTATCCAACACAGCGTATCGGGATAAACATTAATAACATCTTTCTTTATAAACACCGAACGGTCAACCATACCCTGCTCCCTGCTCCCGCGCTTGGCAGCTGTGTGCAAGTCTATCCAATAGTATTCGAAATTCAATTTCCTGGTATCTATTTCCTTGCGGCGATAGAATCTTTCTGCTTCAGTGAGGTACATTTCTGTAAGGCCTTCCCTTGCCTCAGCTTTCTCCCAGCGTAATTTTTCCTGCCAGTTAATCTGTGGACCTCCTACAATGTCCTCACCATATTCATTTTGCGAAATGAGAAAATTATCGTTCCCGGCTTCGCCCAGCGTCCTACGGGCAATGGAATCTCTCACCCAATTTACAAACTGGCGGTACTCATTGTTGGTAATTTCAGTTTCGTCAATGTAAAAGGATTGAACAGAAACCACTTTTGACTGGGCATTTTGAGAGTAAGGAACATCCTGATCGGCTGGTCCCATATGATAACTACCCATGGGAATAAACAACATTCCGAACGGATCGAAATCTGTCCAAAAGAGGCGATCCTGCACACCAATCAATTGGCCGTTGCCTTTATTTTGGCAAGCGGTTGCGAAGGCAAGCAGTACAATGTATCCAAGGAGCTTTTTCATAGCTAAGTTTACTTTTTTGATTTTTTTAAAATCTGTGGACCTGTCTTTACGAGGGTTTCTTTGATTTGGTTGCGCGGATTATAAAAATCTCACATTGCGGTATTTGGTAATCTTCGGTTTGGGTGTGATGTCGTAACAGAATCCAAGCACAATTTCGTGAGATCCGTTGCTTTGTGTTCTCAGTCTGGATAAGGTTACATCGTAGGAATAACCTATTCTGTAACTGGTTTTTCCTTCCTGTCCCTGATAGCCAATCATAGGAACCACTGCATCGTTGCCAAAGATTCGCATAGAAACGCCACCCCACAGTGAATTATTGTAAAGAACATTCACATTTACATCTGTTTGGGTAGAAGCAAAGGAGGTTTTCATAAGAAGATTAGGACGAATCACGAGTTCAGGGTTGTTTGGCAGTGCCCATTCATACCCTGCCATTAAATAGTAATGGCGGGCAGAAAGGTAATTGAGACCATTATTTTTTTCAGAAATATCAAATTTTGGAGCATTAAGGTGTGCTGCAGAAAAACCAACATAAAATTTATTTGGAATGTGATAATGTATTCCAAAACCAAAATCCAAACCGGTTTTAGAAACTCCATTGAAAGGAATAAACTGATCTTGTGAAGAGGAGTTTTTACCCCCTTCAGAAGGCCTGAAATCACCACTGAATCCTTTATTAAGTGCACCTATTTCGATACCTATTCCCAAGTTGCCGGAACCTAGAGCCATCCTGTAGGCATAGGCCAGCTTGGCATACACGCTGCTTTCAAAACCAAGTTTATCGGCAATAACTGTTAGTCCGACACCGCTTGGAATATTTGTCTCTTTTAAGATGGCCATGTCTGCACAGAAAGCGAATGTTCTTGGGCTTCCGGTGAAGCCTGCCCACTGTTGTCTGCCTGATAAATTTCCACACAAGAAACCGGTGGATCCGGCATAACCCGGATTGATCATTAAACGGTTGTTCATAAACTGGCTGAACTGTGGATCTTGCTGAGCGAATGCGCTCCCAAAAAGGAGAACATTTAGTATAAGTACAGAGAGATATCTCATGGATTTCATGACACTTGTTTAGGTTGTATGGGCGTTATTGTTTTGTCAAAGTGCGTAAAAGTAAAGAATCCTCAACACATTTTACACTGAATTTGTGCATTTCACGGGAATAGATTAGGCTAAGAAGCTGATTATCAGGAAAGTTTTTGAAATGTTTGCCACCATCTGTCGGGCAATTCCTGCCCGCAGGCCATCTGATAATCCCTGTATGAGCAAGGAATTTTAAGGTGACGCTCAAATTTTGAGCCCCTGCTCTGAGGATAGGGAACCTCCATCCACCATCTGTCTGTTTTGTGACTCTTATAAAAAATAATCTCGTGGTTTCCCTCCTCTATGAAAACAATAAACTTGGTAAAATCTTTCTTGTTGGAAAAGCGGTGATCCCCTCTTCGTTGAATGACACCTTCTATAAAACACCAGATCATTTGGGCGACCAAGTGAGCTGTTTGTCCTGTTGCATCCAATGCAACATCAATATTGAATACTCCTGCCAATCCTGTTTTATCGCTCATCCCGGCATATTTCATGATTTGACAGGCATCTTCTCCATAAAATCCATTGGGGGAATGAAATTTTCTGCCGGGCGCATCTGAGTGTCTGATTGCAGCTACATCAAAACTGATGATATCTGCATTTCTGACGATGGGCTCAATTTCTTCCATGTTCATTTTAAACAAGCCCAACCGATAAGCGTCGAAGTAAAGTTTTGACATAAGGTCAATGGCAGCGGGATCGGTAAAATAGGTCTGGTATCCGATGTTGCTTAGATTGAAGAGATAGTTGGGATTGTGGAGGATGATGTGCGTTAAAAAATTTTCGGCATTGACCTCTTTTTCGATATCGCCGAAGTCAAACTTCGGATCCACACTGACTATATTCACCATTTGCTCCAATTGCTGGTAGGCCAAAAAGCAGGGATAAGTAATTTCTTGTCCTCCACCAATAATCACCGGAATAATATTTTTCTTTAATAAAAAAGACACAACAGAACTGACTGCAAAAAAAGTGTCCTTTGGAGTAAACCCCTGTTGGATATTTCCCAGATCCACTATGCCAATTGGAGTAGACTCAAATAACTCGTAAAGGTATTTTCTTACCTCATTGGCTGCGCAGGTATTTGGCGTTGCGGAATCCCCATCCTTATCAGCGATTCCGATAATGGCTATACGATGATTTAAAGGTTCTATCCATCCTCCTACCGAGCTATGAATATCAATGGTGCTTCCGAATTGCTTTTTGTCATACTTGTTGCGATGTGCATCTACCGCTGTGAAGTATATGGAAATATCCATTTAATTTATTTTTTCTTTTTTACGCTTTTGGATGATGCTTTGGAAGTGGTGGATTTTTTCTTTGGCGCACTTGCCTTTGCCACTGGTTTGGAAGATGCAGCCTTGGATTTAGCACTGCTGTTTGAACCAATAATTTTCATACAATCCTCTAAACTCATGCTTTCTGCAACAGCATCTTTGGGAAGTCTGAAATTTTCTTTCTTGTATGCAAGATAAGGCCCCCATCTTCCTTTTAGAATCTTTACATCGGGATTCCCATCAAAAACACGAATCAACTTATCCTGGTCTTTTTGTTTTTTGATTTCAATTAATTCAATTGCGCGATCAATACCAATACTCAGGGGATTGTCCTCCTTGGTGAGTGAGGCAAATAAATCTCCCCATTTCACATAGGGCCCGAAACGACCTGCAGAAACAGTGACTTCTTTCCCCTGGTAACTGCCCAAAATTCTGGGAAGCTTAAAAAGTTCCATTGCTTCACCAAGGGTTATTGTCTCTATGCGCTGGTGTGCCTGTAGACTGGAAAATTTGGGTTTCTCTTCATCTGTGTTCTCACCAATCTGCACCATTGGACCAAAACGGCCTATTTTCGCATAAACATTTTTTCCTGAATTGGGGTCTGTTCCCAGAAGTCTGTCTGTTTTTGCACGATCGGAATTTTCTATTGTCTGAGATACCTGTTCATGAAACTGTCCGTAAAATTTTTTGAGCATATTTTGCCAAGAAAGATTACCCTCGGCGATGTCATCAAATTCTTTTTCTACAGTGGCGGTAAAGTGATAGTCAACGATTCCTGGAAAATGGGCAATCAAAAAATCATTGACGACCATACCAATATCAGTTGGAAGTAGTTTCCCCTTATCCGAGCCGGTGTTTTCATGTTTTTCTGAGATTTTCACCGTATGGTTTTTCAGACCAATCAGACGAAGTGTGCGTTTTGCTCCATCCCTTTCTCCCTTTTCAACATAACCCCTGTTTTGAATAGTGGAAATGGTGGGGGCATAAGTGGATGGTCTTCCAATACCGAGTTCTTCCAACTTCTTTACCAGACTTGCTTCTGTGTAACGGGCCGGGGGCAAGGAAAACTTTTCAATCGCATCCATATGATCCATGTTCAGCAATTCTCCCGGAATAGTCATAGGCAATATACCCTCACCTCCTTCCTGCTCTTCCTCATCTACCGATTCCATATATAATTTTAGAAAACCATCAAATTTAATGACCTCTCCTTTGGCGATAAATTTTTCGGGACTATTAGAAATTCCTATGGTGACAGTGGTTTTCTCAAGTTGGGCTTCGCTCATTTGAGAAGCCATCGTCCTTTTCCAGATCAGATCATAAAGTTTTTTCTCTTGTGCATCTCCTTCTACAGTCGGATTGGAGAGATAAGTAGGGCGAATGGCTTCGTGTGCCTCCTGAGCACCTTTTGATTTGGTTCTGAATTGCCTTCGCTGATGGTATGCCTTTCCATACATTTTAAGAATGGTGTCAGCGGCAGTATTCAGGGCAAGATCAGACAAATTGGTAGAATCAGTACGCATGTATGTTATTTTTCCTGACTCATATAGGCGCTGTGCCACAGACATGGTTTGCGCTACAGAAAATCCCAACTTGCGAGATGCTTCTTGTTGCAAAGTGGATGTAGTAAAGGGAGCTGACGGTGATTTTTTGCCGGGTTTTACATCCAGATTTTCAACATGGAATGTTGCCTGATCACATGCTCTCAGAAATTTTTCGGCATCCCCGAATTCGGGAAATCGATTTTGTAATTCTGCATGCAGAGCCTGGTTACGGGGAGTAATAAATTCGGCCAAAACCCTGAATGCGGATACAGCGCGAAAATCATTGTATTCTCGCTCCCGCTCAACTATCAGTCTCACCGCAACAGACTGCACCCTGCCGGCAGAAAGTGATGGTTTAATTTTTTTCCAGAGCACAGGAGACAATTCAAAGCCCACCAATCGGTCGAGTACCCTGCGTGCCTGTTGTGCATTCACGAGATGCTGATCGATGTCGCGCGGATGAGCAATGGCATCAAGAATTGCATTTTTGGTTATTTCATGAAAAACGATCCGACAGGTCTTTTTTTTATCCAAATCCAACACTTCGGAGAGATGCCATGAAATGGCTTCTCCTTCACGATCCTCATCGGAAGCCAGCCATACTTTTTCAGCAGATTTGGAAAGCTTTTTCAGTTCAGAAATTACATTTTTTTTGTCATCCTGAACTTCATAGTTTGGAGCAAAGTCATTTTCAACATCTACACCCATTCCTTTTTTTACAAGATCTCTTACATGACCAAAACTAGATTTGACCACATAATCCTTTCCTAGGAATCCTTCAATAGTTTTAGCTTTGGCAGGAGATTCGACAATTACCAGATTTTTGGCCATTTGGTTTTTTTGATTGAGCAGGCAAAGAAAAAAAAATAAATCCGTTTAAAGGTTATTTATTTGGGGAATACAAAATCCGGCAGATTAATGTTCCTGCTGGCCAGGGCAATTTCTCCTTCCACATGATTGGAAGCAATGAAAACGAGACGATTTTTTATCTGCTTACTAAGTTCCTGAATAAACCAGTTGCTTGCATGAGCATCAAGATTAGACAAAGGTTCATCCAAAAAAAGAATTGCACCGGAAGAGGAAAAAGCAAGCGTGAGTTTTGCTCTTTGCAACATCCCTGAAGAAAAATATTTGATAGGTCGGTCGGCGTAAAATGTGGCACCGGCCATTTGTAACATTTGCGTTACTCCAATTTCTGACCTCATCATCCCGAGTGATTGATGCAAAAGAAAAACTTCTCTGATGGATAGCTCACCGGGAAGGTCCAAATAGGGAGAAGCAAATGCCATTTTCTTATAATATTCATCTGCATTAATTTTTTCTCCGTTTTCCAGCAATACAATCTCTCCGCTACCCGGCTGAGTAAAGCCTGATACTATTTGTAAAAATGTTGATTTTCCTGAACCATTGGTTCCTGTAATTGCAATACACTCACCGGTTTTAAAAGTTTGACTGAAATTTGAAAACAATACTTGGTTTCCAAATTTCTTTGATAAATCATGAATGATTAATTCAACCATTGATGCTTCTGAAGATATTGAACCAAATCAATTAATCTGCTTGCATAACCAATCTCATTGTCATACCAGCCAACGACTTTTACCATGTTACCAACGACACTGGTTAATCCGGAATCAAACAAACATGAGTGGGTATTCCCCAAAACATCAGATGACACAATGGGATCGGTTACATATTCAATAATTCCTTTAAGTGTGCTTGTTGATGCCAATTCAAATGCATGATTTATTTCTTCTACCGTCAGTTGCCTTTTTACAATACAGGTAAGATCGGTAAGTGAACCATCCGGTACCGGAACCCTTATTCCACCTCCAACAATCTTTCCTTCAAATTCAGGAAAAATACGGGTAACCGCTTTTGCAGCACCTGTTGTGGTAGGAATAATAGATAAGGCGGCCGCCCTTCCTCTTCGTAAATCTGCATGAGGAGAGTCAATTAATCGTTGATCGGAAGTATAGGAGTGTACTGTGGTAATAAATGCACTTTCTATCCCCATTCGTTCATGGATGACCTTAAGCATGGGTGCCACATTATTTGTGGTGCAGGAGGCATTGGATAAAACATGATCGGATGAAAGAATGGTGTGTTCATTAACACCCATTACAATTGTTTTAGTGGAATCCTTGGGCGGGGCTGTGAAAATTATTTTTTTTACCCCACGGCTAAAACTTTGATGTACTTCCCCGGCGGTTAAAAATTTCCCGCTTGCTTCAATCACTACATCTGTATCTGTTTCGTCCCAAGGTATAAGTGCCGGAGAATCCAAATGGTAAAATACTATTTCATGTGAAGCAATCTTCACTGCATCGGCATTTTGACTAAAAGGAATCCCAAATTTTCCATGAACAGAGTCGTACTTGAGAAGATGCAGCAGCACTTCTGTTTGAGCAGGGTCATTGATGGCAACCACTTTGAATGCAGGGTTGTCAATAACCTTCCTTAGAAATGCCCTTCCTATTCTTCCAAATCCGTTAATACCAATTCTTATCATAAAAAAAAGTCCCCGTCTCCGGGGACTATTTTGTCATTTTTTCAAGGTTCAATGAGAGACCACAAACCTTGTGGTTTTGGTTTCTGAACCGCTTAGCATTCTAACGATGTAGGCCCCTTCACGGAAATCCGAAACATCGAGCAAAACACCAGATTGCAATACTGCGGGCTGGTATACTGAAGTCTTGATGAGCTTTCCGCTAATATCATACACTTCCATGGTGATGGATGTATTTGAATCGAATCCTGCTTTAAGCGTTAGTTGCTGCTTGGCAGGATTGGGATATGCCTTCAATTCTGATGCAAAACTATTTGTTTTTTTATCCTCCACTGATAAAGGCCCCGGAGAAAGGTAGGATTTACTTTCCCAGATACCTCTTCCATGGGTAGCAGCGTAAATAGTTCCGGATGCACTTACATAGTTATAGAGTACATCGTTGTTCTGGTCGAATTGGGTGCGTTGATATTGATTTTGACGCACCATGAAAACAGGTATGTGCGGAACAGTTTGGTCTTGTACCCATGTTGGATTAGTGGAAGAGAAACCATCGTTACAATACCACACACCTTTTTCGGTACCAATCACAAGACGGTTGTTATCCAGCATATCAACCACAACATCGTATACAGGAAACATGGGAAGCGATCCCTGAATGGATTGAAATC
Source organism: Bacteroidota bacterium (assembly GCA_046297395.1). Lineage (GTDB taxonomy): Bacteria > Bacteroidota > Bacteroidia > UBA4408 > UBA4408 > JBEICQ01. The sequence continues at coordinate 17,351 of JBKCNM010000031.1, forward strand.
CATTCAAACTTGTGGATGATTGAAGGGTTAATGCATTTGTGGTTCTGTAGATGTGATTTTGTCCACTGGCATAATTTGCCAGGGTTACCACCACATTGTTGGCATTGTTTGGATCAACACCTATGCCCATGATGGCGAGGGAACCGGGGAATACCGCAATTCGCTTCACAACAAGAGGAGATTGAGGACGACCTACTTCCATCAGAAGGGTATCGTCATCGCTTCTTGCTTTGAGTTTTGAAATATTACTGATGCGGTACAACTGGCCACTGGTAGTTCCAAAAAACAAGTGATCACCATCTCTGCTGAAAGCAAGAGCCTTGCCGCTTCCAGACATATTATCGTTACCGGTTCCGGAGGAGGCATTTTTCGCAACGGGTATCCATCCTGGTGTTTTTGCAAAATCGAGTGGTTCCTTGGTCAGGAATATTCGTGACCCAAAAGCAGTAGCCATTCTGGACTGAACAGGATCCTTCATTTGAAATACGCCATTTCTTGGAACATCAAAAGGCATTTCACCTCTCACCGGAAGATTACGGATTTTTGAATTGTAGGTGATTGGGGTGAAAGCTTCAGCTACCATGGTATCTCTACCGGGAATAAGTGTACCGATAAGCGTAGGATCACCACCTGAATTGGCAGCTGTATAAAAGTCTCCTGCCAAACATATAGCCCTGGAAGCAATCACACTTACCGAATCGATTGAAAGGGGATCGTTAAACGATTCCCATAGTTCAAAAGGAGTAACAAAGTCGGCAGACTGAGTCTTCATTCCATTGCTCACATAATCATTGAAGGAACCTCCGAAATTGGATGATCTTCTTAAGTCTCCATTTGGTGTAGCTGCAAACTGGGCTTGGGTATTGATAATGGAAATTTCTGTGTATCCTCCGTCACCACCATTAATAGGGAAAGCATATCCGCGGGAAGAACGGGGAACATTAAACGGAATAAGAATGGTTCCATTGTCTTGTGATCCGGAGATTACTGCATCACCTTCTTTGCTGAAGGCTACGCTGTAACATTGAAACACATTGAGATTTGAATTTCTGGGAGTGAATGTTTGTCCCCCATCTTCAGAACGATAAAAACCGCCATCGTTGGTAAAATACATAATGTTAGGTCGGGTTCTGTGAAAAGCAATGCCATGCATGTCTGCATGGACACACTGATTGTTTCCAAAACCACCTGAACAATAGAATGAAATGTTTGACCATCCCTGGGTTGATGTCCACTTGTAATTGGTCGTACCTCCGAGGTAGAGCACATTAGGGTTTGTAGGATGTACGGCGATGATGTTGTCATAATCCCCCTGCCCTGTATTTTGATTAGGCGCTGCACTGGGAAGAGCGAATGGTCTGAACAATGCTATACTCGCATTTGCGGTAGCGGAAGGAGTTCCGGGTCCGATAACAGTGTAAGAGGAACCACCATCAGTTGTTCTGTAAATATTGTATGTTCCTCCTGAAGTGTTGCTGCATGAAGCATAAAAAACATTTGCATCACTCATTGAAACTGCAAGTTCGATGCGACTGGGCTTGGCAATGTTGGTGGGGTACCAAACATCATCAATCCTTGAAAATCCTTGTGCCGTAGAATCTTGCGTGGCTGTGGCAACACGCTTTAGCAGCCTGGAACCCACAGAGGCGATAACGGAACCATCGGTGCAAAATTCAACATCATCGGAGAATGATATCTGAGAGATTAGAGCAGAACCAAAAGAAATTCTGCGAAACTTGTTGCCGTCAGAGGTTATCCAAAGCCCCCTGTTGGTAGAGGCATACAAAACATTGTTATTGGTGGGATGTGCAGCAATTGCATTACAGTAGGCCCAATCAGAACTTTCACTAAATTCGGTTCCGGGCATGGTAGAAGCCAACTGTTGCCAAGTGGAAGAACCGTTTGGCAGTTTAAAAATCCCGTAACCTACTACACCGCCGGCACCGGTTCCGTTGCTTTGATAACGGCCATTGTAGTGTCCCTCGCCGGTTCCTACATAAATGTCTCCGTTTAGGGTTTGAGTGATACAGCTAACAGGTAATGTTCCGCCGGCGATACCGGTATTGCTCATATCGATGGTTGTCCAGGTTGAACCGCCGTTAACCGACTTAAATAATCCGCCGGCAACGCCACCGGCAAAAAGGGTTTTTCCGGAGGTATCTCGCCTGTCGGCCAAAATAGCTCTTACGCGTCCACCAATATTGTCAGGACCAAGTTCAGTCCAGGAAAGAGCCGAATTTGATTTAGGACTAAAGGTACGGAAGCCTTCAACTTCACGCTGAACCTGACGAATACAATCATAATCCATTTCGCCGGTCATTGGATTCACCAGGAGTTGGTGAGCCCATAAAGCTGCCGGGATTCTATGCTCTGAGTGATCCTCCTCAGCCAACCTTGGTATGTAGTGTTTTGCACCGGAGATATTCCCTATCACCGGAACAAGGAAGAACATGCCGATGGCAAGAACGGCAAGTGCTGTTAATTTGAAGTGTTTATTTTTCATGTTGTTGATTTTTCAAAGTTACGACGATTTTTAATTTTTATCCAAATGCTTTTCAGCATGGTAAGAGGATCTGACCAAGGGGCCACTTTCTACCCACTGAATACCTTTTTCCAAGCCGATTTCACGGAGTTTGGCAAACTCATCGGGATGAACGAAGCGTTTCACCGGAAGGTGTTTGGGCGTAGGTTGAAGGTACTGACCAAGCGTAAGAACATCCAGTCCTACCGAAACCAAATCGTCCATGGCTTCTGTAATTTCATTAAAAGTTTCACCCAATCCTAGCATGATGCCGGATTTTGTGCGTATACCGGCATTTTTAAGCCGCTGCAAAACCTCAAGGCTTCGCTCATATTTCGCTTGAATTCTGACTTCCCGAGTCAGTCTTTTTACAGTTTCCATATTATGAGAAACCACTTCCGGGCGGACATCGATGATGCGTTGAAGATTTTCCCAGTTGCCTTTGAAATCGGGGATAAGGGTTTCCATGGTTGTACCGGGTGACAATTCCCGAATTTTTTTGACTGTTTCCGCCCAAATGATTGATCCCCCGTCTTTCAATTCATCTCTGTCTACAGAAGTGATCACACAATGTTTCACTTTCATCAGCCGCACGGATGCTGCCACTCTCAAAGGCTCATCCATATCAACCGGGAGGGGTCTTCCTGTGGCAACTGCACAAAATCCGCATGATCTGGTGCAAATGTTGCCGAGTATCATGAAGGTGGCAGTGCCTGCCCCCCAACACTCTCCCATGTTGGGACAATTACCGCTTTCGCAAATAGTGTGAAGTTTATGGGTATCGACAATGCGGCGAACATCTGCATATTCTTTCCCTGTGGGTAACTTCACCCTCAGCCAGTCGGGCTTTCTGGGTGTTATTTGAGAGACTGCCTCCATCTGTTAGAAACTTAACAACTATCTGCAATAATGGTTCGAAGAAAGGGAAAAATTCAATTCAGTTGTTTACTGCCAAAATTATAAGCCAAAAAAAATGATAAAAAGAGTGTGTTTGCAGGATTATCAGCCATCATTTGAATGGGTGGTAGAAAGAAATCCAAAACCATACCGGCTTCCAGGAATTTCATACGGTCATCTTCATCGGCAAAATCAAAAGAAAAAGAAGATTTAAGATAGCCACCGGGATGGGGTCTTATTTCACTTAATCCTTTATACCAAGGTGAACGACCTGCAATGTTGGAGGGCCTGTGAATATCGGGGTTGTATTTTTCATCAACATTAAAGGATTCACCCTGAATCAATGCAGACTTGCGTATTTCGAGAAAAACAGGTTTTGCAATTCCAAGAGAAACCCCTGTGTACAAATTCCATTTTACTTCCACTGCATGAGCAAGCTCCTTCCCGAAAAGACTGCGCTGTACACCATACCCCGCGCGGATAGCAACGAGGGTATTCATTTTTCCCAAGACATACGACCGATTGTTGCCACCTTCGCTTCTGGTTTTAATCTCTTTGGGATGCCGAAAGGTGGTAAAATCAAATTCAAAAACCCCATCGGATTTCCCGGTGATATGCTTTCCGGTTCGGTAATTGATACCCCATCCTCTGGAGGTTACAAACAAGGATTTGGAATGCTGTTTTTTGTATAATAGCTTGGGGCCATCGAGACCGGCTTGCTGGGCAAGACCATCAGAGGAGACAATCAAAAGAAAAACCAATAAAGTAAGCGATCGCATGGCAAGGGACAAGGTTCAAAAGTAAACATTCGGTCAGGATAAGTTACCATACAATTTCAATGCCATGTTCTCCAGGTTTCTCATCTGCTGCCTTTGTGTCTTGGTTTTGTCTGAAAATCCACACAAATGAAGGATGCCATGAACCATTACCCGAAGTAATTCCTGTTGAAAGGAAACCTTGTATTTTACTGCATTTTCAGCAATTCGGTCGGAGGAAATATACAACTCTCCATGAAGGGTTTTTTTTCCGGATACGCCAGTTTCTGACTCATCAAAAGTGATGATATCCGTATAAGAGTCATGGTTTAGAAAGGACAAGTTAATTTGATGAAGTTCTTCATCATTACAGATGATGATATGGATGTTCCCGCAAATGCAAGCATGGTCGAGTATGACCCTGTTGAGCCATTTTTTAATTTGGTTCCTGGGGGGAAGGATGGGTTTTTTTGCCCTGGTATCGAAAAAAACAATCCGAATCAAACTTCAGTTTCGGCTCACATTTTCAAAAATCAGGTTAACCACGCGTCCATTTTCTTCGAAGGTTATTTTATCTGCGAGGTTTTTCATCAGGAATATTCCGCGGCCGTTGGGCTTTTCAAGATTCTCGGGGTCTGTAGGGTCGGGAATTTCCTGAGGATTAAACCCGTTTCCCTGGTCGGCAATACGAAAAATTATCTGCTTTCCGAATTGTTCAGCCACCATGTGAATTTTTTTAGTAGGGTCGAGTTTATTTCCATGCTGGATGGCATTGTTTACGGCTTCTGTTACAGCAATAAGAATATTTCCGTACTGATCCTGGCCAACATTGCATTCGTCGCAGACATCCTCTATGAATTTCTCCACTCTTGGCAGGCTATGGTAAGTAGATTCAAGGTCAAGTTTTTGTGGTGTAGGAATAATCATATTATTTCTTTAGCGTGTTGTAGTACCTGTTGATTTTGCTTTTGAAAAAAGGCTGAAGATTGGCTGGAATGGTTTTTATCATCTCGGCTTCTTTCATTTTTTGGGTTTTGTACGCTAAAAATTTATCAGGGTTACTAAAAATTTCATTTTGGGGCGCAGAGGAGGTTCTTTTTTCATCCTGCTCCCTCTCTCTTTCGGCATTTTCCGCCTCAAGCAGTCGGTTCATAATTTCCTGCTGACGGCGGATGGTTTCTCTAGTGATGTTCTTGTTTACCAAATCATTTTCGGTTTTGTCCATCATGTCGGCAAGGTTTCGCAGGTTACCGGAGGGATCTTTCCCGTCCTTTTTCATCTGGTCGGCGGCTTTTTGCAGTTCCCGTCGGATAGCCTCTTGTTGGGCGGCCATACGGGCCAACTGCTCAGAGGTGCTTTGACAATCCCTACCTGTGGGTGGTCCCTGGCGTCCTTTCTCTTTAGAGGGCTTTTTACCTTGGTTTGATGCGTTTTCCTTTTCCAGTTCCGATTTAAGTTTTTCAATCTGCCGATTGATTTGCTCCTGCATTTTCTTCATTTGGGCCACACTTGGCTTTTTGCCCTTGCCCTGACCTGAGCCACCGGGCTTGCTGCACTTGCCTGATCCGGGCTTGGAATTGGCCATTTGCTGCTGCATTTGCTCAAAAGATTCACTCAAGATGAGCGCCAGGTTATTGATCGAAGTCATCACATACTGCTGTCGGGAGGCGCCTTCGGGAACATTTCTATCTGCCATGCTTCGGATGGCTTTTTCCATATTGGACCGAATAGAAGAAATTTCCCGGTTCACATAGGCTTCCATCTGAGGCTGGCGTTTGCTTAGTGCAAAAAGAGAGTCTTCAATGACTTTTGCATCTTCTTGCAACTTTTTTTGTTCTTGGTTTAGCTTTACATCTTGTGGATTATTCCTGTCCACAGAAGCGAATCGTTTCATTAAATCCTCCTGGTTGAACGAAAGCCGCAGCAAATTTTCAAGGATTACTCTTAAAGAGTTTAGATCTTCTTCTTTTTCATCGGCCTCCATGGAAGCTGCCATCGATTGCATCTGATTGGCCATTTGTTTCATTTTCTGGGAAGCTTTTGACTGAGTCTCAGAGGCCTTTTTCTTTTTGTTTTGCTGAAGCTGCGAGGAAGATTCTTTCATGTCATTCTGAATATCCTTTTGCTTTTCTTGCATTTGATCCCCAAAAAGATCTTTCTGTTCCATCTCCAATTCCTCAGCCTGCTTTCCCAGTTCTTTCATTTGTCCAGTGAGCTCTGAAAAATCTTTTTCAATGTTTTCCTGGTTTTTTTTCAGCTCATCTGATGAGATGTCTCCTTTTTTTGATTCTTCTGCAAGTTTTTCTTCCTTATCAGCCAGCTTTTCGATGTCGCCAATGGTGTTCTTTAATTTTTCTTCAAACTCCATCTGTTTGAACAATGAGAGCGTCCTGTCCAACTCCTTCTCACTATCTTTTGTATCTTTTTTCATGTCCTCGAGCGCTTGTTGCATTTTCTCCTTGTTCATCTCCTGAAGCATTTTCTCGAGTTCTTTTATTTTTTCCTTTAATTCCGGAGGGAGCACCTCGTTGAAAAGCTTTTCAAGCTGTTTCTGTTTTTCGAGCAAGCTTTCCTTTTGTTCCGAGAACTGCATCTGCTCATTCATCATCTTCATGTTCTCATTTTTTACTTGTTCCACTTCTTTTTCCAACATTTTTTGCTTGTCAAGCAAATCTTTCATTTTTTTTATCTCATCATAAGTAAGGATTTTTTTCTCCTGAATCGTCTTATTCAATTCATTGAGTTCCCGTTCAATTTCTTTGGCACGGGATATACTTTTTTGCATAGCGCTTTTTGATGCTTGTCTGGATTTTCCTGCTTCTGCATGTAATTGCTCCTCTGTCTTTGTCTGGAGCAGGAATTCCCTGCTTCGGCTAGTCTTGGGACCGTTTACAGCATCGTTGTCGGTAATTTCAAAAAAGTACTTCAATTGGTCTCCCCGGTTGATTCCTGCGGCTGATATGTTCCAGGCAAATGGGATCATTTGACTCTTGCCTGAATTATCGAATGGAATGGGTGCAGATCCTTTTTTAATGGTTTTACCTGAATTGTCAAGTACCTCAAAATAAAATCTACAGGCTGTAAGACCATAGTCATCTTCTCCTTCAAGCAAATACATGATGTCGCCGGTTTGCATGGAATCCGGCAACAGGCTGGCCTGAATGGTTGGAAAATTGTCTGGCACTGAAACAATCTGATATCTAAGCGTATCTGAAGGGACACCCAGTTTGTTAGACGCAAAGATTTGGTATTGAAAAGTGTTTTTTAAAGTGTGAGAAAAAACGAACTTCCCATTTGAAAAAGTTTCCGGGGATTTGCTTTTACCATTCATTTGCATTTGCAAGGCATCGGTATTTCTGGTATCAAATGTCCAGGTAAGCCGCGTTCCTTCGGGACAAACAAGTTCTCCGTTGTTGCTCAACAATTCTTCCTTTTTACCAACATATGCCGGGAAAACTGCACGGAGCATAAAGGAGAGAATAGAAGGTTCCGGCAGTACTTTGAGTTGATAAGATCCGGAATAAAAACCGTCGGCAAAAAAAGCAAATTCAACATCTTGCTGGAGGTTGGAGAAATGGTATTTATAAATTCCTTCTTTGGTATTTTCCAATTTGTATTGAAAACCTTTCGTCTCGAGAAATACCTGTTCCGGAACAGCATCTGCGGTTAATTTTACACTCAACTCAAAATCCTTATTCTGAATGGCTCTTAGGTTGTTGTTAAGAATTTGCCAAGTAAAAGGAGAAGGCTTTTCAAAATAAGTGGAATGCCGGACTATTTTTTTTGCAGAATCTGTTATCACAGCAGGCTTGATCAGGTAAATGGCAGTGATAAAAAAAAGTGGCAGCATCAGCACAGGAAGAAACCTCCGGTTGAGCGTGAGATCAATCGCGTTTGTAAAGGGTACCGGTCTGAGTTCACTGATTTTCTGGTTGATTCCGGCTTCAAGGAGTTCGAGGGAAGTACCGGGAACAGAAGACCCCTGCCGCTGTAATTGAAGAGCATTGAGCAGCTTGTCGGAAACTTCGGGAAAATATTTACCAATAATTTTTGCCGCCTCATCATATCCAATCACTTTACCCAGTCTGAACATTTTCAGCAGGGGAATAAGAATCAAAAAAACAAACACGCCGAAACCGACGGACAAAAAAGAGTAAAACAATATTGTGCGAAACAACACATTGAACTGACCAAAGTATTGAGCGGGAAGGATGATGAGCAAAAGGAGCAAGAGCAGCCCCCCGGAAATCATACTGCCTCTGATTACCCGGTTTTTATAAAACTTCCGAATAAACTCATCCAACTTTATGAGCAATTCTGCCTTCATATGAAAATCAAATATACTCCTCCGGGGCCTCCTGAGCTTATTTATTTTTGTTAATAGGAAGTTCTGTTTTCATTGCATCAAAGAACTTCACAAGAGCCCTGATTTCCCATGCGGAATAGGAAAAGTAAAAAATCAGAAAAACCATTGCATAAGTAACTGCGTAGGATTTGTGTGTGAACCCATATACAAGCATTACGATGAGGTATCCGAAAAGTTTGCATGCAGAGGTGAGCATGAAGGAAGTGATAAACCCTGATGCTTTTTTTTGTGTGGCGCGGCATATATAGGCAAACACTGCCACGGTTATCAACCAAACTCCGGCATTTGTTACCTGAAGGTGAGCAAATGAAAAATGAACAGAGAATCGAGGAAGCAGAAAACTCAACCAAAGACTATGTATGACTGCGATGATGCCCGAAGAAAGCAGAAACTTGAGGGTATAGGGTTTCATTTTTTTCGAGTAACTTCCTTTAATAGCGCAAAGAATGAAAGAGCAAATGCTCCTAATCCCAGGCTCAGGGTAAAAACAGGAAAGCTGCGTTTTGTATAGATATCAAGCTTTTTACCGGCCCAGAAACCTGCAAGGATGAGGGCCATCATTTTAAAAGCAAGTCCGCTCCAGCGAAGGTAATCCTCAGGCAATTTTTTCGGCCTTTTTGTCTGCATGTTTGATTTCTTTCACCACAGCCCCCATGGTACAAACACCGGAAAACGCTGCACCGGGCTCGATGGAGAGCTTCCCAGCCTGGATGTCACCTTTAAGGTTGGCAGAGGCTTTCAGGGCAAGTAATTCCGCACAGGAAATATTGCCTTCAATGCTTCCATAGAGATCAGCAAGCTGACAATGGATGTCGCCTTTCACCGAACCGGTAGGTCCAATAACCACTTTTCCTTTTGAGTGAAGAATGCCTTCCAGTCTCCCATCGATACGAATATCACCGGTAGTTTGAATATTGCCGATTACAGATGTACCTGAACCTATGGTATTAATCACACCTGTTTCAACTTCATTTTTCCTTGTAATCATGGTATTTATTGTTTTTCCGAACATATTAATTAGGGGACACAAAGATAAAAAACCTTGACTGTCAAACAAATGTTCGCCAATTTTGTACTATTGCCTATGGTGTTACCTGCTATTTCCGGCGAACTCCGGGATATTCTTAAAAACATTCCCGATCCTGAAATTCCGGTGTTAAGCATACTCGATCTTGGGGTCATCCGAAAAGCGGAGAAACAGGACGAAAAATCTGTCCGCATTACCCTAACGCCAACCTACTCCGGTTGTCCCGCCATGGGCGTAATCGAAAGCGACATCCGGCAGGCACTTGAGTTACATGGATTTGAAAACATTGAAGTAAATACGGTATATGCTCCCGCCTGGACAACAGATTGGATGAGCGAAGAGGCGAGAGAAAAACTCAGGGAGTACGGCATTGCACCCCCTCAGGGCAAATCTTGTGGAAGCGGAAAGGCTGTTGGACAGATTGTTCAAATCCCTTGTCCCCGCTGTGGTTCAGGTAACACAAGAATGATTAGTCTTTTTGGATCCACGGCTTGCAAGGCCCTTTATGCATGTGAAGAATGCAAAGAACCATTTGATTACTTCAAATGCATTTGATGGTTATTTAAGCGTTTCAAGTGCTTTTTTCGCCTTTTCATTAGCCGGATCAAGTTCAGCAACTTTTAGCCAATACTCCTTCGCTTTTGCCTTGTCTGTTTGAAAATAATAAGCACCAAGATAAAGATTGGCTTCGAGCAAATCTCTTTTGTTTTTCTCAACATCAGACACTAAGGGTATATATTTCTCATACCAGACTTTAGCCAGTCCTGCTTTTGAATCTTTATCAATCTGGGTATTTGCTTTGGCTCTCCAGAGATAACCCTGAGGCAGTTTGGGCGAAAGTGCAATCACTGAACCAAAGCAGGTATCCGCCTTTACATAATTCCCCATGCTAAAATAGCTTTTTCCGAGGGTGTAGTGATCATTGGCATTGACACTTTTGCCGGAGGCAATCTTTTTTTCGGCATACATGATGGCATCTTCAAACTTTTTTTGCTTGTAGGATGCGTTGGCCATTTCACCATAAATTTCCTGCTTGGTACTATCCATGGAAAGTGCCGTTTTATAGCTTATCAGCGCCAAAGAATCTTTCCCGTTTTTGTAGAATATTCTTCCCTGGTATTCGAAGTCAGATGCAATAATTTTGGTTTTTTCATTTCCTGCACGGGAGAAAAATTTATTGATGGCATTTAGCGCAGCAGGATTGTCACCTTTTTCGCAAAGTGAATACGCAAGAAGTCGATTCAGGATATTGCTCGTGGTATCTTCTTTCTGAATCTGTGTAATCTGTTGAATGGCCTCCGAATAATCCTTGCTCAGAAAGATAAAGGATGCGTATCGTTTACGGGCATCCATGTTATTCCCTGATAACTCCAGAAAGCGTTTGTATTTTGCTTTAGCCATTTCAAACTTTTTGGCCAGGTAATACACCTCTGCCTGCTCACGGTAAGCGGGGGCAAACATGGAGTCTATTTTTGCTGCTTTTGTATACAATTCAAAGGCCAGGGGATAATTTTTTGATCGTCCGTACAGCTTTCCCTGTCTCAGAATGGCAGTAACGGAATTGGGATCCAGTTTCTCTGCCTGCTTATAGTTCTCAATGGCTTTATTGCCATCCTGCTTTTCCTGATAAGCATCTCCCAAGAGGTTATAAACCTCAGGATTTTTAGGATCCATTTTTTGCGCTGATTGTAGTAGCCCAAGAGCAACATCGGGATCTTTTTTATCGCTTACCAAATAAGCCTCGGCAATGCGACAATACAATCCTGCATCCTTGCCTCCGGAAAGTTTTATGGCGTTGTCGAAAAGTGTTTTTGCTTCTTCGCTTTTTCCGTTTTGCCATTGAATTTTGCCAAGTCCCGCATAGTTGTATGCAAAAGATGGTTGCACCTGTGTTCCCTTTTGATAATGGGTTTGGGCAGAGTCGAACATATCCTGTCTAAAAAACACTTCGCCCAGGTAAAAGCAATGAATCCCTGAAGTAGATTCTATCATGCGAAGTTGTCTGAGCATTTTTTCAGATTCAGAGAACTGTTCATTTTCCATGAAACGAATGGCCTGCTTGAGGTTTTGGGCTTGGGCGAATCCCGTTAAAAATGGGATGAGTAGTAGGTACCTGAAGATTTTCATCTAAATGTGTATTTATTCTGTTTTGATTAAACGGATGGGTGCTTGTATGGGAACCATGCCTGATTTTAGGATGATGCGCTGTCCTTTTTCTCCTGCCATAAACGATACAAATCCTGTTCCAAGGCCTGCTCTTGCTTCGCGACTCACAGCTAACATTTTGCGTATCAACGGGTATTTCTTCAATGCAAGATAGGCCTGGTACGGTCTATAGTATTCCATTCCGTCGGCTTCTGCAACACCCATCAGTTTTACCTTGTTCAAAAAACTTTCCACGGCCGGATCATCCCTGTCGCTGATCCAATTTACGCTGATTACTCCGATTGTTCCGGGATGGTTTTGCACATAATCGATGACTTCCTGATTGGAAGTAAGGGCAAAGCAATTGGATCCGAATTGTTCGTTTTTTTCGAGCAAAAGATTCTTCAAGTAAAAAGCATTGGCTGATTTGGGATGATCAAAAATTAATTTTACGGGCATGGCCGGGTTATGGGCATCAAGTTCATTCCAGCGAATGCCTGGTGTATGAAGAATTTTTCGCAAATCATCGAGACTTATTGTGGAATCCGGAAAATCTTTATTCACTACAAGGGCAATTCCATCAGAAGCCAATGTGGTAATTCTCGGGCGGATTTTGAGCGAATCAAAAACCGATTTTTCATATGCATCGGGTTCTCTGCAAACCACAATAAACCTTGCGGTATCTCGCAGCAGTCTGAGATAGGCCTCCTCCTGAGGAACAAATTCGAGCTTGATGTTGGCCCGCTTATACAAGGCTTTAAACACATATGCCTGGGTATCCATGATGGGTTTGTACGACTCATCCGCAAGAACCAAAATGTTTCCCGAGGTGGTGGTATCGGCAGGGCCATTGAATGAGGCTTGTCCGCAGCCCGAAAGCAGACTTACGAAAACAAAAAAGAGAGCAATACTGAAAATGCCTGAACGATTCACTTTTGTGACAATCCTTTTTTTACTCTGATTAGCCTGTATGTTAACCAGCTGCGATAACCTGCATATACCAATACCAAAATACCGATGAGTTTTTTATTTGCACCCAATACTTCGCTAAAAGCAGGAGTAAAAACCAGGGCGAGACCTATAAACAGGTAAATGATAACCATTACGCCACCCACATAGATGGCAATGTTTCGGAGTCCTTTATTCTTATCTTCAGTTGACATTGACCGGGTTTAATCAGGCATATTTGAGCACCTTCCCTGCCCTGATGCGGGTATTTTTTCCCATGCCGTTCAAACGCTGTAAGACACGCGCGCTGGTTCCGAGTTTTCGGGCAACTGATGCAAGAGTGTCTCCTTTGCGAACTTTATAATATTTTATACCACCTGCGGCAGTTGAGCGATCCTTCCTGCCCTTTCCCCAGTAATCAAAGAATGACTTGGTGATTACAAGCTCGTTGGAAACGAGACAATGATCTTCAAATGAGATGAGTTTTTCGGGATCGATGGGATATCCCTTAAACCTGACTTCGAAATGCAGATGGCTGCCAAGTGAATGACCGGTATTTCCTCCTAATCCAATCAGGGTACCTGCTTCAACATGCTGACCGGCATAAACCTCCAATCGGGAGAGATGTGCATAAATGGTTTCCAGTCCATTCTTATGCCGAATCATCACAACATAACCAAAGGTGGGACTGCGACGGGCAATTCTCACTGTTCCCTCAAAAGCACACTTCACGGAATCGCCGGTTTCGAGGTCGATGTCTACCCCACAATGATAACGGTGCCAACGGGGACCGAAGCCTGAGGTTTTTTCTCCTGGAAAAGGATGATGATAATCGCAGAGATGTTCATCCTGCATCCTGATGACCACCGTATCAGGGATGGAGCTCAGTTCAATTTTGTAAGGATTAACATTTACGCTATCGGTTAAACCTGTTGCATCGTAATCCGGATCCTCAGTGTATATATCTGTTTCGTTGATATCGAATACCGGATCGGTGAAAAATGGCATGCTGGTAATGACATTCCTGAAGGAAGTATCTCTTGAAGGGCTCTGTACTATGCGGCGTGCACGGGATTTTTTGTAGTAGGTTCCGCGCTTCTTTCCAGTGGCACCATAAGATTTTACTGACTTGCGCTTCCCTTTTGTTTTTTCATAAGAAAATCCTGTCATGCTAAAAAGCATGAGAACAAAAAGCAATAACCTTATGATATACAGGCGCTTCATGAGGCGGGGCAAAGCTAAGAAAAAGCCCTGTAAACACAAATGGATTCAAACGGCTGACAATGAGATATTTAAGTTATTTTGTCATTTTTTCAAGGGAAATTCCATACAGGATTTCACAGCAGAGAGGGGCAATGCTTGCCAAATGTGTGGGAAAGTGCCTGCGGATGACTTTTCAAATCTCACATCAAGACCTGCGGGATCAATATGAAGGAGCCAAACCCAATCAAGGCCGGAAAAATGGCGTTGGATTACTCCGCTTAATTGCTCCTGCAGACAAGCATGAATAAAACCTTCTTCATTGAGGGAGTGGCAGCTGTAGATTCCTGATTGCAAGGCAAGATTCCAATCGGCGGGCAAAGCAAGATGAAGAATGGTTGTTTCAGGCATAACCCAGTTTCAATCGCACTTCCAACAGCGTTTTCATGGCCACTTCAGCAGTTTTCTTCTCCCCCTCTGTAAGAAGCTTTTCCAGTTGAGGCAAGTCATTCATCAGGAACAAATACTGTTCTCTTTCTCTTTTAAATTTTGAAAGTATCAACTCAAAAAGCGCTTTTTTGGCATGGCCGTATCCAAATCCTCCCGAAAGATAATTGTTCCTCATGTGGGCTACATCATCTGATGGTGCCAAAAGACTATAAAGCGCAAAAACGGTACAAGTGTCAGGGTTTTTGGGCAATTCAATCGGTGTACTGTCGGTAATGATGGATTTGATGACCTTGTCCAGTTGCTTTTCGGGCAGGAAGATATCAATGGTATTCTGATAGGATTTTGACATTTTTTTTCCATCGATGCCGGGCACAACCATCACCCGGTTATCCACCATGGCCTCAGGAAGGGTGAATGTCTGTCCATACCTGTTGTTAAATGCGCTGGCAATATCCCTGGTGATTTCAAGGTGTTGCACCTGGTCTTTCCCTACCGGTACAAGGTCTGCCTGATAGAGAATAATATCTGCTGCCATGAGTACAGGATAGGTAAACAAGCCTGCATTCACATCACTCAGCCTATCGGATTTATCCTTGAAGGAATGGGCATTTGCCAACATTGGATAGGGAGTAAAACAATTGAGGTACCAGGTTAACTCAGTCACTGCCGGAATGCGGCTTTGTCGGTAAAAAAAATTTTTTTTGGTATCGAGGCCGCATGCCATCCAGGCAGCCGCCACAGAGAGTGTATTTAGGCGACGAAGTTCAGGATCCTTCACTGTTGTGAGTGAGTGCAGATCGGCGATGAATAAAAAACTAACATTACCGGGCTGGTTTGCCAGAGCGATAGCCGGTTGAATGGCGCCCAGGATGTTTCCAAGATGTGGAATACCTGTACTTTGAATACCTGTGAGTACGCGTTTCATGCAGCTTGCAAAAATAAGGGAATCTATAAGCCCCGGTAAAAAAACAAGGTAATCTATCTACCTTTGTAAACGAAATGAATCCAACACACTCCCTCACATCCCACACACTCGATGCCGCACAATATATGGCGCTCGAGAATAAGCACGGCGCACACAATTACCACCCATTGCCAGTGGTTATTCAGAAAGGTGAGGGCATCTTTATGTGGGATGTGGACGGCAAAAAGTACTTTGATTTTTTAAGTGCATACTCTGCCGTAAATCAGGGACACTGTCATCCTCGCCTTTTGAAAGTACTTTCGGAACAAGCACATACCCTTACCCTTACTTCACGCGCCTTTTACAATAATGTGTTGGGGCCTTACGAAAAATACATCACCGGGCTTTTTGGTTTCGACAAGGTATTGCCCATGAATACCGGAGTAGAGGGAGGCGAAACAGCAATCAAATTGGCCAGAAGATGGGGATATGAGAAAAAGAAAATTCAACCAAATCATGCACGCATTGTTTTTGCCTCAGGAAACTTCTGGGGTCGCACATTAAGTGCGATTTCTTCTTCCACCGATCCCAGCAGTTACGGCGGATTTGGTCCTTATATGCCCGGATTTGATGTGGTGCCATACAACGATATTCCTGCGCTGGAGCAGGCGCTATCCAACCCACTTGTTGCAGGTTTTATGGTGGAACCCATACAGGGAGAAGCCGGCGTTGTGGTTCCGGATTCGGGATATTTAAAGAAAGTGAGAGACATATGCGACCGTAACAAGGTACTTTTCATTGCAGATGAAATTCAAACCGGATTGGGCAGAACAGGAAAGATGCTTGCCTGTGATCATGAAGGCGTGAAACCCGATATTCTCATTTTGGGTAAAGCCCTGAGTGGTGGAATCATGCCTGTATCTGCCGTTTTATGTAACGATGACATCATGCTCAATATCCAACCCGGAGAACATGGTTCAACCTATGGAGGCAACCCTCTGGCATGTGCAGTTGCCATGGAAGCACTACAAATATTAACTGACGAAAATCTTTGTGAAAATGCTGCTGCCATGGGCAAGCTGCTTCATGCCGGTTTGCAGAAACTGCGTAAAGACATGGTGATTCATGTGAGGGGAAAAGGATTGTTTCAGGCAATTATCATCAAAGATCAACCGGGCAAAAACGCTTGGGATGTATGCATAAGATTGGCTGAAAACGGTTTACTTGCCAAACCAACGCATGGTGATATCATCCGATTGGCACCACCACTTTGCATCAATGAACAACAGATGAAGGAAGCATTGGCATTGATGCATCAAACCTTTGATTCTTTCTGATCATGCTCGGATTAAAGCTCAGAACCGACGAAAGATGGGCGAAGATGGCACAGCAAAACCTGGAGGAGTTGCTTACCGACCATGCCTACTGTGAACAAAAAGCTGCAAGCAATGCTATTTCTCTCATTGTACAATTTCCGGAGCACTCGGGAATGGTTCAAGAACTTACCGAAATCGCCAAAGAGGAACTTGAGCATTTCGGAAGGGTTCACCAGCTTATCATCGAAAGAGGCTTCACCTTTGGAAAAGAACGAAAAGACAATTATGTAAACGATATCCTCGCTTTTGTCCGCAAAGGAATGGGGCGCGAGGTCTATTTGGCTGACCGCTTGCTGTTTGCTGCCATGATAGAAGCCCGCAGCTGCGAAAGATTTAAATTGCTTTCTGAGACCATAGATGAGGTAAGTTTGCGGGATTTTTATCGTGACTTAATGGCCAGCGAGGCTGGACATTATACTACCTTCATCAAGCTGGCGAAAACATATACCTCCGGCATAGACATTGATGCACGATGGAAGGAATTTCTGGCCTATGAAAATGAAGTCATTCAGCGTTATGGTCAGGGTGAGACCATGCACGGTTAAGCATCATCAGGGTTTTAGTTTGGGATTAGACTGATGGCGATTGCTGTCGCGTTGTGTTTTTTTCTCCAGGTTTAACCTAAAAGCATCTTCAAGATTAACACCTGTTTGATTGGCCAAACAAATGAGCACAAATAACACATCGGCCATTTCATCCGGCAGGCTTTTTTTCAGGTCAGATTCTTTGCTGCTCTGCTCTCCATAGGTGCGGGCCATGATGCGCGCCAATTCACCCACTTCTTCCATCAGAAGAGTCATGTTGGTAAGCTCAGAAAAATATCTAACTCCATGGGTTTTTATCCATGTGTCAACCTGCTGTTGTGCGTCCTGAATAGTCATAGGAGTTGTATTGGTGTTTGCTTTGGCTACCGGTATGGAAGGTGGCAGAAAAAAATTGTCGCTTGTCTAATCCAGTTCCGCCACACCTCCGGAAACCACAAATTTCATCATCTCTGCAGCATGGGCTTTGATGGGTGTAATATTCTCTCTTTTTACCACAAACAAGGCGCCGGTAATCGCATAGGAGAAAGGAACATAAACAGCCACTTTCTCTTTATTGATTCCCAATTCACTGAGATCCTCTGCCGTTACAAAACCAAATCTTTCCATCAGGGGATTTTCTGAGACCCTAATTAATACAGGCTGATTAAAGCGTTTTTTTTGACCTACAAAAGCGCCGAGCAAATCTTTTACTGAAGAGTAAACAGTTTTGATCAATGGGGCTCTTTCAATGAGTTTATCCAGCGATTGAAAGACGGGTTTGAAAATAAAACTGTTCCCTATAACACCAATGGTGATAAGCCCTAACACCACAAGCAATACTCCCAGGATGGGATCTACCAAAGGATGTACATGAATTTGTAGATAATCCATGATGCTACCCACGGTTACAATCAATTTCAGAATGACATAAACGGTAATAAAAATTGGCACTGCGAAGAGAGTACCTTGGAAAAAATAGATAATAATTTTACGAATCATGTTTATTGAATTTAGAATTCCACCAGCGTTCCTATGGCTTCACCTGAAACGATGCGTAACAAATTACCCGGCTTGTTCATGTCGAAGACGATGATGGGTAGTTTGTTTTCGTTGCAAAGTGTGAATGCTGTCATGTCCATTACATTCAGGTTTTTTTCATACACCTCGGAGAATGAAATGGTTTCGTAACGGGTGGCCAGAGGGTCCTTTTCAGGATCGGCATTGTATATGCCATCAACCCTGGTTCCTTTCAGGATGACATCGGCTTCAATTTCTATTGCACGGAGAGATGCAGCTGTATCTGTAGTGAAGTAGGGATTTCCAGTACCTGCACCAAATATCACCACCCTTCCTTTTTCCAGGTGACGGACGGCTCTTCTTCGGATGAAGGGTTCGCAAATCTGTTCCATTTTAATGGCAGACAACAAACGGGTTTTTACCTGTATGGTTTCGAGGGCACTTTGCAGGGCCATGCTGTTAATTACTGTTGCAAGCATGCCCATGTAATCTCCTTGAACACGATCCATGCCTCCTTCCGTAGCCTGTATTCCTCTGAAGATGTTCCCGCCACCAATGACAACTGCCACCTCTAGCCCTTTTTCTACGATTTGCTGAATGTCGAGGGCGTACTGGTTAAGCCGGGAGGAATCAATCCCAAACTGTTTATCTCCCATGAGGGATTCACCGCTGAGCTTAAGTAATATTCTTTTGTATTTCATGTCCGATGTATGCAGATGCAAAGTAATCCATTTACAAATAAAAGTGGAGAATTATTTTGTTGCATTTTTATTTTGCACATATGCTGATACGAAAATGCTGATTTCGTAAAGTATATAAAGTGGTGCGGCTACCAGTAACTGGGAAGTGATATCGGGTGAAGGTGTAATCACTGCCGCCACCAGAAGAATAACTACAATACTATGTTTTCGGTAGGTTCTGAGAAAGGCAGGTCCAACCAGCCCCAGCAAACTGAGGAAATAAATGAGCACCGGGAGCTGAAAAACCAAACCTGAAGCAAAAGTGATGGTGGTTACCGTAGAGATAAATGACTCCACTTCTATCATATTACTTACGGTAGGACTCACCTGGTAGCCAGAAAGGAAATTAACCGACAGAGGTGTGATGACATAATATCCAAAAAGAATGCCTGCGAGAAACAATAATGAGACAAAAAAAATCAGGCTTCTGGAAAAGTGCAATTCAGTTTGTTTGAGGGCGGGTTTAATAAAACTCCAAATCTGAAATACGATATAGGGAAATGAGAGGATTATTCCTCCGACGATGGAAACCCAGATGTGCATGGTAAATTGACCTGCAAGCGTAGTGCTGACAAGTTTGAAGTCGGGAGTGCTCATGCACAGTGCTTCGCCCATTCCCAGGGTATGCGAAAAGCTACAAAGTGCCCTGTAGGTAATAAAATTGGGATTGGCAGGTGCGAAAATGATGCCGTCGAAAATAAAATCTTTTTGAAGAAAAATAATAATGGCAGCCACAACCACGGCCATGGCTCCGCGGACCAGATGCCAACGCAAATCCTCGAGGTGATCGAGGAAGGACATTTCTCCCGGATTTTTATTTTTTCCGAACAGGGCCAAACTTAACGGGATCCGGATTTGAATGAGGCAATAGCGTTTCTGGTGAAATCAGAAAGTACGAGTGTGCCGCTCAGGAGTGCGCGTTGCGTAAGGAGTTCGTCCCAATGCCCAAAGGCTTCCCAGCCAATTGCTTTAATATGAGCCATAGCTTCCGGATTACTACCCCGGAGATTTTTACAAAGTGCTTCAATAGCCTCATCCATTTTATTCACATCTGCATGCATTTCGGCATACAGTCCGGCATGGTAAGCCCATTCGGCAGAGTGCCAAGCTGTGGCATTGATAGCCATTTGCTGAAAACGAGCGGTACCTATTTTTCTTTCAACGGCAGGGCCCACTACAAATGGTCCGATACCCACGGCAAGTTCACTGAGTTTAACGGCCGAATCAACTGTGCCAAAGGTATAATCGGCGGCACAGGCGATACCCACTCCACCTCCAACTGCTTTTGAGTGCACCCGTGCAAGTACAAACTTCGGGGCTTTCCGCATGGCATTAATGACCCTGGCAAAACCCGAAAAAAATTCCTTGCCTTGGGCTCTGTCTGCTATTGATACCAATTCGTCAAAGGATGCCCCTGCACAAAATGCTTTGTCGCCTTTGCTGCAGAGCAGAATAGCTGAAGCCTCAGGATTTTTACCTGCTTCTGTAATCTGTTTTGCGAGATTGTTGAGCAAAGCACCGGGCAGTGAATTGCTTCTGGGGTGAAAGAAAGTAATCACGGCAATGCCGTCTTTCAAAGTTGTTTCAACTGTTCCTTCCTGTGTTTCCATCCTGAGTAAGGTTCATTTTGGTTGCAAAGTAATCACAAAAATCCCGCATATCTCCCGCCATGGCTGATTCATTTGCAGATTTTTCAAGCATGGATGCCATTGATAAGAGGGTTTGGTGCATAAAAATCTTCATGTCCTGTACCAGCATATCCTTGGTCCACAAATCGATTTTAAGTGTAGATGATTGGTTGGGATCCCACACGCTTAGCATAATTGCTTTGGCGGGTTGCCATCCGTCCATGCCTGCGTCACTTGCCGCCCAGGAAATCTCTTCGGGAAGGTGCTGATTGTCGAGGGAAACCTCAAACTGTATGGTTGATTTTTTCATATTTAATCATGAAGGTTTGTATCCGGCTGCCTTGAAAATCTGTCCGGGATTCATTTTCATCAAACCCGGCAAACTTGTTTGAGCATGTTTCTTCATATAGGTACATACAATCTGATACCCCATAAAAGAACCCAGATTAGGAGGCGACTCTCGGGGGAAGCCCGGCGTAAATGGCCCCTCGGCAAAGTTGCGCATAAAGTCCGGTTGATTGCTGCTAAACAACATTTTTTTTTCTATCCAGGTGAGCCAAACTTCTTTTTCATGTTGAACACACCAAGCCATTTGCGGGCCGTTAAATGAAAAAAGTACCGAATCGGAAACTGCTGGCAGCATGTGTTCTGTCAGGTAGTAAAGTCGCCCCTGATGCATCATTTCATCAACAAAATTTGCAGGTTCAAAGTTTTCAAAAAATTCATGTTCCAACCATGCCATCATTGTGTAAACCGGGATATTATCGGGATTCATATGATTGATTTTATATTTGGGATAATCAAGGTAACGATAGAATCGGTTGTTTTTTCCCAAAAACATATCAAGTCCTATTCCGAGCGTGCTGTCAGTGCTTACAATACCATAATTAAAACCAGAAACAAATGTGGTGATGGATGGAATAGGTTTGCCCGGAAAGAAGGCATGATATCGTGTAAATGCAGCACTGAGTTGATGCTCAAGTGAGGCAATTTTTGATGCATTAAAAACAGAGTCGCAGGCGGCAAAAACTGAAGAAATGTTCTTGTCATGTAAAAAGTCGAGTAAACGGTAGACATACATCGGTGATTGAGAACTGCCGATATTGAGAATAGACGCGTTGTAAATTTCAAAAATCAAAGGATATTTTTTCCTGATGGAAGTCAATTTAGAAGAATCCCTGATAGACATTATCGTTTGCAGATCCTTCTCAAGCCTTGAAAGATGAATGACTATGTTTTTTTCTGTGGTGGGAGCTTCCCTGATGTGGGGCTTTTGCCCGCAGGAAAGGAGCAACATCAGGGTGACAAAACAAAAAACTGTCCTGAGATATAAAGCCATTTGAAAAATATTACTTTTGCTTTTCAGCACTCAAAACTATGAAAAAGTTAATTCCACTTTCTATTGCATTACTTATGTGTTCAGGTATCACCTATGCCCAAGGGATACGCATCGGCTTAAAAGCAATTCCAAACATCGGCTGGACAAGTCCTGAGGACGCAAAGGTTTTTATCCGATCCGGCGCCAAGATGCGTTTTGGTTATGGCTTGATTACAGAATTTAAATTTCTCAAATTTTTTGCACTTGCTACAGGCTTTGAGGTGAATTGGTATGGTGGCAAAATGAATGCCAACGATTCCACCATGTTTTACACTCCTGCTGAGTTGATTGCACCTAACAGCGATACGAAATTCCGTTATCTCTTAAAAGAAAGAGCATACAAGGTTAATTATTTTGAGGTTCCCCTTTGTCTTAAAATGAAAACTCCGGAAATCGGCTCCATGACTTACTTTGCAAACTTTGGTTTGCAAATTGGTATCAGAGGCAAAGCCATCGCTCAGGATGTCGGTACTTTGGTGAAAACAGTAAGCTCTCCTGCAGGCATTATTTCAACCTCCAAAACAGAAGAAGCCCGCCCGGATGTGGATGTAAGACCTGACTTCAATCTATTTCGTGCAAGTCTGAATGTGGGTGCCGGTCTTGAATACAAATTGATTGGTCCAACCGCCTTGTTATTTTCCGTAAATTATCTTAGCCCGTTCACCAATTTGCTTAAAAGCACACCGGAGCAATTGTCAACTGCGAGGACTTTGAGTACGGAGAAGCTAAAAACCGTATTAAAATCGAATGCAGTTGCATTCAGCGTGGGTCTTATTTTTTAACTCCTCTCATGCAAATTGCGCTTGCGCAGGTCAATCTTCACATAGGCAATTTTGACTACAACACATCAAAGCACATTGCTTTCATTCTTGAAGCTGCTTCCAAGGGAGTAGACTTGGTTGTTTTTCCTGAATTATCTGTCTGTGGTTATCCTCCCCAAGATTTACTTGAATTACCTGATTTCATAGAAGCCTGCAAAAAAAGTATTGATGCCATTGCCCGGTCATGCAAAGGCATCATGGCAATTGTTGGCGCTCCTGTTGAGAATCCATCTTCTACGGGAAAACCACTTTACAATGCAGCGCTGGTGCTTTATGAGGGAAAAATTATTCATACGGTATACAAAAGATTGTTGCCAAACTATGATGTATTTGATGAATCAAGATATTTTGAGCCGGGTGTACATACCACCTGTTTGGCTCATGCCGGAAAGAAAATAGGGATTACTATTTGCGAAGATTTATGGGAGTTTTCCTTTCAACCCGGAACTGCCCTGCCTGACAACAGGAGGCTATATGGGCATGCGCCTTTGCATTTTTTACAAGCAGAAAATCCTGACTTCATTATCAATATTTCCTCCTCACCATTCAGTTATCTGCAATCTGAGGCACGCAAAATAATGTTGAGAAAAAACGCAGAGAAATATGGACTTCCATTCATCTATGTTAACCAATGTGGTGCTCATGCCGATCTCATCTTTGATGGCAACAGCATGGTTTGTGATGCAAAAGGAGAGATTCTAAAAGAAGGACAATTGTTTTGCGAATCGCTCATTATCCATGATTTCGACAATCCGGTTTCCGAAATAAGTGACGCCTCAGGAGATACAGAAAAAATATATGCTGCACTGGTTTTTGGGATTCGGGAATTCTTTTCTAAAATGGGTTTTACCAAGGCGATTCTTGGCCTCAGTGGTGGAATAGACTCTGCGGTTACATTGGTATTGGCCTGCAAAGCGCTTGGAGCAGAAAATGTGCTTGCGGTGATGATGCCTTCCGCTTTCTCGAGCAGTCACTCCATTGAAGATTCAAAAAAACTGATCGCTAATTTGGGATGCCAAAGCGAAACCCTTCCTATCCATCAAGTAGTATCGGCGCTTGAGCATACCCTATCCGACAATTTTATGAATACCTCCTTCGGACTTGCTGAAGAAAACCTGCAATCCAGGGCCAGAGGAATTTTACTGATGGGAATGGCAAACAAACACGGATATATTTTACTGAATACCACAAACAAAAGTGAAGCAGCCGTTGGATATGGCACACTATATGGAGACATGTGTGGCGCCTTGTCGGTGTTGGGAGATGTTTACAAAACAAGGGTATATGCTTTGGCAAGATATATAAATGCATCATCTCACTCTATTCCATCATCCATTCTTACCAAGGAGCCTTCAGCGGAACTTCGTCCCGGTCAGAAAGACAGCGACTCATTGCCACCGTATGAAGTATTGGATGAGATTCTTGAGATGCATATTGAAAAGCGCTTGCCCATGAATCAGATTGTGAAATCGGGATTTGATCACATGCTCGTAAAGAAAATCATTCGCATGGTTCAAGCAAGCGAGTTTAAAAGATACCAGATGGCTCCGGTGCTTCGTATCAGTGCGAAGGCATTTGGTTATGGAAGAAGGATGCCGCTGGTAGAGGGCTTTAATCCACCGGCAAGTTCATCTGAGTAATAAAATACTCACTTAATTTCCCGGATACTTCATTGAAATCAGGATTAAATCCCAACTCTTTTTGCATGGAAGTAACTTGTTTGTCACCTATTCCACACGGTACAATATGAGAAAAATAGTTCAGGCTGTTGTTTACATTCAGTGCCCATCCGTGCATGGTTACCCAGCGTGAACAGCGAACGCCCATGGCACAAATCTTTCTTTCCCTGCCGGGTTTATCAGGATCAATCCAGACCCCTGTATATCCCGGATAACGACCTGCTGTGATGCCGTAATCATCAAGTAATCTTATCACCGCTTCTTCCATTCGTCTTAGATAAAGATGGATATCGGTAAAAAAATTATCCAAATCCAATAGCGGATAGCCTACTAACTGTCCGGGCCCATGAAAGGTGATGTCTCCTCCCCTGTTGGTTTGATAAAAATCGGCTCCTAATATTTCCAAATCAGATCCAGTGAAAAGAGCATTTGTTGATTTTCCGCTTTTGCCCATGGTATATACTGGAGGATGCTCACACAAGATGAGGTAATTTGGGGTAGGAAGCGCTTGTTCGGATGTTCGGTTCGATAACTTTATGGAAACAATTTCTGAGAAGAGTGCTTCCTGCTTTTCCCAGGCTTCTGCATAGGGAATCAATCCCCATTGGCGTATTTCGATATGTTTGTTGACGCATGTATTCATCCTCCGCAATTACAATTTTTTGAAAAATAGATTTTCCGTCCTTTAAAAAGTTTTTTGAGTTTTCCTTGCAGTGGGGTATCAATCATGTTCAGCCTCAAATCAATCCATTGAAGAGAAGGTGCTTTTGCCCATGCTGTATCAAAAGTGGTAAAATGGTTGTACCATAAATCAAGCTTCTTAAGTTTTGGCAGTATGGTCATCTCTAAAGGCAGGTATCCCAATTCATTTTTTCCCAACCAGAGCTCCTGCAGATTGCCAAGAGAAGCCAAAGTTGCAGGAAGAGTTTGGATTTGATTGTTTCTCAATCTAAGAATTTGCAGCGATTCCATGTTTGCAATCTCCGGGGGAATAGCAATGAGATGATTTGAAGAGAGGTTGAGCTCACGGATTTTTTTTGATTTCAATACCCATTCCGGAATACTACTGAGTGCGCATCTGCGACAAGATACTTTTGCACTATCCGCAGACACTTTCCATGTACCTGCCTTTAGAGTCAGCGAAAAAAATACCGATAAAAACAGGCTGAATCGCATCGACTTAAGTGGCCTTAAGCATTTCCATGGCAGATAAAACATCTGCTGCAATCTGCATTTTCAGTGCATCAACAGAAGGAAATTTCTCTTCATTCCTTATTTTATTTTCAAAAAACAAGGTAAGGTCTTTGCCATATAAATCTCCTGAAAATGCCGGGATATGGGCTTCAATAGCAATTGAGCGACCATTGAATGTGGGTTTGGTTCCAATGTTTACTACCGCCGGAAAGATCTGCCCTTCCAATGACAGTTGGGCGGCATAAACTCCATTACCAGGAATAAGTTTGTAAGGAAAGGACGGGTGGATATTGGCGGTTGGAAATCCGAGTTTGTGACCACGGCCTTCGCCCTTGATAACTGTTCCCGTAAGCATGTATTTATACCCAAGGTAGATATTGGCAAGCGCGATATTTCCGGATGCAAGAGCATGTCGAATTTTGGATGAGCTAACAGGAATCTCTTCCAATTCCAAAGCGGGAACCTCCTCCACTTCAAAACCATAAACGGGACTATATTCAATGAGATCACTGAATCCTCCCTCACGGTTTCTTCCGAAATGGTGGTCATGACCAATTACAAGCTTTTTCATACCAAGTGTATTCACAAGGATGTTTCGCACAAACTCAAGTGAAGAGAGCCTGGAGAATTCCCGCGTGAATGGAATCACAATAAGATTTTGTAATCCGGCCTCCCTCAGTTTTTCTGTCTTTTCTTCCTGAGAATTGAGAAGCCTCAGGTCCTGGTCGTCAGGATACAGCACCATTCTGGGATGGGGATAAAAGGTAATCATTACGCTTTCTCCTCCATGTTGTGAGGCAAGCTGGTTGAGCCTTCGCAATATTTGCAGATGGCCCAGATGCACCCCGTCGAAGGTGCCGGTGGTAACTACCGGGGCAGGTATGGGTTGCAGGGCCTGTAATCCCTGAAAAATCTTCACAATAATTCTGTATTCCATGCAAAGTAACCGGATTCATTTAACTTTTGCAATTGTAGATGTAACATGGAGCAGGATTCTAAAACCTTGGCGGTTCATTTGAGATTTTTTAAATGAATCAGGAATCAGAACCACTGAAATGTTCATCACATGATTGTTAACTTAAGAATCACCTGCTAATTGGTGGAGTAATTAATATATAGGTATATGAATTTCATGTGATAAACTTTTCTTTTCAAATATTTCTTTTATTATTGCAAAAAAAACACCATGAAAAAAACAACACTTTTTGTTTTTGCGGCTT
This sequence comes from Bacteroidota bacterium, assembly GCA_046297395.1. Lineage (GTDB taxonomy): Bacteria > Bacteroidota > Bacteroidia > UBA4408 > UBA4408 > JBEICQ01. The sequence continues at coordinate 44,141 of JBKCNM010000031.1, forward strand.
TTGTTGCTGCGGCAAGTTTTACTTCTTGCAAGAAAGATTACACTTGCGAATGCAAGGATAGCGCCGGAACTGTTACAAACATTCCACTTAAAGATGCAACGAAATCAGATGCAACAGACGCCTGCAATGTTTCTGATGCCTTGTATAAGTTGGGTGGAGGCTCCTGCACTCTTAAGTAATTCAATTTTTTATGAAATTTAGGCTGTCTAAAGACAGCCTTTTTTTTTGCATGAAAAATTACCTAAGCCTGATTACCCATTTGTTATTGTTTTTGCTTTCGGGCCTGGTTTGCTTGTCCGGCTTTGTGAAGCTTTTTCCGGTAGAATTGTTTGAATACACCTTTGTGGATTTGGGCTTGGCCAATTGGCATACCGCTCCTTTTACGGCTAGGTTGTTTATTGGATTTGAGTTAATCATATCCATGGTTTTGCTGATTCCGATGCGTAAATATTTAATTCCTGGATTATTTATCTCTTTTATTTTTCTGCTGGTCATGAGTGTTTATTTGGTTTGGCAGTGGATTCTTCATGGCAACCTGGGTAACTGTGGATGTTTTGGGATGCTCATCCCCATGACCCCTTTGCAATCCTTAATTAAAAATCTTGCGATGCTTGTCCTATGTATGGGGGTGTATGCTTTTAGAAAAAATTTATACACCTTACCAAAGATAAACAACCTTCTTTTCATCTTTCTCACGATTGTTTCTGTCGCCTTGCCTTTTGTATTAAATCCTGTAACTCCGTCCAAATTAAAATCTCACAGCGTGTACAAGGGAAATCTTGAACTCTCGCTTCTGGAAAGCAAACCGACATTCGAATTTGAAAAGGGTAAAAACATAGTAGCCTTTTTAAGCCTCACCTGTCCGCATTGCAAACTGGCTGCGTTCAAGCTTTCGTTGATGAAAAAGCAAAATCCGGAACTCCCTGTTTTCTTTTTTCTAAATGGTGATAAGGAAAATGAAGCGCGATTTTTTGCTGAGACCCATGCGGATAAAATTCCCCATGCATACATGTCTATGAAAGAGGGATTTATTGAAAATGCGGGAAACAGCTTGCCTGCTATTTACTATGTGAACAAACAAAGGATTGAGAAAAAAACCAATTACCTGATCATGCGTCAGGAAGAAATCGAGCAATGGTTGACTCAACCCTGATGTTCTTTCCAGATTGAAGGATTGAGCATAGGGAAAACCATGATTTACCGGCTTTATTAAGCGGATTGGAGTGATAGAGAGCCCTGTATTTGGCAAAATAATTTTCCTTCTGAAATTTATGGGCTTATTTTTGTGTAATGCACAACAAGTTTATTGATCTCGAGCAGCTATTCCGGAGTAAGAACCCCGGTTTACTCAAGGTTATGCCTCGATTTGCCCTTCGATATCTTAAAAAAATCATCCATGAAGAGGATGTCAACGCTTTCATGCATGCTAATAAGGAGACCGATGCTTTTACATTTTCGGAGAATGTGATTAAAAAATTCAATATCCGTGTAGTTGGAAAGGGGCTCGAAAACATTCCTAAGGAGGGTGGTTATGTATTTTGCTGTAATCATCCTTTGGGTGGGCTTGATGCCATGGCACTTGTTACGCTGATGAAGCCGATTCGCAGAGACATCAGGTTTGTGGTGAACGATTTATTGCTTCATCTGAACAACCTGCGGGAAATATTTACGGGTGTAAACAAACATGGAAAAACAGCAGGTACATCACTCAAACATGTTGATGAATTATTTAAAAGCGATTTGGCTCTTTTTATTTTTCCTGCCGGCTTGGTAAGCAGGAGGAAAGGAGGAAAAGTGAGAGATCTTGCATGGAAAAAAACATTCATTACCCGTGCTAAAAAGTATCGAAAAACGGTCATCCCTGTATTTATTGACGGCAGCAATTCTGATTTTTTCTACAGACTGAGTCATATAAGAAGCCTGCTTGGGATTAAAGCAAACATAGAAATGTTGTATCTTGTGGATGAAATGTACAGGCAAAACAACAAAACATATCATGTAGTATTTGGAGAACCTGTATCATACGAAAACTTTACAACCGACAAATCAGATCAGGATTGGGCGGATGTAATGAAAGAAAAAGTATATCAACTTGGAATTTTAAATCATCTGATTCAAGATTAATATGACCACCCGTCAGGAAATTATCCCCAAAGTATCCAGAGAACTCATTCTAAGTGAACTGAATGATCAAGTATTTATCCGGAACACGAACAAGGGGAACAATAAAATTTACATCATCAACCAGCAAAATGCGCCTCATGTAATGAGGGAAATAGGCAGGCTCAGGGAGCTTACTTTCCGTGCTTCAGGAGGAGGAACAGGGCAGCCCTTTGATATTGATGAGTTTGATACAGCTGAAAACGGATATCAGCAATTGATTGTATTTTCTCCCGAGGACCAGGAAATTATTGGTGGATACCGTTATATCAAGTGTATACATTCTCTTCCACTCAGAGATGGAAAGCCCAGATTATCTACAGCAAATTATTTTTCATTTTCTGAAAAATTCATGAAAGATTATCTGCCGTATACCATCGAGTTAGGTCGTTCATGGGTGCAACCCGATTATCAACCGCTTGTAAATCCGCGAAAGGGTGTATTTGCACTCGACAACATCTGGGATGGCCTGGGCGCACTGTCTGTGAACAATCCGGAGATTCGTTATTTTTTTGGTAAAGTAACCATGTATACGAGTTATGAAAAATATGCGCGCGATTTAATTCTCAGTTTTTTAGGAATGTTTTTTCCTGACAAGGAAGATCTTCTCAAACCCTATCATCCTCTTCCACTTTATCATGATAAGGATGAACTTGAAAAACATTTCAGGGGATTAAATTTCAACGACGCTTATAAAGTTTTGAAACAATCCGTGCGTAATCTAGGTGAAAACATTCCTCCTCTGATGAATATTTACATGAATCTGAGCCCTACCATGAAGACCTTCGGGACTGCTGCCAATCCTCATTTTGGAGATGTTGAAGAAACCGGGATATTGGTGAATATCGCAGATATTTATCCCGAGAAAAAAGAAAGACATATCAGCAACTATACACGCTGACAACGCATGCAAATTACGCAGGCAAAATTTGTTATCAGTAATTCCGATTACAGGAAATGTCCCGCGCCAACATTACCTGAATATGCATTTATCGGTCGTTCCAATGTAGGAAAATCATCTCTTATCAATGCCCTTACGGGACATCACGAATTGGCAAAAACTTCATCAAAGCCCGGAAAGACGCAACTGATTAATCATTTCCTGATTGATTCCGGAGAAGGAAACTGGTATTTGGCGGATCTGCCCGGTTACGGATATGCACGCGCCTCAAAAAGTATTCGTCGTAGCTTTCCGGCCATGATCAAGGGATACCTTGCCGAAAGAAAAAATCTGGTGTGCACGCTTTTATTGATAGACAGTAGACTTGAAACACAAAATTCTGATTTGGAATTCATGCGCTGGCTTGCAGAAAAGGGATTGCCTTTTGTGTTGGTATTTACAAAATCGGATAAGCTTTCTTCGAGTCAGTTATTGCTGCATCTGCATTCCTACATTGAATCCCTTAAAGAATATTTTGAAGAAGCACCGCAATATTTTGTGACTTCTTCTCAGAAAGGCAAGGGAATGGATGAGTTGCGCGAATTTTTGGCAGCCAATCTGGGCTATGCCATTACAAATCATTCATGATTAAATTCATTTCGCTCGCAGTATTCAATAATTTTTCCTGCGATATCAACACCTGTTGCGCCTTCAATTCCCTCAAGACCGGGACTGGAGTTTACCTCCATTACCAGGGGGCCACGCGAACTTTGGAGCATATCAACACCTGCTATGGCAAGACCCAATTTTTTTGCTGCCTTGATGGCAGTAGACTTTTCTTCTTTTGACAATTCAATAAGTTCTGCTTTCCCACCCCTGTGTAAATTGCTACGGAACTCACCGGGTGCACCTTGTCTTTTCATTGCACCCACAATTTGTCCATCAACCACAAATGCACGAATATCGGCTCCGTTGGCCTCTTTGATAAATTCCTGTACAAGAATATTGGCATCTAAATCCAAAAAAGCTTCAATCATGGACTTAGCCGACTTGTGCGTTTCTGCAAGGATTACACCAATGCCCTGTGTTCCTTCGAGTAGTTTGATTACAACCGGCGTTCCGCCAACTTGACTGATGACATTATCAATGTTTTTGGGTTCGGATGCAAAAGCTGTTTTTGGCATACCTATACCGGCCCTTGATAGAAGTTGCAAAGAGCGAAGTTTATCTCTGCTTCTCACCAGTGCCTGGGATTCAACAGCTGTAAAAATCTTCATCATCTCAAATTGTCGCACCACGGCTGCACCATAAAATGTTACGCTGGCGCCAATGCGGGGAATGACAGCATTTACACCGCTAATCTCTTCTCCTTTGTAGAATATATGAGGGCGACTTTTCTCTATAACCAGTACACACTTCTGATGATCGAGCACGAGCATATCATGACCTCTTAATTTACCGGCCTCAACAATCCTGCGGGTTGAATACAAATTTGGATTTCTGGAAAGGATGACAATTTTCATAAATGAGAAAGGATAAAATTAATTGAAAAGTTTTATCTCCACCAACCCGTGCGTTTAAATACTTTGCCAAGAACTCCTTTTTTTCTGCGCTCAGGGAGGTTACGGTTGATGCGGTCTGACTGACGACGGTTTGCCCTTATGCGGCGCTGTGTGTCTCGTGTTTGCATGGATATATATCTTTTGCGATTTGCTTTAAGCATCTTTTCACGATAACGACGGTTCGCAGAAATAGGGGTTTCACCTGTTACCTGACCGCCCTGTTGGGAAAGATTTTTTTTCTTAAACATGCCGCAGGAAACCAATCCCATTGAGATTGTGAATGTGAACAACAACAAAAAGAAGAATGGTTTAGGGTGCATCATATAATTCAAATACCACCTGGGGTAGAGGTGTTGGTTGTGTTACAGTTCAAAACGAATACCCTGCGCACGTGGCAACTCGGTGCCATAATTGACAGTGTTTGTTTGGCGGCGCATATAAATTTTCCAGGAATCAGACCCTGATTCTCTTCCGCCTCCTGTTTCTTTTTCACCACCGAATGCCCCTCCTAGGTCCGCCCCTGAAGTTCCTATATTGACATTGGCTATGCCGCAATCAGAGCCGGAAGAAGAAAGAAACTGTTCTGCTTCACGCATGTTATCCGTAAAGATACTGGAGGACAAGCCTTGCGGTACATTGTTTTGCATGGCAATGGCTTCCTCGAGGGTATTGTATGGCATGATGTAGAGAATGGGTGCGAAAGTTTCATGCTGCACTACCGGGAAATGATTTTCTGCTTCGATGATGCATGGCTTTACATAACAGCCGCTCTCGTATCCTGCACCCTGCAGTATACCGCCTTGCACAATTATTTTTCCTCCCTGGTTTTGAGCTTGCTCAATGGCGGACAGATAGGCCTTAACAGCCTCCTTATCTATAAGTGGTCCCACATGGTTTGCTGCATCGAGGGGATTGCCAATTTTTAACTGCCCATATGCTTTTGTGAGCACCTCTTTTACTTTGGGAAGAATAGAGTGATGGACGATTAATCTCCGGGTGGTGGTACATCTCTGACCCGCAGTTCCAACTGCACCAAAAACTGCACCCACAAGCACCATATTCAGGTTGGCATGAGGGGAAACAATGATGGCGTTGTTTCCACCGAGTTCGAGCAGACATTTACCCAGTCTTTGTCCGACCACTGCACCTACGGCTTTGCCCATTCGGGTAGATCCGGTAGCACTGATGAGGGGAATACGAACATCGGCCGTGAGCATCTGACCCACTGATGCATCACCTTGTATGACACAACTTACTCCTTCCGGAACACCATTGCGTGCAAACACACCGGCTACAATATGCTGGCAAGCGACAGCAGAGAGAGGCGTTTTTTCGGAGGGTTTCCATACACAAACATCTCCGCAAACCCAGGCGAGCATGCTGTTCCAGCTCCATACGGCAACCGGAAAATTAAAGGCAGAAATGATGCCCACAATGCCCAGTGGATGGTATTGTTCAAACATGCGATGATTTGGGCGTTCTGAGGCAATGGTAAGCCCATACAATTGACGGGATAATCCTACTGCAAAATCGCAGATATCTATCATTTCTTGCACCTCTCCCAATCCTTCCTGCAAGGATTTCCCCATTTCGTATGAAACCAGCTTGCCGAGTGTTGACTTGTTCTTACGCAGCTCATCACCTATCTGACGAACCACTTCACCACGCTTGGGAGCGGGGACTTTGCGCCATTCCAGAAATGCCTGTTGGGCCTTTTGTATCAGGTTCTCATATTCGGCAGTCGTGGTGGTACCAACGGCAGCAATCAATTGTCCATCAACAGGAGAAAAGGATTCTATTTGCTTTTGATTGGAATAGGTATGGGTACTTCCGGTGCTGGAGCTAAAGTTTTCTTTGCCTATGCCCAGTGATTGCAATTCGGTGGCGCTGAGGCCTATGGAAAGTGTTGGATGATTCATGTGGCAAAAGTACGATTTATTGGAGCATGCCAAACTGAATGCAGATTGTCATTCACCAGGCAAGTAATACCAACGGAGTCATGAACTCCTCAAATCATGATTGGGCAGGATTGTGTAGGATTTTTCTATCTGTTAAAAAATCTGTGAAGCCTTGCTGCTGGCCAAAATAAATCTGTTTCTACTGATCGCATTCAGGTGAGCATGTGTGGCATAAGAAACTATGGATTTATTTATGAGAAAAAACCATGACTATTATGTAAAACAAAATAGGATTTTTGGGGGAGAGTAAACCCAAGATTTTCTTACCGCCGGAGATTCACTTGCTACGATAAAACTTGGACAAAAAAAGGGCTTGCAGTATGTTTACAAGAATGAGTATTTTTTTGTGTTTACCATCCGAGCATATTGCTTGTAAAAAAATGAACTGTATTCACAAACATAAGTTGAATGGTATCGGGTAATTTATTTGCATGCTTATTAAAGCATGAAATCTCAAAACATTTTTAAATCATGCAATCCAAGCGTTACATCCACCTCTTCTTTCTAAAATACCAGAGAAGCAAGATGGCGGTAAGTGCCATAAAAGCAAGCACAAGTGGATATCCGCTATGCTCGTGCAGTTCCGGCATATAATCGAAATTCATTCCATAAATTCCTGCGATAAAGGTGAGAGGAATAAAAATAGTGGATATAATGGTAAGCACTTTCATGATTTGGTTCATGCGGTTGCTGAGCATGCTCATATAGGTATCAATCATCTCACCAACGATATCCCGGTAGTTTTCGATGGTTTCGATGACCCTGATTACATGGTCCTGAAGATCTCTAACAAACACCGCTATTTCGGGTTTAATCAAGTTGTTTTCGTCTCGTTGCATAACAGTAATAGTTTCTCGCATAGGAAGCAACACTTTTCTCATGAAAAGCAATTCTCTTTTTATTTTCCTGAGTTTGCGTATTGTTTCCTCATCAGGATCATCTGTAAGTTCTGCATCAATCACATCCAGCCTGTCACCAAATTCACCAAGCATGATAAAATAGGAATCTACCACTGCATCCATCAATGCATAAGCCAAGTAATCTGCTCCCATTTTTCTAACCCTACCCTTGCCTTGTCTGATTCTTTCCCGAATGGCTTCAAATGGGTCGCCTCCTTTAATTTCCTGAAAGGTAATTACGCCAAACTGGGTGAGTACGATACACAACTGTTCAGTTTTTAATTCTTCCTCCCTGTACAGCATTTTAAGTACTATCACACTGTAATTGTCATATTCCTCAAACTTTGTGCGCTGATCGGTACTAACAATGTCCTCTATTGTAAGTGGATGCAAGTGAAAATTATTGCCAATCTCTTCTATCAGTTTGGTTTGATGCAATCCATCTACATTGATCCAGTGAACAAATTCAGGCTCGAAACTATCCGGAACAACTTCTTCGGGTGTAATAATTTGCTCGGTGTAATTGAACTCCCGAAACTTAAAATGGGTAATAATTGTAGGCGGAAGTTGGTGCGGGCTTTCTGTATGGGTGATGCTTCCGGGTGGCTGGTATGACTTACCTGTTCGCCTGGTGTGGACATTTTGAGAATCAGAAAAATGCATATAGAACGACAAGGTAAAAATAAAATTTTGCGCAAAAAAAGTTTCAAATGGTACTCTCCGGGTTAGCAAACAATCTTGCAAAACCGAGGGTGCACATCAAACCCAAAATGAACAACACGATAAAAAGTGTCTCAAAACCAAAGTACCCTGCAATTCCCAGTCCGGCCGCAGGAGCAATGATGTTGGCCAAACCATATGCAATCGAATATAATGCGGCATATTGTCCTTCACGGCCTTTTTTTGCACGCATCAAAGAAATATTCATCATAAAAGGCATTGCGAGTATTTCAGACAAAGAGATAAGAAAAGTATAGATGATGGCTGTTGGCAAACCACAAGGCAGCAATAGCAATGCCAGAATAGACAATGGAAAAAAACCTGCGCCAATGGTAATGAAACGACTGATGTTCCCCCTCTTTTCGAGTAAGGCCACCAATGGGAGTTCTATAATTACTACCAGAAGTCCGTTAAAAGCGAGCAGATAACCAATAATATCTTCGTTGTATTGGCAGGAACGCGAAAAATATTGCGGAATACTTGCAAAGAACTGAAAAAAACAAAGGGCATACAAAGCAGTTAGCAGAATGAATACGAGGTAAAAAATATCCTTGTAAGCGGAGGGTGCACGAACATCTTCATCTGTTTTTTTTCGGGTTTGCTGCATGCCTCTGTCATCAAGTTTAAGGAGGAGATAAATGCCGGCGGCAGCGCTGGTAATTGCATCAATAATATACAACCATGTATAACCAAAACTTGCAGCAATGATGCCTCCCAATGCAGGGCCTACTGAAAACCCAAGATTCACGGCAAGTCTAACAAGAGATACAGAGCGTGTGAGGTTACCGGCAGAGCTGCAGGCTGCAATTGCAGCCGAGTTGGCAGGACGAAAAATATCTGCGGTAAAAGCATATAAAAACATGACTGCGGCAATGCCTGCAGGATTTTTTATCCAAAGCATGTTCAATAAAACCAGCGCACTCAACACCATTGAAAAAAACATGAGCGTTTTGTTACGAAAGCGGTCGGCGAGCCAGCCACCTGCGTAGCTACCCGAAATAGAACCTATCCCGTAAAATCCCATGATGATACCAGCTTCCTGAAAAGCAATACCAAGGCTGCGTGTGAGATAGAGTGAGGTAAAAAAAAGCACCATGGAGCCGCTTCTATTCACAAAGCTGGTGATGGACAATACCCAAACATTGGGCTGAAGCCCTTTGAAAGCATCCAGGTAAATTGCTGCAAATGAACCGGGCTTGATGGATGTACGCTGCATGAAAACTCAGGTGGTTCAGGAAATTTTATGTTCAGTGTTCCATATTTCCCATGATTTCTCAGCTTGTATTTTAAGCATCGACATTCCGTTTAAAACGGATGCTCCATGGGCTTGACCTTCCTGAAGGAAAAGGGTTTTCTCGGGATTATAGATAAGATCAATAAGGAGGTGATTGTCGGAAATGCCTGTGTAATCAGTGAGGGGAGAAAAAGCTGATTCAGGATACATGCCGCAGGGTGTGGCATTGATAATAAGTGGAAACGACTGCAATACCTGTGCAGATAATTGCCGGTAATGCAATTGCCCTTGAGAGGGATTGCGACTTACCATTTTATAAGAAATGCCCAGGCCAGATAGCGCATATGCTACTGCTTTTGCCGCACCTCCTGTTCCAAGAATCAGTGCACGGGAATGATGCAGGGTTAAAAATGGTTTAACAGATTGCAGAAAACCAAACACATCTGTATTATATCCAATCCATTCATTGTTTTTTTTTAGCAGACAATTCACCGCTCCCACGCGCAGCGCAGACTCATCAACAGTCTTGCAATACTCGATTATTTTTTGTTTGTAAGGAATAGTAACATTTAAGCCAAGGGCATCTGTATGCTGCAAAAAACCTTTAATTTCTTGTGGAGATGCAAGCTCAAACAAGCTGAACTGTGCGTTTATCTTGAGTTCAGCAAATTTATCATTGAAATATTGGGCTGAAAAAGAATGCGAGAGGGTTTTGCCGATGAGACCGAACTTTTTCATCTCATGCTTTAGCGAATTTGCTTTTAAAATAAGCAACAATCATTGGCAGCAGGCTTATGAAAATGATGGAGAAAATAACGATTTCAAAATTCTTTTTTACCAAAGGAATATTTCCAAAATAGTAACCTGCCAGGCTCAGAAGCGGAACCCAAAGTACTGCTCCTGCTATGCAAAAAAGTACATAGCGTGAATAGGACATATGGCCAATTCCGGCTGCAAAAGGGGCGAATGTTCTTACGATAGGCACAAATCTTGCCATGATGATGGTTTTCCCCCCGTGTTTTTCATAAAACGCATGGGTCTGGTCAAGGTACTTCCGTTTGAGTATTTTTCGAAACAATTTAATTTCAAACACTTTCTCTCCAATAAATTTCCCCACAAGGTAGTTTACATTGTCACCTGCAAAGGCAGCTGCTATTAATAATACAATCAATAACCAGATATTAAGTACACCGGTAGACGCCGTGATCATTCCTGCGGCAAACAAGAGAGAATCTCCCGGCAACAATGGTGTGAGCACCAGTCCTGTTTCACAGAAAATAATCAGGCACAAAATCAGGTAGGTAAGGGTATCATACTGGGCAATCAGATGTTCCAGGTGCTTGTCAATGTGTAAAATAAAGTCGATGATGTTCATGGTTTCATGTTTTCAAAAAATTGCCATATTGGATCTTTCGGAACCGGTGCAGTAATGTCTGTCATTTCTTCCTTCACCGGATGAGGAAAAACAATCCTTCTGGCGTGCAAATGTATGGATGCATCTTTATTTGTCCTATCAAATCCATATTTTACATCACCTTTGATGGGGCAGCCCATGGCACTCAGCTGGGCTCTAATCTGGTGATGTCTTCCTGTTATTGGTTTTACTTCCAGGAGATAATAGTTATCAGATTTACCCAACAATTTGTAATGCAATTCACTTTTTTGTCCCTTGGCAGGTTCTTTGGTAACAAATGACTTATTGAGTTTTTCATTTTTTACCAAGTAATCAATACAGGTACCTTGGCTGGCAGGAGGCTGATTTTTTACTACCGCCCAATAGGTTTTTTGTACTTTTTTTTCCCTGAAAGCCTCAGAAATTCTTGCTGCGGCTTTGCTTGTTCTGGCAAATACAAGTACTCCGCTTACCGGTCGGTCAATTCGATGAACAATTCCCAGATACACATCGCCCGGTTTATCAAATCTGATTTTAATGTATTGCTTGGCCATTTCCTGCAATGACTCATCTCCAGTTTTATCAGCCTGTACCACCTGAGAAGGCTTTTTATTAATGACCAGCAGATGGTTATCGCAATACAAAATATCCTCGTCACTCAACATGTTACAAAGTAAACAAATGCAATGGGAAGATTTTGTTTTACGAGATATAAAAAAAGACCGGCTTCCTTTGCCGGTCTTTGCATAAGGAAAAAATATCTGTTATTCGATGATTACCTTACTGAAGCGGTTTCCGGAAGGTGTGCGGAGATGCATCGTGTATATTCCTTTTCCGAAAGCACTGATGTCGATGGAAGCACGATTTGTGCCATTTAGCTGCTTTTGCATCACAAGGCTGCCCATGGCATTGTAAATCCAAATGGCAGCTTGCTCTTCATTGGAAAGTGTGATGGTAAATTGTCCATTACCCGGATTCGGACTAATATTATATCCTTGAAGCTGCTTCTGAGAAACACCTGTTATGGTAGGAGAAATGATGGTGGTGGTTTGGGAGGTGGAAGCAGGCACAGGAGCATTGTCGGTTGCGAGCACTGTAACCTGAGACAAAGAATTTGTCCCTGAGGAACCGGTTACTTGGAGCGTTATCACACAAGGGTTTCCGGACACATTGCTGAGAACCGAGATATTTGGATTGGCAGAAAGTACCTGGGCACTTACTGTTTGGTTAGGCTCGGGACCGATGTAACGAAGCACAATGAGGGAAGTATCAAGAGGGCCGATATCAATTGTATCACACACATCATTAAGCGCAAGGGGAGGAATATTATTGGCGGAAGTACAGGTGGTAAAAAAGTAAGTAGAGTGATCAAGAAAGCTCACTCCGTCTGAATTTGAGTAAGGTCCATCATAATCGGAACTGTCATGATCGAACCTGCCTACCTGAAAATAATTGATGCCATCTCCCTTGTTTATGCCAACGGTGGCTGGTACACCGCCAAAACCATTGGTTCCTCCGGAGGCTGCTCCGGTGGTCCATTGCATGTCACCATAACAGAAGGCCACATTGTTTCCACCCGGTACAAGTGGATCATTGCCGTCTGTAATGATCAGTTGAAAGGTGTTCCTTTTGTCAGACTGAATAGAAAAATAGCCCACCGAATCCCATCTGATGATGAGTGCGGACGGAGTGATTTTGTAATAAACCAAACCGGTGTGTGGAGATCCTGCCTGCAGTGTGTCCCATGTTCCTGAGAGAGAATCATAACTTACCACAGGCTGTGAGCCCCGGGTATCAACATCGCCCCAAAAGGGAGCAATCATATCAAAACCGGAAAACGGAAAGGCATTGGATGAAAAGGTGCTGTAGGGAGATCCAAAGGAAATATTACCATTGTTGTTAATGAACAAGCTATTCACATTTTGTCCGTAGTAACAAAAATCAAAAGGTATATTAATGATGCCGGTAGAACCATCATCATTTCCATAATAAGGTGGATTACCGATAATAAACGGAACCAGCATAAATGTTGAGTCGATGGGCAAAAGACAGCCACATGACGAACTTACGCTCGTGAGCGATACCGGGTTTGTATTCATCCCTTTGTAAGGAGACGCTGAACTTACTTGTTGCGGCAGGAAATGATTAAGCAAACCTTGTTTTTTTGCAAGCTCGTATTCTGTTGTTCCGGGCTTGGGAAGATCACTTGCCTTCATGCTGCTAAAAGAGGTCATCAACACTGTAAATGCAAGCATCTGTTTGTAAAGATTTCTCATGTGAGGTTATTTTCAATCAAAAGTATAAAAATTCAGATGAATTACAAATGGCTAATGAAACTATCGGATGATTTATCTTGGTTTAAGCAATTCCGGAGTACTGATGGTATTGCTTTTGTTGAGCGCGCGGTCAACAATGTAAAGGTCGAGCCTGATGGTATCATTGTCAGAAAAGGGATTGTAATAGTAGGGACTTACAGATATTTTTACTTCACCTTGTGTTGGTCTTGCTCTTCCTTTGTTGACATAGGGAATTCTGTAATTGAAAGGAATGGCGGGAATGACTTCCTTGAAAACACCATCCGTTTTTTCATAGTACCGGATGAAGCAATTGTAATCAAATGGTTTGGCTGTATCTGCATCATTTAATCCAATGTCACCTTCTCCATCGGTAAAAGAGAAAATAAACTGGGCAGAATCCTGATTGGGCGTGAAAGAGACAAAAGTGATAGCGGGAATTGACGGAAAAGTTTCGCCCTTGCCGCAGGAGAATAAAATTGAGGCGAGCAAGAAGAGGATGGGGATGTATTTCCTATAATACATTTTCAATCGTAAACTTAGTAAATTATCTTTACCCACGAAGAGATGTCAGAAGAATTAACAGGCATGATACAATCCTTGTTCAGCCTCCAAAAGGGAGATGAAGTTGCTTTTGATCATCTGGCCATGCGCATTTTCAGATATCAGTTTGAGCAGATACCCGTGTATGGTTCCTTTTGCAAGATGCTGAGGCTTACTCCCGACAAGGTCAAAAACTACAAACAGATTCCCTGCCTGCCAACGCAAACCTTTCAAAAGCATCTGCTTCACGATCATACGGATAAAGATATCCTGGTTTTCAGGAGTAGCAGTACAACCTCGCAAACTCCATCTGTTCACCGGGTAAATGATGCAAATATTTATATTGAATCATTCACTAAAGGTTTTACGGAAGCCTTTCCGGAATGGAGGAAAGCGTATTTCTATGCGTTGCTTCCCGGCTATCTGGAGAGAGAGGATTCATCGCTGGTATATATGTGCGAGCACCTCATAAAAAATACTTTGGGTGGAGGATTTTATTTGAATCAGTTTGATGAACTTGCGGCTCATATGCAAAAACATGAAGAGGCAGGAGAACCTTATTTTCTGCTTGGTGTAACATATGCCTTGTTGGATTTTTGTGCCACCCATCCGATGAAAATCAAACAGGGAATCATCATAGAAACGGGTGGAATGAAAGGCAAGCGAAGAGAAATGTGCAAAGATGAGTTGCATGAAAAACTCGCACAGGGTTTCGGAACAATGCATATTTATGGAGAATATGGAATGACTGAATTGCTCTCTCAGGCCTATGCCAGAGAAAATAAAAGATATGAACCTTCTGCCTTTATGAGAGTAAAAGCCATGGAAGTGAATGACCCTTTCAGGGAGCTTGGTACAGGAGATGCCGGAATGCTTCATGTAATCGATCTTGCCAATATTCACTCCTGCAGTTTTATCGCTACTTCTGATTTGGGACGCGTTTACCCTGATGGAAGTTTTGAAGTACTGGGAAGACTTGATCATGCGGAATTAAGAGGCTGCAACCTGATGATTCCTGCATGAAAACCGCTACTGTTACACCGGAAAAAGCCTTGGCCAATGCCATGAAATTGTGTGCAAGACAGGAAAGAAGTCATCATGAGATCAGAATGAAACTCCAGGTTTGGAGAATAGGCTCAGCTGACGCTGAAAAAATAATAGCCGAATTGATTGCCCTTGATTTTTTAAACGAAGACAGATTTGCCCGTGCATTCGCAAGAGGCAAATTCAGGATCCTGGGATGGGGTAAAAATAAAATCAAAAAAGGTCTCGCTTTTCACAGAATCAGCGAGAAGTGCATTGAAAAAGGGCTCTCAGAAATTGATGAAAAAGTATACCGACAGGCCCTGATGTCATTGGTACGCAAAAAAAAACAGGAATATGCCGGAGAAGAGGAAAGCATGATGCTTAAAAAGTTAAGTCAATTTCTTTACCTGAGGGGCTTTGAAGCAGAACTCATTAAGGAGATCCTATTTGACGGTAATACCATGGATGCATAGACAAAAAAATTTCTTCCCCGGTAGGAATGGCATACCCCACTCTTAAAGGAAAATTCAAAACACGATATTTGTCATACATACAAGCATAAAAAGATGAAAACCATTGGTATCATTCCTGCACGATATGCATCTACCCGGTTACCCGGAAAGCCATTGCGAATGATTGCCGGCCAATCCATGATCAGCAGGGTATATGAGAGAGTTGCCTTGGCAGGTTTGGATGAAATTTATGTAGCCACCGATGATGAGCGCATTTACACACATGTAATTGCTTTTGGAGGAAATGCAATCATGACATCCACCAACATTGGCAGTGGTACAGAAAGATGTTATGCTGCCATCAGCCATACAGGTGCTTCACCGGAAGACATCATCATCAACATCCAGGGTGATGAGCCTTTTATCGAGCCCGGGAATATTCAGAAACTCATTGCTGTTTTTACGCATCCCGCAATTGGAATTGCCACTTTGTTTGCACATATCTCAGAGATCCGTGAACTGTTTGATACAGGGATTCCAAAATTGGTCACAGATACATCCGGGAGGGTGCTATACTTCAGCCGCAATCCTATTCCATGTATCAGAGATCATGCAGGAATGCCGCAGATTGCTGATTTTCCATTTAAAAAACACATTGGTATTTATGCTTACCGTTTATCGGAACTGGCAGAGATATCTCTACTTCCATCAAGCGAACTGGAGCATGCAGAAAAGCTCGAACAATTGCGTTGGCTGGAACATGGAAAAACCATTTATTCAACAGAAGTAAATGACTCCGGAATTTCAGTTGATACACCCGAAGATCTTGAAAGGGCAGAAATTTATGCCCAGCAGTTTAGTGGCAATCAGAAAGGATAACCTATACCAAGATTAAACAGGTTGATGTCGGCAGATTTCAGGTTTTTAATAACCCAGCGCTGATCAACAGCCCTTCCCGGATCATAAATAGGGAATGCGGGATCGAGCCTGATAATGAAGAATGAAAAATCGAGACGCAGGCCAATCCCTGCTCCCCAGGCCAGCTGAGAAAAAAAGTTTCCCGGTTTAAACTGCGCACCCGGACGGTTGGTAAAATTATCGGTATTCAGCAGCCAAATATTGCCGGCATCCGTAAACAGCGCAATATTGAGGTATTTATAAGCTTTCACACGGTATTCTAGATTGAAAGTAAACTTGAGGTCGCCTATGCGTTCCACCAGTTGCCCAAAAGAAACGCCCGGGCCAAGTGTCCGGGGACGCCAAGCGCGTATATCGCTGGGACCACCTGCAAAATAACTTTTCACAAAGGGCAGGCTTTGAGAATTTCCAAAAGCATATCCCACACCTCCATAAGTTCGAAAAACAATGCTCTGGTCTAAATCCATTCGAAAGTAATACCTGTAATCTGCCTCCAGTCTAAAAAACTGCGCATAGGGATTGTTGAAGGAAATCCCCATGAATCGGTAATAGGTGCTGTAACCTGTATCCGATCCCTGTAAGAGAGGAGTACCCTGCCAGCGATTGATAAGTGTGGGAATCACGCCTCCAATTTCAGCATTGGTATACAGGTAAAAGGCATTCTTCACCCTTTCGTCGTTCTGATTACTCAATAAAAATGCTGTACGAAGATTGTTGAATAACTGAGGTTTGTATCGTTGGCTGATTTGCAGGTTGTTAATTAGTTCCAGCTGGTTTGCAAATTTCGGATCAAGGTCTACATTCAGAAAACTGATTTCCAAAGGATAGAATTCAAATCGGGTGAATTTTCTTTGTAAGGTATAACCCCAGGATCCGTTGAAGATGGTGCGAAAATAATTGGGATTGTTCTGGTAGTTGTATGAGAAGGAGATCACCGATCTTGCAATGGTTCCGGGTCCTGTTTTGATGTATGGATACAACTGGGGAATGGAAATAGAAATTTCGGGTGCGAACTCAAAAGTGTTGAATGCGCCAAGCGTTAATAAGCGCCTGTAACTGGAATCAAAAACCACAGGCACCTGCTTGATTTCAAGTCCGGTTTTAAACTGAAAAATTTCTGCCCCCTTAAAGAGGTTTCGGTTTTGGTAAGTAAGGTTTCCCAGAATTCCATAGTTTCCTGCGCTGTGTGTGCCGGTGAGTTCAAGCGTATAGTATTGTTTCTTTCCCTGAGACAAACGAACAAATCCTGTGAGTGTTTGCCGGCTCGAATCTTTTACCTCGAAATCAATTTTTATGGAATTAAAAATTCTGAGGGAGGATATTCTGTTATAGGTAAGTTGCACATCATCCTGACAAAACCAAGAACCGGGTTTGATATAAATATTTCGTCGAAGCAATTCCCTGGGAAATCGTTTCTCAGGATTGAAATAAAAAACAATTCCCTGCTTTGTATCAAAACGGGAAAATGGTTTTTGAATGCGCGACATAAAATTATAGTCGGTAAAAACCCTTATTGTATCAATGGTAAATCTCCTGTGCCTTAATACTTCCAGGTTGCTGTCGGCATCAAATCGAAAGGGATTTGCAAGTGAAAGGAGCAGGCTCACAGATTTGGAACGATGAGAACTATCTGCATAACATCGAATAAATGTCTTGTCAAAAAAATAGTAACCCCTATTGCGATACAGGGAGATAATGCGTTCACTTTCTTTCTCAATCGAAGATTCGTGGTAAATATCATTGGCATGCAGCTTGGCATGAATGGCATCCTCATCCAGGATTTTTTTCAATACAGAATCCTCCACTGAATAGGTAAGAGAAGAGATGCGATAAGGCAGGCCGGGGGTAATGCTAAAGGTGACATTTGCTTTTTTTCTGAAGTAGGTGGTGGTATCTCTGACCCTTGCATCAAAAAATCCGTTTTTGATGAGGTAAAGACTCATTTGCGAAGTCGATCGGCTTGTAAGACTTGAGTCGAGAATCACCGGTGGCTCGGAAATGTTTTCTATCAGCCAGGTTTTCCATTTTCTGGTCTTTCCAGCAGAGAAAAGGTTGTACGCCCGAAGGTATATTTTGGAAATCCAAAGGACTTTGCGATTGGGTTTTTGTTTGATGATGGCGTACACCTCATCCTTGTCTATTCCCGTTGTGGAACCCTCAAACTTAAGCTTGGCAGACGACAATAGATATTGGTCTTCGGGCACTCTTTTGGTAATACTACAGGATGCCAATACGAGGATCAGCAACAAAATTCCATATTTGTAGACCTTTTGCAGGAGACGGTTTATAGATCCTGCTCAAAAATAGAGGAAAAGCATTGATGCAAACCATTACACGCAAAGAAATCCAAAGGATTGCCTCTCTGTCGCAACGGAAGGAGAGGGAATTACAGGGCAGATTTAAAGTTGAGGGTTTTAAAATCATCGGGGATTTATTGCTCAGGGGCTTCCCTTTTGCCTTCGTGTACAGTTGTTTGGAAGACCACACGATGGAAGATAGGTGTCTGAAAAACGGAACCGCCTGGATAAAAATTTCAGATAAAGAACTTGCTGCCATGAGCAGTCTTCAGACGCCTCAGGGAATGCTTGCCATTGCTCCGATTACGGATTCAGCCCAAGAAAAAGAAATTCAATTTCCGGCCATTGCGCTGGAAGGAATTCAGGATCCCGGAAATGTGGGAACCATCATCCGAATAGCCGACTGGTTTGGCATCAAACATATTCTTGCAGACAAATCATGTGCAGATCTGTATAATCCTAAAGTGTTACAAGCGAGCATGGGTTCCTTCTGCAACATTTCCTGGCATTCTTCTGATCATCTTGCAGGAAGCATCGCTCAGTTTAAGCGCCAATATCCCACGCTAAGGGTGCTGGCAACTTCCCTCAGTGGCAAACCCCTTGTCAGGCAGAGCCGGGATCCCTTTCTGCTTTGCATGGGAAATGAATCAAAAGGACTGTCGGAAGAAATGCTCGGACTTGCCACAGAATTATACCTTATCCCCGGAGACCGCGAGCGTTTTGCCGAATCTCTGAATGTGGGCATTGCCTGCGGCATTGCCTGTGCGAGCCTCAGCGGGAGTGAACCGGTGGGATGAATGCATAATCCACCTTGCGGAGTAGATGTCAATTATTACCTTTACCGACTTTTATAAGGGAAAATGAGAAGATTCTTCGCGATCGCACTGCTTTTACTTCTGCCCTCGGCGGTGTTCTCGCAATTTGCAACTGTAAGGGGATTTCTATACGATAAATCCACCGCTGAACCCATGATTTTTAATGCCGTTGTTTTAAAAGGCACCAAATACGGAGTACAGACGGATGTAAATGGCTATTTCTCCATTACTCAGATTCCTCCCGGGAAATACACACTGGCTTCCTATTCTGTAGGTTTTGATACACTGCTGATGGAAGTTGAATTGAAAGCAGATGAAATATTGACAAAAAAACTATTCCTGACTAAAAAAGTAACCGAGCTCAAAGAACTCGTGGTTTCTGCAGATAAAACCGAGCGCAAAAACGATGTAAAAATATCTGTGAATAAAGTGACCTCAAGAGAAATCAAGAAGTTGCCTACGGTTGGCGGAGAACCTGATCTGGCGCAATATCTGCAGGTTATTCCCGGGGTAATTTTCACCGGTGACCAAGGAGGACAATTGTACATTCGTGGTGGATCGCCTGTGATGAACAGAGTAATCATTGATGGTATGCTAATCTATAACCCATTTCACTCCATCGGACTCTATTCGGTTTTTGATGCAGATGCCATCAGGAATGCGGATGTTTATACCGGAGGATTCGGAGCGCAGTACGGCGGAAGAATCTCCTCGGTGATGGATATTACCACGCGGGATGGGAACAAAAAAAGAATTTCCGGAAAAGCCTCTGCAAGCACATTTGGTGGTAAGTTATTGCTTGAAGGACCAATCTTCAAAGAAAAAGAAGATGGGTCTGCCGCTTCTTCATTTCTCTTCTCCGCAAAAAATTCTTACCTGAGCCGCTCCTCCAAAATATTCTATCCAAACGCAAATGAGCAACAGGGGCTGCCTTATGACTTCCTCGACATCTATGCAAAGGCATCGGTAAGCACCGGAAACGGCAGCAAGGCAAGCATATTTGCCATGCGTTATCAGGATAACGCCAAGTTTCTGGGAGTAGCAGACTTAAACTGGATCACCAATGGTGTAGGTGGAAACTTTGTTGTGGTTCCGCCCGGCACTAAAACACTCATCAAAGGTTACTTTGGCTACTCAAACTATACAGTATCTCTGCTTGAGTCCAATAATAAACCCCGCTCCAGCGGCATAGACGGTTTCAACTTTGGATTTGATTTTATCAACTTCTCCGGAAAAAACGAAGTGAACTACGGCGTGGAAGCCATTGGAAACAAAACAACTTTTGAATTTACCAATTTAAGCAACAGCATCCAATCAAATTTTGAAGCATCTAATACTGAACTTGCAGGATATATCCGCTACAAAATGAATTTTGGCAGGGTTATTTTCGATCCAAGTTTTCGTATCCATTATTATGCCTCCATCAGTGAGCCATCCATTGAACCCAGAGCCGGACTCAAAGTGATTATTACCGACAACATCCGATTTAAAGCAGCCGGCGGTTTGTACTCACAAAATCTCTACAGCACCTCCAGTGACCGGGATGTAGTGAATATCTTTTACGGATTTCTCTCAAGTCCGGAAAACATCCAAAATACTTTCCGACAATTGGATGGCACCTATTCTGATGTGAACTCCAGGCTGCAAAAATCCTGGCATTCTATTGCAGGATTTGAATTTGATCTGGGAAAAAACACCCTGCTCAACATCGAACTCTATAACAAACAGTTTTCTCAACTGATAAATGTCAACCCCAAAAAACTTTTTGATGATGTAGCTGCCAATGCCAATGTCCCTGACTCTCTTAAAAAAGATCTTATTGTGGAAACAGGATTTGCGCGCGGCATTGATTGTAACCTCAAGTATGATTATAACCGACTATACATCTGGGCGGTATATTCACTCGGCTTCGTCACCAGGTATGATGGCAATCTACAATACATGCCTCACTTCGACAGGAGGCATAATGTCAACCTGGTAGTCTCTTATGAGCTGGGAAAAAGACGCGACTGGGAAATCAATATCAGGATGAACTATGGTTCAGGATTCCCTTTCACACGCTCTCAGGGCTATTATAATAATTTACAAGTGGCCGACGGCATTTCTCAAAGTGTTGCCAATTCAAATAATTCCATTGGTATTATTTACGGACCGCTTAACAAAGGTCGGCTACCCGACTACCACAGGCTGGACATCAATGTGAAGAAAAAATTTGTACTTGGTGAAAACACCCTTCTCGAGGTGAATGCCGGAGCAACCAATCTCTATAATCGCCAAAACATTTTCTACAAGGATCGGATAACAAACAAGGAACTCTACCAGTTGCCTTTTCTTCCGACCCTCTCGGCAAACATCACTTTCTGATGATTATTCGGGATTTGTAGAATCCATCTACAGTGTTACCGGTTCATCGTTCACCAAATGCACCTGCATGTTTGCTCCGAACATGCCCGTGCAAACCCTGCCGGGAATGAATTCTTCAAGCTTTTTAATAAAAGTCTGATGTCGCTTTTAGCAATCACCATGCTATTTGTTGCAATATGCAACTTCATCCGCGCAGCTTCGTTCATTTTTCTTTTTACATGTTATGCTCAATCATCCTCATTGAAACAGTAAAAAGACCATGCAGAAAAGGTAAAATCAAGCGTAATCAGACAGAGAAAAAAACCGCCTTATTAATTATAAATAGAATTTTATGGATTACGATTCCATATTTTTCCATATATTTGCTTCATGATTCAGCGCATTGCCGGAAATACATTAAGGGATCTTGCTTTAAAATTTAAAGCAGTTGCCGTTACCGGAGCAAGGCAAACAGGAAAAACTACTTTGGTAAAACAAGTTTTTAAAAACAAGCCTTACCTGTCATTAGAAAATCTCGATATCCGAAACTTCGCACTTGAGGATCCCAGAGGATTTTTGGAAACCTATCGAGATGGAGCCATCCTGGATGAGGTTCAACGCGCTCCATCTTTATTTTCTTATTTGCAGGAAGTATTAGATCATACTAAAACCAAAGGTTTGTTTATTCTCTCGGGATCGAATAATTTTTTGTTGCAGGAAAACATTACTCAAACTTTATCAGGAAGAGTAGGGTACATTCACCTGCTGCCATTTTCCATAGCTGAATTAAAGAAATCGAAATTACTCCCGGCAGGAGATGATGAACTGATGTTGAAAGGATTTTATCCTCCTATTTACGACCAAGAGATTCCACCGGCAGATTGGTGTCCCAACTACATTCGAACCTATATTGAAAAAGATGTTCGACAAATAAAAAACATTGCCGATTTGATTGTATTTGAAAGGTTCATAAAATTGCTCGCCGGCCGTTCAGGTCAGGAATTAAATAATTCGGCCTTGTCTGTAGAAGTTGGGGTTGATGTGAAAACTATTCAATCTTGGATTGGAATATTAGAAAGCAGTTTTATTATTTACTTATTAAAACCACATCACAAGAATTTTAAAAAAACAATTGTGAAGAGACCGAAGCTTTATTTTTATGACTCTGCTTTGGTTTGCTATTTGTTGGGAATACGCAACACATCTCAACTTACAAACCATCCACTAAGAGGAGCCATTTTTGAAGGAATGGTGCTTACTGAACTAATAAAAAAAAGAACGAATGCAGGTTTAGAGATAAATTTGTTTTTCTGGAGAGATAAAACAGGGCACGAAATTGATGTGATTATTGATGATGGAAGTACTTTGTTGCCCATTGAAATTAAATCCGGCAAGACCATTCTTTCCGAGTTCTTCCGTAACATAGATTATTGGTCGAAGGTGAGTAAAATTTCTCAATCGGTGCTATTGTATGCCGGAGAGCAAAGTCAAAAAAGAACGGATGGAAAAGACATATTTAATTGGCGAAGTTTGACCGATTACGAATTATAAAAGTTGACGCCTTTTACGCTTAATTGTACCTGTTACAATTGATGTTTCAAACTACCGCCAGAATAGGGCTCAACATCCAAGTGAAGAAAAAATTTGTACTTGGCGAAAACACCCTTCCCGAGGTGAATGCCGGAGCAACCAATCTCTATAATCGCCAAAACATTTTCTACAAGGATCGGATAACAAACAAGGAACTCTAACAGTTGCCTTTTCTTCCGACCCTCCCGGCAAACATCACTTTCTGATGATTATTCGGGATTTGTAGAATCCATCCACAGTGTTACCGGTCCATCGTTCACCAAATGCACCTGCATATTTGCTCCGAAGATGCCCGTGCAAACCCTGCCGGGAATGAATTCTTCAAGCATTTTAATAAAAGTCTGATAGTGCTCCCTGGCAATCTCTGCAGGAGCAGACCTGACAAAAGAAGGCCGATTTCCTTTTTTGGTTTGGGCAAACAGGGTAAATTGACTGACAACCAAAACCGAAGCGTCAACATCATTTAGTGAGCGGTTCATGTTACCGGATTCATCCGCAAACATCCGCAATGAAATCAATTTACGAGCCATTCTGTTAAAATCCTCGGGATTCTCGTCGTTCCCGAAAGCACACAAAACAAGCATTCCTTGTCCAATAGAGGAGATCATTTCTTCATTCACCAATACTTTGGCTTCCTTTACCCTTTGCAGGAGCAACCGCATGATTTAATTTAATAGAAATTTTCCGCCGGACTGATTCTCGGCATTCCTTGAAACAATAAGCAGTTTTAATAAATTCCGGATTGACTTACCTAATATTTGGGGATTGGAAATTTGCATCATCTGGAGTCGCTGTGAAAGTGCCAGAGGAAGTTCTGAAAGCACCTGATAATAAGTTTTAGGTTCTTTCAGCGCATAATCAACATCTTCTTGCTGCATATATTCGACATAGAGCGACAACATTTTTTGGTCGTACTGATGACCCGCAGGGTCCATAAAATCAACCTCGCCACCGGCATAGAGTTTTGATGGCAAAGGGTTGCGTATGGTTAACAACTTAAAAACACGCAATCCCTCCACCTCAATATCACTCTCACCATTGTCGTATTGCCTGATGATTTTGTTGATTCTGACTTCTGTACCGAATTCGGATATTTTTCTGTTGATGATGCAGGGGATTCCAAAGGTTCCTTGATTTTTGGAAGTTTCAGCAACAAGTTGCCTGTAGCGTATTTCAAAAATATGCAGTTGCATTTTCTCCCCGGGAAGGATGGCAAGTTCAAGAGGAAAATATGGAATCATTACGGACATCGTTAATCTGACGAGGAAAGAACATCCCAGGTATAATCTGCAAGAAGCCTGATGGTTGATACATGTTCCGCAAACGGCATTTCACCTCCCCACTCTGATGGAGAGACCAGGCTGAGCACATGCGCACCCTTGTGGTTTTTATACAGGTGATAAATATGCCCTACTACCGGTTCAAACCTGTAGTTCGATTCGTAAATCCATGTACTTACCTCTACCCTTTTCTTAATTTCTCCTGCCTGTTCAGCAATGAGCTGCATTTGGCGAAAAAGATTTTTTAGCTGATGCTCTGTTTGCTCTTGCATGGAAGCAAGGGCTTTGCTTTTGATTTTTCCCTTGTCTTCGGGTTTGATCAATGCACTTCCAATATGATGGGCAAATTCCATCAAGCCGGGGTATTCGGCTGTTTTGTCTTTATCAATGGGATTTTCCATTTGTGTAAAAGTAACACAAAAACAACTGAATTGTTCTTTGCAGTCCCCTCCTGAAAGGCAAAAAAACCGGTTTAGGGCGATGCCAAAAAATTATTCTCGTACTTTGTAGTATGAAAAAGAAAAAGAAGTTAGATCAGAAAGTATCTTTTTTTGATATCCTCAACCTATTTAAAGCACATCCTACCCGCATCTTTTCAATTCAAGAAATTGCCGACTCATTGGGTATAGAACCTAATGGCCATACCGGTTCACTCATGCTGGTAATCGACCGGATGACGGAGGATCATGTGCTTGACGAAACTGAAAAAGGATCCTACAGGCTTCGCACCAAACAACGCCAATTGCCTGAAGGCATCATAGAAATTACGCAAAGTGGTATTGGATTTGTTACTTTAAAGGACAGCACAACACAAAAAGATGTTTACATCCCTGCTGGACAAACACAGAATGCGCTTACAGGTGACAAAGTACGGGTAGAACTCCATAAGAAAAAGCCCGGCAGCAGACCTGAGGGGAAAGTAACCGAGATACTGGAGAGAGCCAGAACGCGCTTTGTTGGAAGCCTAAGGCAACATCATGGCGACTGGTTTCTTATTCCTGATAATGCCCGAATCCCATTCGATTTTCGCATTAAAAAAGAAGCTTTGCTTAAACAAGTGAAGGAAGGAATCAAAGCCCAGGTTGAAGTAGTCAGCTGGAACGATGCCGGAGGATTTCCGCTGGCTGTGCTAGTGAAAGTGTTGGGCGAACCCGGTTTGCACTCTACAGAGATGCATGCCATCATTGCCGAATATGGTTTCACGGAAGAATTTCCGCAAGAAGTAATCCATCAGTCGGAAGGGATTCCCTCCGTAATTTCATCAGATGAAATTAAAAAAAGAAGAGACTTCAGACCTGTAAGTACCTTCACGATAGATCCTGCCGATGCAAAGGACTTTGATGATGCACTCTCAGTTGATATTCAGCCAAATGGGGATGTAGAGGTTGGGATACACATTGCAGATGTAACGCATTATGTAAAGCCTACAACCGAGCTCGATGCAGAAGCCTATCGACGCGCAACATCGGTATATCTGGTGGATCGCACCATTCCTATGCTTCCCGAACGCCTGAGCAATGGATTGTGCTCACTGAGGCCCAAGGAAGACAAACTTTGCTTTTCGGCTGTGTTTGTACTTACTAAGAATGCTGACATAAAATCGGAATGGTATGGCCGCACCATCATCCATAGTGACCGACGATTTACATATGAAGAAGCACAAGAAATCATTGAAACGGGAAGAGGCGATTTCGCCAATGAATTGGCTTTGCTTCATCACCTTTCCAAAACCTTGCGCAAGCAGAGGAGCAGAAAAGGAGCCATCTCTTTTGAGAAAAAGGAAGTAAAATTCAGACTTGATAACAGTGGAAAGCCTACTGGAGTGATTATCAAAGAAGCGAAAGATTCAAATAAACTCATTGAAGATTTTATGCTTCTCGCAAATAGAAAAGTAGCAGAAACAGTAGGCCTGGGCATTCGTGAACAAAAGCCTTCAGCCAGTAGCAAAGCATTTGTTTACAGGATTCATGACAAACCAAATGATGAAAAGATGTTTCAATTTTCCAAGTTCATGAAAAAACTCGGATACAAACTTTCTACCGGTCAGGCAAGCGAGACATCCCAATCACTGAATAAACTTCTTGGGGAAGTTAAGGGAAAAAAGGAAAGTAACCTGGTTGAGCAACTGGCTGTTCGAGCCATGGCAAAGGCCATCTATTCTGTAAATAACATTGGGCACTACGGTTTGGCTTTTGAGCATTACACCCATTTTACTTCACCCATCAGAAGATATCCTGACATGATGGTACATCGTTTACTGCAACTTTATCTCGACCATCAGGACAGCAAAACATCTAAAGGAAAGCAGAAAGAAAAATGGCCTGATACCGCTTCCCTCACCCAATGGTGCAAGCACTCATCCGATATGGAGAAGCAGGCATCAGATGCAGAAAGAGCCAGTATCAAATACAAACAGGTGGAGTTTATGATGGACAAAATCGGTATTCCATTTAAAGCAGTCATCAGCGGATTTAATGAATATGGGATGTTTGCCGAAATTGAAGAAAATTTATGTGAGGGAATGATCAGATTTCGGGAAATCAATTTTGATTACCTCGTGTACGACGAGAACAATTATTGTGCAACGGGTAAACGCAGCAAAAAAACCTATCGTCTTGGAGATGAAATCATCGTGGAGGTAAAGAAGGCGGACTTAAATAAAAAGCAATTGGATTTTTCTCTGATACATCAAAATGAATACAAAGGCTTGTCGTAATGGAGCCGTTGAAATTCACTTATAGAAATGAACTCAGTTTGAACCTCATCAACTTTTCTGAAAGATTAGTGGGTTTCATCTCTCTCTCGAGGGAATCGAACTCTCCTTGTGAGTAAATTTCGGGTTGAAATCCCTTTCTTAAAAATATGATTTGATGACACACATCACGAAGGGTAGAGAAAATATGCGAGGATAAGAGGACAAGCTTGTTCAAATCTCGCAACTTAAGGATTAATTCATTGAGAAGGATATTGCTTTCAATATCAAGGCCATTGTATGGCTCGTCAAGAATAAAGACCTTGTTTTGCTGAAGCAGGATTGCTGTTAAGGCAAGTTTCTTTTTCATTCCTGTAGAATAATTGGATGCATATTGATTTAGCGGAAGTCCGAAAATATTGTTATTCTCATTTACTTCCACATGCACATTTCTTGCTTCGCACAGGAGATTGATATATTCCTTGCCTGTTATCTTGGCAGGGAAATAAGGTTCAGTAAGAAGAAGACCGAGATGATTTTTCAGTGGAAGGAAATCACTTTGGATGTTTCCCTCATAAGATTCAAGTCCTGCTATGCATCGAAAAAGACTCGTTTTACCTGCTCCATTTTCTCCGACAACACCATAAATATTGCCTTCAGAAAAAGAGATGTTTAATTCATTCAGAACAAGGTTGTTGCCATAACTTAATGAGAGTTTTTCAATCTTTATCATCGAGTAAGGATTTTAGATTTTGTTTGGCTCTTAGGTAGAAAAATGGAATGACACCGATAACAAGAGGAGGAAAATAAACACAAAGCGAGAGTAAAATGTATTCAGGAATATGGATCTCTTGGGGGAAACTGGCATATTTTATCATGATGATGGCACTTAATAAGCATCCTCCTACCAGCAAAAAAGTCAGTAGCAACTGATACTCCGATGGATAAAAACAAAAGAGGAGCACAGTCAGGGGAAACAACAATAAAAAAAGATTTTTAATGGCCAGGTGAGCCTTGCGCAGAAGAAACCCATTGGGAGCCTCCGGAAAAATCCAGATAAAATATTCATTCTCGGGCTTAAAATAATACCCCATTACTGTAAAAACAATCAAACCCATTGAAAATAGACCAAGATTCATATTGTTCTCAAGGATGGCAATTAAAGTGAGAACAAGAGTGAGAATAAACACCGGAAAAGTTTTTCGAAAGCCTATTATATATTCGAAGACACCGGCCGAAAAGGGAACAGGGAATGAGAAATGTGTATTTATTTTATAGGAAAACAAAGCCATTGCTGAGCCTGCCAATAAAAGCACGATTGCCTCTTGATAAGCATTGAAAAAAATTAAAACAAGTGCAAAGGGCATATTTATTACAGTGTTTTCGAATAGTCGAATCAGCTTTTTAATTTGGGCCCCATAAACAATAAGCAGAAACTCATTCCGCGTGACATTCGATAATGGAGCGATTATCCCCAATGAGAAAATGACAAATGTATAAGATGCATAAGCAAAAGACGAGAATAATGCGTTCGCTAAAAATACCAAACCAAAAATAGCGAACAAATAAACCACCAATGGATGAATGCCGGCGTCACTCAATTTTCGGTTAAACAACCGTAATTGCAATAGAAAATAGGATTTGATTTTTTGCATTAGTGAAGGCAATGCACAAATGTGATAATTAATTTTTTCAAGCATCCGATTTCCTTGTTAATTAAAATAAATTGTTGTTGGCAAAACCAATACAGGAAAACATATGAGTACTGGTATTTATTCTTTTTTGTTCCTGAGCTCGTATCTGTAAAAGGCCCTGCCCAATTGTTGCATAAATGGAAATCCTATGCTTTTGTATTCATATTTCCCATCATTCACCACCTCATCTTTGTTCACATAAATAACCACACTCAGAAAAAATCCAATGTTGCGTTCTTTGTTCTCTATGTATGCACAATCTGAAAGATTGCCATAGGATTGCCCAACAATATTGTAAATCCTAATTGAGTCACTGTTGATTCGTCCATGGGTATCTCCATAGAACAAATACTTTTTATAACTGTCTTCATACAGCGAATCAGGATAAAGCGGATTGATGCTTTCGCGAGGCCACATGCCCATGTAGGTGCGCAAAAAATGAAGCTGGGGTTGACTGAGATCAAACCTTTGACTTGGTTTTACTGATTCAGGAATCATAATGGCTTTTACCATCCCATCGATATCCTCGAGCGGAGCATAATTCATCTTTGAAAAATTCTTGGGTCGCCTGATTTTCTTGGCGGACTCATTCATGTGGTATTTCCCAAGTTGAGGATATTTAAGCGGATGTTTCAGTGGCCTGAATGGCTGTTGGAGATTTTGTCTGAAAAGAGTGTCCCGTTGGGGAGAAAAAAAATAAACCGGATTTACCATGGCATTTGCCAGTGGGGTGCATTCAGCGTCGAACCGATGTACAATTCTTGTCTTGGGGTAACCCATTCTGTTCAATCTTTCCTGCAAAAATGAAGGACCGCACCACTCATATAATCTGCTGTAACTAAAATTATCACTTACCAGAAGCATCCGCCGGATGTAATGTGCAATGTTGGGAAACCTATCTTTAATGTTGGTAGAATCCCATTCAATTCTTCGCTGACAGATTCCGGCACTGTCGTTACACATAGCAGTTTCTTCATTGATCTGAAAGGATGCCAGCGCATTGATTTTTTCCAGTGCAATTGCAGATACGGGAAGTTTAACCAGGCTTGCAGGGTAGAAATAAGGGTTTCCGGGTGCTCTGTAGACATATTTTGTTAGCACTGGAATCCCATGCCCGGATTTTTCAACATGGGTATAAATGATTTGCAAATGATACTTTTCGGGATGCTTGGCCACCGGGCCAAGTGAATCGCGGTTTTCTGCCAAAATTTTAAGAATCAGCGGGGCATTTCCGGCGTACATGGCCGGCTGAAAAGAGCATATAAAAAGGAGCATTAAAAAAAATGAACCGGCAGTTTTCAACATGACAATACCAAGGTACCACAAATGTATTTACCTTTAAAGCGATTCCGCATGAACTGGCTATATCATCTGGGTAGATACTACATTCTGATCCGAAGGACTTTCAAAAAACCTGAAAAGGGGCGAGTATTCTGGCAACAGCTTGTCAGAGAAATGGACTCATTGGGCATTGGAAGCCTGGGAATCGTTTCCATCATCTCGATTTTTATGGGTGCTGTTATTTGCATTCAATCAGCTTTTGGATTTGAGAGCCCGTGGATTCCGCTGTATGCTGTGGGACTTTCCACCCGCGACATCATCATCCTTGAATTCTCACCTACGGTTGTTTGCCTTATTCTGGCAGGAAAAGTAGGCTCCAACATTGCAGGAGAAATTGGTACAATGAGGGTCACCGAACAAATAGATGCACTGGAAATCATGGGTATTAATTCAAGTTGCTACCTGATTCTTCCAAAAATAACCGCAGCAGTTATTCTCTTTCCCTTTCTTATTATCATATCAATGTTCCTGGGTTTATTGGGAGGATATGTGGTGGGGGTGGCGGCCAAGGCTGTTACTTCCTATGAATACATTTATGGTATCACCTGGGATTTCAGGCCGTTTAATGTGTTTTATGCCATTTTCAAAACCTATATTTTTTCTTTCATCATCACTTCAGTATCCGCGTATCATGGTTATTTTACGCAAGGAGGAGCACTGGAAGTTGGGCGCTCATCAACAAAAGCAGTTGTCTATTCCAGTATCCTTATTCTGTTATTTAATGTAATCATCACACAAATTTTGTTGTCATGATTGAAGTAAAAAATCTCTCTAAAACATTTGGCAATAATCCGGTAATAAAAAACATCAGCCATCACTTTGAACAAGGCAAGGTGAATTTAATTATCGGTCAGAGCGGCAGCGGAAAAACTGTACTGAGTAAATTGATGGTGGGTTTAATCAAACCCGATTCCGGGGAAGTGTATTTTGATGGAAGAGAATTTATCGGACTGCATTTTGATGCGCGTAAGGAAATCCGTCAACAGATTGGCATGCTTTTTCAAGGTGCTGCACTTTTTGACTCCCTGACCGTGGAAGAAAATGTGATGTTTCCGCTCGAGATGTTTACACACATGAGCAAAAGTGAAAAACTGGACAGGGTAAATTTTTGTCTGAACCGTGTAAATCTTCAGCGTGCAAACCATCTCTACCCTTCTGAGTTGAGTGGAGGCATGAAAAAACGAGTGGGCATTGCAAGGGCTATTTCCATGAATCCAAAATACTTGTTTTGTGATGAACCCAACTCAGGACTTGACCCGCTCACATCTATTCTGATTGATCGTTTGATCAAAGAAATCACAGAAGAATTCAATACTACCACCATCACCATTACCCATGATATGAACAGTGTGATAGAAATTGGTGACAACATCCTGTTTATTTACAAGGGGGAGAAATGGTGGACAGGCAACAAGTCAGAAGTGCTGAAATCCGACAACCAGGAGTTGAATGATTTTGTTTATGCCTCCAAATTCATGAAAAAAGTGAGGGCAGCATTGTAGATAAAACTGCCAATATGTATATTGGCATCAATATTGTTTTATCCTATAATCATTCAGCATACCGCTGTAAAATCAATAAACATCACCTCATACACAGAAGCACACAAAGAAATCAGGTGACAATTTGTCTTAATTATGCACATACCGGAATATTCAGATACCCCTATGGGATTTTCAGGGATCACTGAAGAAGAAACAGAATTGATACCACTTCTTTCCAATGAAGAAGAGGATCAGATGAACCAGGAAAAGATTCCTGATATTTTACCGATTTTATCATTAAGAAATACCGTTCTATTTCCCGGAGTGGTCATTCCAATTACAGTGGGGCGCGACAAATCCATCAACCTGATCAAGGATGCCAATAAGGCTGATAAGATTGTAGGTGTTGTATCACAGAAAGATGACAAACAGGAAGATCCTGCTTTTGAAGAATTAAATACGGTTGGAACGGTAGCTGTGGTATTGAAAATGTTTCGTATGCCCGATGGAAACACAACAGTAATCATTCAAGGAAAACGGAGGTTTAAGATGCAGGAAATGGTGCAGAAAGAACCTTATTTCAAAGCCCGTGTAACGGCCTTCCCCGACATCACACCAGAAGCAGGCGACAAGGAATTTGATGCATTGGTTTCATCGCTGAAAGATACCTCTCTCAACATTATTCAGAACTCACCCAATATTCCTTCTGAAGCCGCCTTTGCCATCAAGAACATAGAAAGCCCCAGTTTTCTGATCAATTTTATTTCATCAAACATGAATGCGGTTGTTGCAGAAAAGCAACAGATTCTGGAGATGGAAAACATCAAGGAGCGGGGCACACTTGTGCTGTCTCATCTGACCAAAGAGTTGCAAATGCTGGAACTGAAAAACCAGATTCAATCGAAGGTAAAAACAGATATAGATAAACAACAGCGTGACTTTTTTCTGAGTCAACAGCTAAAGACCATACAGGAAGAGCTCGGTGGAAATCCGTTTGAAGAACAATTGAAAGAGTATCAGAAAAGAGCTTCCGAGAAAAAATGGAATGAACAAACAGCTGCTGTATTCAAAAAAGAATTGGAAAAGTTACAAAGGATGAATCCGAATGCAGCCGAATACTCTGTACAAACCAATTACATCGAAACGCTGCTGGATTTGCCCTGGGATGAGTATTCTGTTGACAACTTTGATTTAAAACGCGCTTCAGATATTCTTGATGAAGATCATTATGGCCTTGAGAAAGTCAAAGACCGTATTCTGGAGTATCTGGCAGTGCTCAAACTGAAAGGCAATATGAAATCTCCCATCCTTTGTCTGTATGGCCCGCCCGGTGTTGGAAAAACCTCATTGGGAAAGAGTATTGCCAAAAGCTTGGGGCGCAGTTTTGTAAGAATGAGCTTGGGCGGATTGAAGGATGAATCAGAAATAAGGGGACACCGCAAAACATATATAGGCGCCATGCCGGGTCGTATTTTACAAAACATCAACAAGGCCAAAACTTCCAATCCTGTTTTTATTCTGGATGAGATTGATAAGGTTGGCAATGATTTTCATGGTGATCCCAGTTCAGCCTTGCTGGAAGTGTTGGACCCGGAACAGAACCACGCTTTTTACGACAATTTTCTGGAAGTAGACTACGATTTATCCAAGGTGATGTTTATTGCCACTGCCAATTCATTAAGTTCTATTCAGCCGGCATTGCTCGACAGAATGGAGATTATTGACATCACCGGTTACACGATTGAAGAAAAAACCGAAATAGCCAAACGCCACCTCATCCCAAAGCAATTGGAAGAACATGGATTAAAACCCGGGCAACTTCAGTTTTCGGATGAGGTCATAGAGGTGATTGTTGAAAGTTATACAAGAGAATCGGGCTTGAGAAGACTCGAAAAACAAATTGCCAAAATCATGCGTAACAAGGCAAGGTTTATTGCCATGGGTGAAAAAATAAAACCCCGGATAACCAAACCAGATGTGCGTAAAATACTGGGCGCAGAATTGTTTCATAAAGATAGTTTTATTGACAATGATGTGGCAGGAGTAGTTACCGGCCTGGCCTGGACCGCTGTGGGTGGCGACATCCTTTTTATTGAAGCAGGTTTAAGCAGGGGAAAAACAGGAGGTAAACTTACCCTCACCGGAAACCTGGGCGAGGTGATGAAAGAAAGCGCGGTTATTGCGCTTGAATATTTAAAAACACATGCCCACCACCTTCAGATTCCTCACCAGGCATTTGACGATTGGAACATTCATATACATGTACCGGAAGGAGCCACGCCAAAAGACGGCCCATCGGCAGGTATTACCATGCTAACTGCGCTTGCCTCTGCTTTTACACAGCGAAAAGTGAAAAAGCAGCTGGCCATGACCGGCGAAATTACGCTCCGCGGAAAGGTCTTGCCGGTTGGGGGTATTAAAGAAAAAATACTGGCTGCCAAAAGAGCCGGTATTTTTGAGATCATTTTATCCGAGGAAAACAAAAAAGACATAGAAGAAATCAGGGCTGACTACATCAGCGACATGACTTTTCACTATGTAAAAAAAATGGAAGAAGTGCTGAAACTTGCCCTTCTGAAAGAAAAAGTAAAATCTCCACTCAAATTGTAATCAATCTTTTTCTCATTTGAGGCCATGGGTTATTGGAAAATATGCTATTATAGCGGACGATACCCAAACGCTTGATGGCATCCGAAATACCCGATAAGAAGTACCTGCCACATCCCCAATTTGCGGTATTATTGGTGTGCCTTATGGCGTTCCTAATACCATTTAAAATTGCTTTCGGACAGTCTGTAAAAAAAACAGTATCGAGAGTTGAGAGCAACATGGCGGATGGGAAATATTATGAAAACATTGCCTTGCTTGATGCTGCCATTCTTAAAAAGCCGGATGAGCCCGAATTATTGAAACTTCAGATACTAAACTACCTGGCACTTGGTAAAAAAAACAAAGGGGACAGTATTTTTATTGCTCATGCCGGGTTATTTCTGGATGCTGATTTTATTGACTTTTATATACAACGG
This sequence comes from Bacteroidota bacterium, assembly GCA_046297395.1. Lineage (GTDB taxonomy): Bacteria > Bacteroidota > Bacteroidia > UBA4408 > UBA4408 > JBEICQ01. Next base: position 78,742 of record JBKCNM010000031.1, read on the forward strand.
GCTTTTGAAACCGGGCAATACAGGAATATTATACATGCGTGCCGGAACAAAAAACTTCAAAATAAAATTGAAATTTCCGGATGGGACAAATACTTTCTTTCGTTGATTAAATCAGGAAACAGTGATTCTCTCGAATATTTCGCTGAAAAGTACATTGCCGAAAACAGCAAACAATACCTTGGATATTTTTACAAAGGATATTCCCTTGAATTAAAAAAGATAATGGAGCGTGCTAAAACAGAATACAACAAATCACTCTACTATACAGACCAAATTCCCGAGGTTAAAAATTATGCCTTGGCTTGTATTCATTCGGGGCTTGCCAGAATATCATTTTATTACAACCAGGATGAAGATGCATTAACAAATTGCAGCAAGGCACTCAATGCTGATAACAAGTTATCGGATATTCATTACCTGAAAGCCAAGATACTCATTCAAAAAAAACAATTCTCCGATGCACAGGAGGCACTTTATCAGGCACTCACCCTAGACTCGGAAAATTTAAAACTACTAGAAGCAATTTTCTATAACTCTATTAAAATTAATAATCCGGGCATGGCCCTTACTTATATTAAAAAGCTGGGATCACTCACTACCCTCAATGATACCTTGCTTTTCGACAGGGCCAAAATATACCTGCAAAACAAGTTGTACCTTTTTGCCTATATGGATCTGAAAAATCTTAAAAATAAAGGGCGCCTTTTTCCCGGCATGGAAGATGTGATCAGAGAGGCTAAAATTGACAAAGATCAACCATGGATCAGAATCATGTCACCTGCAGGCGATACCATTGAATATGGTATTAATGAAAAAAAAATAAGCTTTGAGATAAGGGTGGAAGAAAAAAGCGGACTGACAAGTTTTGCTTTTAATGACAGTGTGGTAAATCTGAACATGGATACATCTTATGTCTTTTATCATACGGTAACCATCAATAAATATAAAACAATCACATTTTCGGCAACAGATGTTTATGACAATAGTACAAAAGTGAGTATTCCCATTAAAGTTGACCTTGTGCGTCCTTTAATTGATGTTGTCTATCCTCAGCTTGTCAACGGAAGATCAATGGTTCCCGAGAATCCGGATGACCCATATCTGTATCTTGAGATGAATCTGAGCGACAACAATAAGATAGATAAAGTGCTTGTAAATGGTATTGACAGAAAGGTTGTTCAAAAAAGTCAAACCAAGTGTTATGATAAAATAAGTATAGATAAAAAAGACAGTATTGTCATTGAAGTTGAAGATGAAATGGGAAATCGCCAGAGAAAATCTTATTTCATTGATCGTGAAAGAGCGAGGGAAAACAGTAGAAATCCAATGGGTAAAACCTTTGTATTGATATTGACCAATTTTAAATACCAAAATCTCAAGGAACTGAGCGGGCCTTCTTCAGATGCACAACTGTTAAAATCCTGCCTGCTGAATTACTGCGTAGACTCCATCATTCATTACGAAAATCTCACCCTTGCTGATTTCAGAAAAGCCATCAATACGGATGTGTCTTCATGGGTAAATAAGTTTCATGTGAAGTCATTGCTGATATGGTATGGTGGACATGGCGCCTATTCTGAATTTCACAACAGCGGTTACTGGATTCCTGTTGATGCTGCTGTAGATGATTTTGAAAATTACTACTCCCTCACCGAATTAAAAATTGCCCTTGCCGCCAACAAAAAGCTGAATCATTTACTACTAATTTCTGACGCCTGCCAAACGGGTCAGTCATTCTATGCCAAGAGCATTCTCAAAAGCACATCAAGCCCATGCAGTGAATGGCAGCTTACCAAGATGCGTTCAGCCGAGTGCTTCACTTCATCAGACAGTCAGCTATCATCAGACAACTCCATATTTGCAAAAACTTTTACCAAGGTTTTGCAAAATGACCCTTCTGAGTGCTTAGGCATTGTAAGTGTTGCCGAAAAGGTTACCGAAATTGTGCTTCAAAACCAGGCACAAACTCCAATTTTTGGAAACATTACCGGTATGGAATCAGAGAATGGTTCCTTTGTTTTTATCAAAAGATCTTTTCTCGAAAAAAAATAAGTCCTCCCTCGGAGAAATCATATATCAGAACACACTTTTCGATTGAAAAAAATTTAATTGTTGCATGGCCTTTTTTTTCTAATTTCATCATGCAATTGAATCATCAGGCTGTTGTCAATACCTACCATGCACGCTTGCCATCATTCAGCGGCACAATGAATCCTAAACATTCAAACCCTTAGCACACCTATACGATGAAAGCATACAAATTCTGTCAAAGTTGCGGATACCCCTTAAAAAAAGACAAAAAAGGCGGAGGGAGCGAAAAAGATGGCAGCATAAGCAAAAAGTATTGTTCTATGTGCTATGAAGAAGGTGAATTTACCACACCACCGGAGATTGATACCGCTAAAAAGATGCAGGATTTCTGTATACGAGAAATGAAAAAAGATGGTATCAATGGTTTTTTTGCCTGGCTTGCCACAAGGAGCATTCCTTCATTAGAGCGTTGGAAGAAATAATAGCGCTTTCTTTTACTCAGCTTTTGTCTTCCCGCTTTTCTTTACTCACATCATTGGCTTTCTCTTCCATACCTTGTTGTCATACCCACGAACAGCAAACTCTCTTTGTGCAAAGGCAATAATCCTACATTTGTGGCGTAGTACATAGAATGTTCCGGAGTAAATTTTTCGTCCTGGTATCTCTTCTGCTCAGTTTATATGCCTGTCGCAGAGACGCTATTGTTTTAAGTGACAAGGGCGCACGCTTGCAATTTTCCAATGACACTGTATTGTTTGATACCGTATTTACCCAAATGGGAAGTGTAACCAAATCATTGGTTGTTCGCAATCCTTACAACAGAACTTTAATCATCAGTGAAATTCGTTTGGGAGGAGGGAACAATGGGTACCGCTTAAACATAGATGGCATCAAAGGAAATGTGGCGAAGGAAATTGAAATAGCGCCCAATGACAGCATCTATATTTTTGTGGCTGTTACCATCAATCCGCTGCAGGCAAATGCGCCACTTGTTGTTAGCGATTCACTCCTGTTTACTACCAATGGCAACCAACAAAAAGTACTTTTGGTTGCTTGGGGGCAGGATGCTCATTACATTACACCAAACAGTAAGATAGGATATATTGATTACTCCATTGTTGCGCAAACGGCTACCACTGTTACCTGGACAAACGACAAACCGTATGTAATTTATGGCTATGCCGTAATTGATTCTGCGGCACAGCTAAACATTGATGCCGGATGCAAAATTCATTTTTTCAAAAATTCCGGGCTTTGGGTATACCGGGGTGGCAAGTTGATGGTTAACGGGAATCTTTCTGCCCAGGTGATTTTTCAGGGAACAAGGCTTGAAGCCGATTACAAAGACTTAAACGGACAATGGGACAGGATTTGGATCAATGAAGGGGCAAGTTCTGAAATCAGGTTTGCGGTGATTAAAAATGCATTTATCGGCATACAGTGCGAAACACTGTTTGGAAGATATGCACCGGACCAAACCGGATTGATCCTCGAAAACACCATTATCAAAAACATGTCGGGCGCGGGTATTCTCTCCAGGTATTACAAAATTTATGGGAGAAATAATCTGATTTATAATTGCGGTGGTTACAACCTTGCGCTCACTTTTGGTGGCACATACCGTTTTACCCAATGTACATTTGCAAATTATTGGAGCACCCCAAGCCGCAAAACACCTTGCGTCTATTTTAACAACAAACAGGCGCCGCTTGATACTTGTCTATTCAGAAACTGTATTGTATTCGGAAACAATGAGAGTGAATTTGAATACGAAGAGCTGGGGGGTGGAAGCTTGCAATTTGGAGTCGAAAACAGTGTGATCAAAATAAAAGACTCTTTTTTATCTGGTGTGTCTACTCAGTTTATCAACTGTACTATCAATCCCTCCTTGAGTGGAAACAGCGCAAGTCTTTTTAAGGATATAGAAAAAGAAAACTACGAACCTGCAGAGGATTCTCCTGCAATTGGTAGAGGCAACTATAATTATATTCTCAATTGGCCTACAGATTTAAAAGGCGATGCCTGGCTAAATCCGCCTTCAGCAGGTTGTTACGAATACTAAAAAATCAGAGGAATCTGATCTTTCTGGTTTTTGCTTTTCCGCCAAAACCCTGCGAGGTATTCAAGATAAGGAAAAACTCCATGGCACCATTGCCATTGCTCACTGTTCGGAGTTTTGAAATATTCACATCGTAACTGGCACCGAAGGAAATGTTCCGGTATTCCAATCTCACGATGGGACACAAGGCCTCTTTGTGGCGATAATTTAACCCGAGGAAGAATGAACTTTGCTTTTTAAAATCGGTGTAAACAGATGCCTGAGAGAGCATAAAACGAGTTCCTACTCCCACATTGAACAATTGTTGCGTTCCTTGTCTAATGTAACAAAGCGATGGAACAAGCCTGATGCGTGACTCATAATTGGTGGAAATATCCCATTGGGTGTGAAAGACCAGTTTACTGTTGAGAGTCGCTTTTTCGGTTTTGCTGAAGGAAATGTTTGGTCCATTGATGTGCCACAAAGCAAGACCGGCTGTCATTTGAATACTTTTGGTTAGGACTCCATTGAACAATGCTCCGGCAGAGATATCAGCATAATTAAAGTTACGGCGACCGTTTGAAAGAAGATTGTCTTCGTTGGCAGGAAGAGCCGAATTAAAACTTGATTTATTAAAATCCCACTGAGAATCCCAGGTAAGCGGGACATTGGGATTCCCCCTTGCCATTTGAGCATAAGCGCCAAGAATTCCAAGGGTAAGAAAAGAAGAACCAGAGTTGTTCAGAGATTTGGAAAATGAAGCCGACAAGGAAGCGGATGTGGTATTCATTTCATCAAAGCCTCTGTTGTGCCGGTAAGCTGTTAAACCAATTCCCCAAAAATCACTCCCACTTCCTTTGGGAAAAATGGACGCATCAGCAGAAACCATGGTGGTGGAAAAAGCTTTTGCATCATTTCCTTTCACACTTCCGTATTGACTACGATAAAGGGATGATACCCGCAAATCTCTGTTCATTACACCGGTGTGTGCAGGGTTGATAAGCAAAGAAGGATTGTTAAATTGGGTAAGATGAAACTCCTGGGCATTCACCAAAAGCACCGGAACAATAAAGAGTGAAAGAAGTATTTTCTTTTTCATGAGTTAACGCATTAGGGTAAACTTACCATTTAAATCAAACGGTTTCTCGTCTTTGAACAACCCAAAACAATGGTAGATATAAACACCGGGCATGGCAGGCTCACCATTGATGGTACCGTCCCAACCATATTCCTTGCTAATAGATTCGAAGATTAATTCACCAAACTCATTAAATATTCTGAATGTAAACTGATCCGGTTTGATTTGGTTATTGGCTGCTCTTGCATAAAATACATCATTAACTCCATCTGCATTGGGTGAGAATGCTGTAGGAATAAAAACCTCGTAATTCAATTCTACCCTTATCTTCACAGTATCCGAATTACGACAACGCGTACTTAAATCTGTAACAGTAACTATATATGTTGTCAGGGTATCGGTGGTACGAGAAACCGGATCGGCAATATTCGTGAGGGAGAGCCCGGTGCCCGGTGCCCATAAATAGCTATAATTTCCGGACGGACTTACTTTCACTTTGAGATTTGCTTGCCGGCCGGAAATGATGGTTTGGTCAACACCTGCATCTACAGTTGGGGTTTCATGCAGGGTAACTGAATAGGGTGGTGAAGTGGCGGAGTTTGTGGTAATACATCCTGTAAGGTTGGTAACCGTGGCAACAAATACAGTACCAGTTGTTACATCCTGCATAACCAAACCTGCTCCGGTAAATGGAATCGTATTCCCGTCTTTGGTCCATGAGTAAGTACCACCGGGTACATTATTTACTACATTGAGGGTTCCGGGGGTTTTGGTACAAAAAGGTGCAATCTCTCTAATTTCGAGTGTTGGCGTGATGCGTTCTGTAACATCAATAATCACGCTATCTCTTTCTATAGAATCTGTTGAACAAATCTCACTGCTGGTTATTTCCACTGACACTTTTGTTAGTCCCGGAGGAAGATTACTGGTATTAAATGCAGAATCTACAGCACCGGGTACCAATATGTTGTTTACAAACCATCTGTAATCCGGGTTCAGCCCCTGATTGGTTGCAGCAGTGGTGAAAGACACCGGGTTGCCCTGACAAATCTTAGTAACATTAGATGATAATTGCACTGTCACTGCCGGCCCGGTCGAATAAGTGATGGTAATGATATTACTGGTCTGAGGAGACCCTGACAAACAGGGGTCCGCATTGGTTACCACGCAGGTTACCTGAGCACCATCAGAATAATTGGTTGTGGTAAATGTGGAAGCCACTTCACCCTGCTGAAAAACCCCATTGATAAACCACTCATACTGTGTTCCCGGCGCCAAGGGATTAACCACAGATGTAAAGGTGATTGGTGTTCCCTCACAGGGTGTTGTGTTGGGAAACACCGAAATGTTATGCACAATGGGTTGTGCCTGGGAGAGAATGATAAAAGCTGGTGAGGTGGCACTGGCATTGTTTAAACAGGGATCGGTTGAACTAACCACCACTGTAACGGCATTTAATCCAACAAGGGTATTGGTTGTGTAGGAAGCAGATGTTCCGGTTTGAACCTGGGTGGCATTCACAAACCAGGTAAAAGTAGCGTTGGTAAGAACAAGATTGGGGATGGCATTGAATGTAACCGACTGGGTGGGACAGATGGTGTCGTTGGAAAAGGTATTAATCTCAACAGATAAGTTTTCACCATCAAGAAAGACATTCCCTGTGGCCTGCACTGTTGGATTGCTGATGCATGGATCATTAGTAACCAGTGTAACCACTACGGTGCTTTGCACAGTGATATTTGAAAGGGTGAAAACCGGATTGTTCTGTCCAATCTGAACCTGTCCGTTCACCGTCCATGTCCACAAAGTATCTGTAAGTGGCAAGGAAGAAGAAGCAGTAAAAGTGACTGATTGTCCCGGGCAAACTGAGTCGGCGGTTTGGGTAAAATTGAGCAGAATGGTTTGAGGGGGATTGATGGTAAATACTATTGAACTTGAACCAATTGTTATGGGATCAGAACCAACGATTCTGATGAGGTAACCTGCACCGGGCGGGGTGCCGATGGGTATGGTAACTGAGATGGGACTTGTTGTGGAGTTTCCGATGTTTACGGGTGATGCAAAGCTGCCGGAGGCATCGGAGAGTTGCGCAGTAAAAACATTACCGGTATTAAATGTACCGGTGGTAGTGAAAGGTATTGTGAAATCATCGCCTGCACAGAAGGAGGAGGCAGATAGGTTTCCGGTAGTTATCGTTTGGGCATACGATGGAAACACATAGCAAGAAATTGCCAGTACGAAGAGTATTCCAAAAAGCCTTGTTTTTTTCATAGTAGTGTCACAAAAATAATGATTGCGGGCAATAAAGCAGCAATTTAACCGACAAGGATACAAAAATGTACCTTCGCATTTCGAAGAAAATTTTATGGATTCAAAAAACGCATTTACCGTCCTTGAGGGCTTAACCTACGACGATGTGCTTTTATTGCCCTCCTATTCTGAAGTTTTGCCCAGAGATACTGAAATCACAGGTCGTTTTAGCAGGAACATCATCTTAAAAACACCGGTAGTAGCAGCCGCCATGGATACAGTTACCGAATACGAACTGGCCATAGCCATTGCGCAAGAGGGTGGCATGGGAGTGTTGCACAAAAGCATGGGGATTTCTGAGCAGGCGGAACAAGTGAGAAAAGTAAAAAGATCGGAAAGCGGAATGATTCTCGATCCCGTGCAACTTGATGAACATGCCTTGGTGGGAGATGCTCTTCACCTTATGAAAGAACATAAAATTGGTGGCATTCCTGTTATTGATGAAAACAGAACCCTCAAAGGCATTATTACCAATCGTGATCTCAGGTTCGAAAAAAATCATTCACGACCTGTTGCAGAAGTGATGACCCGAAAAGTGGTTACCACCATTCCCGGAAAAAGTCTGGAAGAAGCCGAAAAAATTCTTCAGGAATTTAAAATTGAAAAGCTTCCCGTTGTTGACAATCAAGGCAAACTCGTGGGATTAATTACTTACAAAGACATTATCAAAAGCAAAATAAAACCCAATGCATGCAAAGATTCTTTGGGTAGGTTGAGGGTTGCAGCTGCTGTTGGAATAACCGCTGATACACCCGAACGCGTTAGGCAATTGGAAAAAGCCGGCGCAGATGCAATTGTGATTGATACCGCTCACGGCCATTCTGCCGGGGTCATCAACATGCTAAGGGAACTCAGAAAACAATTTCCGGGACTTGAACTGGTGGCAGGAAACATCGCAACAGGTGAAGCAGCCAAAGACCTGGTTAAAAATGGTGCCGACGCAGTAAAAGTTGGAATCGGTCCCGGTTCAATCTGTACCACAAGGGTGATAGCAGGTGTTGGCGTACCTCAGCTCACGGCCATTTGGGAAGTTGCCAAAGCCCTCAAAGGCAGTGGTATTCCCATGATTGCAGACGGAGGCATCCGTTTTTCAGGTGACATTGTAAAAGCACTGGCTGCAGGAGCCGGATGTGTGATGCTGGGCTCCTTATTCGCAGGTGTTGAGGAGTCTCCCGGTGAAACCATCATTTTTGAAGGACGCAAATTCAAAGCTTACCGCGGCATGGGGTCGATTGAAGCCATGCAAAGCGGATCTAAGGACAGATACTTTCAGGACACAGAAGATGATATCAAGAAGTTTGTCCCGGAAGGTATCTCCGGTCGGGTTCCTTTCAAAGGAAGCCTGCAGGAAGTTTTATACCAACTCATGGGAGGTTTGCGCGCAGGCATGGGCTATTGCGGAGCGCCTAACCTAGAAGCCCTCCAACAAGCAAGATTTATAAAAATTACCTCGGCCGGGGTAAGAGAAAACCATCCCCATGATGTAATCATCACTAGGGAAGCCCCAAATTACAGCCGATGAATTTCAGCGAAAACCGCATTTGCAAACTCCTTGGAATTGAATATCCGATTATACAAGGAGGCATGATCTGGTGCAGCGGATGGGAATTGGCCTCTGCAGTGAGCAATGCCGGCGGACTGGGACTTATTGGATCAGGATCCATGTATCCGCATGTGCTGAGAGAACACATACAAAAATGCAAAGCGGCAACCCAAAAACCTTTTGGTGTAAACATCCCCCTCCTTTATCCAAATGTAGAAGAACATATTTCCAGCGTCATCGAATTAGAAGTACCCATTGTTTTTACCTCGGCTGGGAACCCGGCCACTTATACATCCCGTTTAAAAAACCATGGCATCAAGGTTGTCCATGTTGTTTCAAATACCCGCTTTGCCATCAAGGCCAGGGAGGCGGGAGCGGATGCATTGGTAGCCGAAGGATTTGAAGCCGGTGGACACAATGGAAGAGAAGAAACCACCACCCTTTGCCTGATTCCAATGGTGGCAGAAGCCGTTGATGTTCCGGTGATTGCTGCGGGTGGCATCGGTGGCGGAAAAGCCATGTTGGCAGCCATGGCCCTCGGAGCAGAAGGCGTTCAGGTAGGGAGCAGGTTTGTTGCCTCTGTAGAATCGAGCGCCCACCTTCACTTCAAAGAAAAAGTGATTGGAGCAAAAGAGGGCGATACGGTGCTCACCCTAAAAGAGGTAACCCCTGTGAGATTAATGAAAAATGAATTTTACAAACAGCTGGAGGAGGCCTACAGCAAAGGAACAAATGCAGATGAATTGAAATCAATTCTCGGACGAGGAAGGTCCAAGGCAGGCATGTTTGAAGGCAATCTGGTAGAAGGTGAGTTGGAGATCGGACAGGTATCAGCCCAGCTCAAAGAGATTCTCCCCGTCTCAAAAATCATTGAAAACATGCTTCATGAGTATGACAATGCCTTAAAATCAATTTGCAGAATAATCTAAGCCCTGCAAAACACTATCTTTATGCCCTTTACAAAACATATGCAATCAATACCATCGCTGTTGGGAAGCAAGGCTCAGCAATTGCTGGAGCACAAATGCCAGACCATTTTACCTGAACAACTTACCTTACCCGGTCCCGATTTCATCGACCGGACCTTTCTGCAAAGCAATCGGAATTTACCTACCATCCGATCTATCAAAAGCCTTTACGCTCATGGCCGATTGGGGAATACCGGTTACTTGTCTATTTTGCCGGTAGACCAAGGCATCGAGCACAGTGCAGGGGCTTCTTTCGCGCCTAATCCAATTTATTTTGATCCTGAAAATATTGTGAAACTGGGATTGGAATCCGGCTGTAATGCGGTTGCATCAACTTATGGTGTTTTGGCAAATGTTGCCCGTCGCTATGCCCATCATATTCCCTTTGTGGTGAAAATCAATCACAATGAATTTCTCAGTTATCCCAATAAGTATGACCAAATCATGTTCGGAACCATCAAAGATGCCTGGAACATGGGTGCAGTTGCTGTGGGTGCCACAATTTATTTTGGTTCGGCAGAATCCTCTCGACAAATTGTTGAAGTTGCAAAAGCTTTCGAAATGGCGCACGAATTGGGAATGGCTACCATCCTTTGGTGCTATCTGCGTAATTCAGGCTTTAAAAAAGATGGGGTTGACTACCACACAGCGGCAGACTTGTCATCACAGGCCAATCATCTGGGAGTAACCATTCAGGCTGATATCATCAAGCAGAAACTGCCCACCAACAATGGAGGCTACACCGCACTCAACTACGGAAAAACACATGACAAAGTATATAGCCAGCTGAGCAGCAATCACCCTATTGATTTGTGTCGTTACCAGGTGCTCAATTGCTACAGCGGCCGCATTGGGTTAATAAACTCCGGAGGGGAATCCAAAGGAGCTTCAGATCTTGCTGAAGCAGTTGAAACTGCGGTAATCAACAAAAGAGCGGGAGGACAGGGATTGATTCTTGGCCGTAAAGCCTTCCAAAAGCCCTTTCAGGATGGCGTGAATCTGCTCAATGCCGTACAGGATGTTTATCTTGATAAATCCATCACCCTTGCCTAAGGTACATGACCTGGTTTAAGCGAATCAAAGAGGGGATTACCACCTCTACAAAAGACAAAAAAGAGACTCCTGAAGGTCTCTGGTATAAATGCCCGGAGTGTAAAAACATACAAACCTCTGAGGATCACGAAAACAATCTGTGGGTATGCAGTTCTTGCAATTACCACCACAGAATTGGATCAGAAGAGTATTTTCAGATTCTTTTTGATGAAGGAAATTACACAGAAACTGAAGCCAATCTTACCTCCGGAGACCCGCTTCATTTCAGTGATACCAAAAAGTATACCGAGAGGCTTGCCGATGCACACAAAAAAACGCCTCTCAAAGATGCCATAAGAACAGCATATGGTGTTGTTGGTGGACAAAAACTCATGATTGCCTGCATGGATTTTCAATTTATCGGAGGTTCCATGGGTTCAGTTGTGGGAGAAAAAATTTCCCGCGCTATCGATCATTGCATTGCAAGCCAAACACCCTTGATAATCATCTCAAAATCAGGTGGGGCAAGAATGATGGAAGCCGCATTTTCTTTGATGCAAATGGCAAAAACATCTGCCAAGCTGAGTTTACTCGCCCGTGCGAAAATCCCATATATTTCCTTTTTAACAGATCCTACTACCGGAGGGGTTACAGCATCTTATGCCATGCTGGGTGATTTGAATATCGCCGAGCCGGGAGCGCTTATTGGCTTTGCCGGTCCCAGGGTGGTAAAAGAAACCATCGGAAAGGAATTGCCTCAGGGATTTCAAACAGCTGAATTTGTCTTGGAAAAAGGATTTCTTGATTTGATTGTCAACCGCACCGAACTCAAGCAAAAAATAACAGAACTTCTCTTGCTTTTCAATCACTGATTGAGCTGCAAGATTCATCCCTGCATCCCATCAAGTTACAGGAGGCTTTTTGCTTTCCAAAAAGTTGCAGACTTCATTTACGATGCGCTCCGATGCTTTGCCATCCCACAACCATGCATCATTTCGCCTGCTTGTCGTAAGCTGAATGCCGGCTTTTACCGCCATGGCAATCTCATCCGGATGGAGGTTCATCAGGTGATTGGTGCCCTCTTCAAGAGTGATACGCAGCTCTGTTGTTTCCCTTATGGTAAAACACGGGATGCCAAAATAGGATGATTCAATCTGAACACCACCGGAATCACTAATCAAGCAAGCACTTTCTTTCATCAGCTTCAAAAATTCAATGTATCCCAAAGGCTCGGTCATTCTTATCTGAGGGATTTCAAGCCGTGAGAATTCTCCGGTTTGTTGAAGCTTTTTCAAGGTGCGGGGATGTACAGGAAAAACAACAGGTATAAAAGATGCAATCTTCAATATGGTATCAACAAGCATATTGAGATTGTCTGGATTATCGACATTGACCGGCCGATGAAATGTGGCCAAACAATAGGGCTGTTTGATACCCAGCTTGGAGATAACCTGGTTGCTTTCAAGAAGGGGCAACATCTTTACAAGGGCATCGATGATGGTGTTACCTACCATCTTGATTTTGGTATCTGTAATTCCTTCGTTTTTTAAATGAGTCATACCCGCAGGTTCGGTAACAAAAAGCAGATCAGATAAAGCATCAGTCAATATCCTGTTTCTCTCCTCCGGCATATCCAAGTCGCCGCTTCTTAGTCCGCTTTCAATGTGAGCAAGCGGTATTCGCAATGATGCTGCTGCAAAGGCACAGGCAAAAGTGCTGTTAACATCCCCTATTACAATTACCAGATCAGGCTTGTATGACAAAAAAACTTTCTCAGACTCAACAATGATTTTTCCCACACTTTCACTGTTGGTGCCACCACTGATACCCAAATAAAAATCAGGTTTTCTGAGTTCCAGTTGTTCAAAAAAAACATCGCTCATTTGCTGGTCAAAATGCTGACCTGTGTGAAGCACTCGGTATTCATATCCTTTTAACCGAAAGAGTTTTTCGAGATAAACGGTTTTAATAAAATTGGGCCTGGTTCCCAGGCAGACAAGAATTTTTTTCATTGTTTCTCCCATCCTTCAGCAGCAAGTATTTTGCGGAATATCCGCTGCCTCATCAGGTTTCATTCAAAGTTAATTGACATTTCCATACAGCCCTGAAAACAAAAATTATTTTTGGACAAACACACGCACCCAATTTTTTTTCGGATGACGAAAATCCAAAAAAAAGAGCCCATTCAGGGCTCTTATTAATTTTTTCATTGATGAGGATTACTTAAGGATTTTGAATTCCGTACGACGGTTTTGCTGATGTAATTCATCTGAGCACTTCACGCCATCCTTGCAATCATTTACAAGCATGGATTCGCCAAAGCCCTTGTAGTCTATCCTGTCTTTTTTAATTCCTTTTTTGACAATGTAATCAAAAGCTGATTTGGCGCGCTTATCTGATAAGCGTTGGTTATACTTGTCGGTTCCGCGGGCATCCGTATGAGCACCCAATTCAATTCGAATAGAAGGGTTATCAGAAAGGAATTTTACCACATTATCAAGCACAGGGAAAGCCTCTTTTCTGAGCTTATATTTATTGTAATCATAGAAAATCTGACCGGGCCCTTCCAGCACAATTGGTTTCTCAACTTCCAGTTTTTTCAAGTCAAAATCATTTAGGATGGTAGCATTGTCTTCCTTGCCTTTTGTACTGAGTTCAATTGTTCTGGGAAAGTATCCGGCCTTTCTGGCATGAATGGTATAATCACTTTCTTCCAGCAATTTAAAAGAATATTCTCCATTTGAATCAGTGATAACAGAGTCAGTTGTTTCAGCAGATTTGTTTATAAAAACCACTGACACACCTGATAGCGGTTGTTGATCTGAAGTAATCTTGCCTTTGGCATAAAAGACAGGGGGATTAACCACGAATTCATAAATCATGTCTGCACCTGCCCTGTTGGAGGAAAGAAAGCCTGTTTTGCCATCGGGATTGAGTATAAAACCAAAATCATCTGCTTTGGTGTTCAAAGGATAATTAAGATTCATTGGCATGGTATATCTGCCACTTTCATACTTGGAAACAAGCACATCTGTTCCGCCCATAGATTTGTGTCCATTGGAAGAAAAATAAAGTTTGCCTTTCTCGCTGAAAAACGGAAAACCTTCATCAAGGGCAGTGTTTACCGGAACTCCCAAATTTTCCGGCTTCCCCCATTGTCCGTTTTCAAGTGTGCACACCCATAAATCAAATCCACCCTGTCCACCGGGCATGTTGGATGAAAAATACAGGCGATTTCCGTCAGGACTCAGACAAGGATGCTGGCAAGAGTATTCTTTGCTGTTGTATGGAAAATCAGCAGCTGTTTGCCATTCATTATTTACCAGTGAATCCATCTGAATTTTAAGCATCATAGGAACTTCATATTTCTCTGATGCCTTGATACCTTCGGAATTGTTATTGGTGAAATAAACCACATCCCCTTTAGCAGAAAATGAGGCAGGCCCCTGATGGTAGTCCCCATTAATTTTTCCTTTCAGGGCTTCTGGCTTACTGAATTTACCATCCTTATCCTTCTTTACAAAATATAAATCCTGAAAAGAATTGAGTGTAGCAGGATTCTGCTTGGAGGCTTTTTTTGTTCCTTCTTCACCAACCACAACGATACCGTCTTTGTAAAGCGTGGGGGAATAAGCAGAAAGCAAACCACTGATATTGGCATTTTTTATAGAATAGCGGGTTGTGTCTTTCAAAAACTGACCGAGGTCAGAACAGGAGTTCAACATCAGCTGCGCTGCAAAATCTCCGGGCTTTTCAGTAAGATATTCTTTAAACTGCTCTTGCGCTTCGTTATACTTACCCAAGCTCATCAATACTTTACCATAAGCAAGGCGTGTTTCACCCAATGAGGTTGTTGAATCCTTCACGCCCAAGGCGTAATACTTCTCCGCCTGCACATAATTGTTGTTGTTGCGGTAACAATCAGCCAATTTGAGTGCAACATCAGGATTTGCCTTTTTAAGGTATGATTTCTCATAATATTTAGCCGCTTTGGCATAAGCGATATTTTGGTACTGGCTATCACCAAGCTCTTTGTAATAGTTTGCACAACCCTGTAACATGATACCAGCCATGAGAAATCCCAAAATTTGGGGGAAAAATCTGTTCAATCTGGTTTTTCTTTTGAATGTCGTCATTTGCATAATTCTGAACCGGTTTCTGTTTTAGAAATACCTTGGATTTTTTGCTTTCACTGCGTCTTTGCCAAAATCATAACCCAACATGATTTCGAGAGAGCCGTTGCTGAACTTACCGATACGGGTGTAAGAGTAATCATAACTGGCTCCTGCTCTGAATTGTCTGGAGATTTGATATTCTGCAAGCAGAATGAAAGAGTCTCCTGTTCTGAAAGAAGCCCCAAGCCAAAAGGTCTCGTAAAAGAGTGCATTCAGATTCAGATCAGCCTGAAAAGGAGCGGCCGGTTGGTATTTGAGAAGAAATGAGGGCTTGAGCATGATGTTTGAACCTACATCAAAAACATATCCACCGGTGAGGAGATAATGTCGGCGGAAAAGCGTGCCTCTGTCAAGATTGAAATCGAATGCCCTGTCGGGTTGTTTTCCAACGAGGGTCGGTACGGAGAAACCCAGATACGATTTGCGGGTGTAATAATAAACACCGAAACCTGCACGGGGTCCCCAGAAACTTCTGGCTTGTAAGGCAGGATCATTTGATTCCCATGCAAAGGGATTATCAAGACCAAGATTAATAGCGCCGGCACTGATACCGAAAGCCAACTTCCCTTTTTGTGAAACACGGATATGGTAGCTGTAATTTAGCACTAGGTCGTTTCGCCTTTGTTTACCAACACGGTCGTTTACAAACACAAAACCAAGCCCCATTTTCTGACTCTTGATGGGTGCATCAAGCGCCAAAAGGTTGGTTCTGGGCGCTCCATCACCATAGCCCAACCACTGGCTTCGGTGCAACACATTTGCAGAAGCATATTTATGGCTTCCTGCATAGGCCGGATTCAAAAATAAGCCGTTAAACATGTAATGGCTGATCATTGGGTCTTGCTGCGCGCGTGAAACACTGAACGAACCCAAAAAAAGAACCATCAAAATAAGCCTTTTCATGTCATTTGTTTTTAAATTTTTCATGTTTTTTTCCTCCCTCTATTATCTTCTAAGTTCGACAAATCCTTTGTTCAATTCGGATCCCGGAATTTCCAGAATCAAGAAATAGGTACCATCTGGCAAGTCTGTTCCATTGTTGCCTTTGCCATCCCATTCATTGGCGTAATTATCCTTGCTGTAAACAATATTGCCCCAACGGTTAAATACCAAGAATTTGTTCACAGGATAGAGTTCAATCGAACCGATGACATAAGTATCATTTTTGCCATCGCCATTTGGTGAAAAGCCTTCAGGCAGTTTGAATTCGAGC
This sequence comes from Bacteroidota bacterium, assembly GCA_046297395.1. Lineage (GTDB taxonomy): Bacteria > Bacteroidota > Bacteroidia > UBA4408 > UBA4408 > JBEICQ01. The sequence goes on from JBKCNM010000031.1 coordinate 95,130, forward strand.
GGTTGAGTCAACCTGATGCTTGCTGTTCCGGTACAACCGCTGGCATCGGTTACCAATACTGTGTAATTACCGGCTCTTAATCCGGTGGGATCCTCAGCAGATGAAATGCTATTACCCAAAGAATCAGTCCATGCGTAAGTGTAAGGCGCAATACCTCCACTCAGACTCAGATAAATTTCACCATCCGTTTTATTAAAGGCACTTACCCCATGGTTGCCCGGATACTCTTTTCGGGTGAGGCTTACTGTAATTGGGGGTGAAGGCGTAACTTCAATCTTGATGGTATCAGAGGTCGATTTACATTGTTGTGATGTAAACACATCCACATAATAAACTCCGGCCGTGGTTACTGTTATCGAATTCCCCGTTGCTCCGGTAGACCATTGATAAAAAGGAGCTGAGCCAACGCTAAAGGTGATACTTCCTCCACCACAGGCGCTTATGTTGCCTGTTTGGGTAATCACGGGTTTGGGAAGTGTATCTCTTACCACCACATTGGTATTGGGGAAAGAGCGGGCAGTACAGCCATTTGCATCGGTTACAATCACGAAATAATTACCCCCTTCCTTAATGGTTACTGATTGGCCGTTTCCAATCTGTTGGTTGGGCGGAGGTGTTGTTACTTTAAACCATTGGTAATTGTTGAAAGAACCTGTTTGAAGAACCACTGAATCGCCCTTACAGAAGGTTTGAGAACCGGATGCATTAACAAGTGCAAAAGGTTCCGGGAATACGGTAACTGCAAATGGCAAGGAGGTAGCAGAGCAGGCTCCCTGGGTAACTGTAACAGTATATGTACCCGATAAATTTACCGTGATGCTGTTAGAAATTGAATTGTTGCTCCAGAGATTTCCACTGCTTGCTGAAGAGGTCAATGTTACCGATCCTCCCTGACAGAATGAAGTTGGTCCGCCCGCTATAATTTGCGGTGTTGCTATGGCAGGACTAACATTCACCTGGGTAAGTGGAGATGTTGAAGAACATCCGTTTGCGGAAGTAACCGTGCATGAATAACTTCCTGTAGCTGTTACAGTGATGGTTTGTGTTGTTTCACCATTCGGAGTCCAGAAGTAAGCAGTTGCTCCCGGGTTTGCACTTAACACAACATCTTGCCCCTGACAAATGGTGGTTGGACCATCAGCAGTAACATTGGCAAGAACAGGCGTAAGAAGTGTAAGGTCTAAACTATCTGTTACACTACCGCAAATATTGGTAATGGTGAGGTAGTATCTTCCTGTTTGTGTTGCCGTAATGGTATTGGTATTCACCGGACCTGATATCACTCCCGTAATGGTAGTCCAGGCAAAAGTGGTGTTTACAGGATAGGTTCCGGCATTGATGATGTTAGAAGTATTACAAACCGACAATGGTGCACCCAATTCGAGGGAAGGAGGAGCGAGTGCGGTATTCACATTAATCGTATCAGTAGAACTACAAGATGTTCCTGTGATGCTGACATTCACTATGTAATCTCCGCTAACTGTTGCTTGTATACTGGCATTGCTTGAAGTAAATCCTCCCGGGCCGGTCCAAGCATAATTAAATGTGGTATTGGTTCCTGCTGTCAATTGAACCCCACCGCAATTGGCTGTATCGTTGCCCAAGTCAAGGGATGGAGGAACAAGGATGTTCAGCGTGGCAGAACCGGTTGCAGAGACGCCGCATCCATTGGTAACTACTACTGAATAAACACCATTGGTACTTACATAATTTGTTTGGGTATTGCTGAGTGTTTCAGGACCTGTCCAGCTGTATGACATTCCGGGGTTTCCGGCATCCAGTAGAACAGAGTCAACACAATCAGTAAATGGACCACCCAGATTAACAACAGGTGTGGTAGTCTCGAGGTTTACATTGATGGCATCTGTTACTGAACATCCTTGTCCACTTGATACAGTTACCGTTACAGAATAGGTGCCTGATTGATTGACGGTCACCTGTGCATTTGTAGAAGTAAAGCCGCCCGGACCTGTCCATTGTATGTTGGTTCCACTTGGGAATGTACCTGCATTAAGTGTCACCGATCCGCCACACTGAGATGTATCGGGCCCGAGGGAAACTACAGGCACTGGATTGATGTTTACGATGGCCGTATCACTTACAGCGAATCCACAGCCATTGGTAACAGAAACGATGTAGGTGCCACTGGTTGATACATAATTGGTTTGCGTATTGTTGAGGGCCTCGGGTCCAGACCAGGTAAATGTGAAGCCCGGGTTTCCTGCATCAAGTAAGAGAGAATCTGCGCAGAGGGTAAAGGGTCCTCCAAGATCTACAACTGCTGTATCAGTATTCAGATTTACATTGATGGCATCTGTGCCGGAGCAGCCTTGGGTATTGGTAACTAAAACGGAATATGAGCCGGTGGCATTTACAATCACAGTTGGTCCGTTATTGCCGCCCACAATACCCGGGCCTGTCCAGAGATAGGTTGTTCCTACAGGGAAATTACCCGCAGAAAGGGTGATGTTTCCTCCGCACTGTGCAGTGTCGGAACCGAGTGAAACTGTTGGTGGTGGATTCAAATTAACCACTGCAGAATCTGTGCTTGATATGCCGCAGCCATTGGTAACTGTAACAGTGTATGTTCCGGCTGCAGAAACCCAATTGGTTTGGGTGTTATTGAGGGCTTCAGGACCTGTCCAGCTGAATGACATTCCTGGATTTCCAGCATTGAGCAACACTGAGTCGGCACAGGTATTATAAGGTCCTCCAAGATCAACAACAGGCGCAATGGTATCGAGATTAACATTAATCTGGTCTGTGGCTGAGCAACCGAAGGAATTTGTAACAGTTACTGAGTAGGCGCCCGTCTCGTCAACAACAACAGTATCTTGGTTGGCATTACCCACGATTCCGGGACCAGTCCAAACGAAAGTCGTTCCTGATGGGAAAGTACCGGCATCTAATGTTAGGCTACCACCACAAGCAGCAGTATCTGAAGGCAAGTTGATGATCGGTAATGGATGAATGATGACAGAAACGGTATCAGAAGTAGATGATCCGCAAGCATTCGTTATGGTAACTGTATAGTTACCGGTGCCCACAGCAATGGTTTGGGTTGCCGGTAAACCGGGTGCTCCGGTCCAAGCATAGCTTGTATTTGCATCTCCGTCTCCTGCGTCCAGCGTGACTGTTCCACCGCACTGGGTCGTATCAGTGAATTGAGGGGCAACAGGTAACTGATCGAATGTGCCCACATAAATGCTGTCAGAAGAAATACAAGCATTTTGAACAACCACAAGAGTATAAATGCCGGATGTATCGGTAACTGCCACAGGAGAAGATGTGCCGCTTATAAATCCGGGACCTGTCCATGTATAGGTTGATCCGGGGCTGAATGACCCTGCTGTTAATATTATATTATTACCGCTCAAAATACATTGCAGAATAGAATCAACACCATTGTTGATGTTTACTGAGAAAGGTGTACCGATGGTAATGTTAATGGAATCTCTGGTGGTTCCACAGGCATTTGTCACATCAACAAAATATAAACCGGTTTGGGTAAAAGTTCTTACTGATTGTGCCGGACCATTATCGTTCCATGTGTAAGTGAATCCTTGGTTACCTGCGTCTACTGTTACAGGAGACTGACATACTACTGTATCGGAGACAAGGTTTACAACAGGTAATTGGGTTGAAATTTGAACGGAAGCCGAATCAGATGCTGAACAACCGAAAACATTGGTAACGGTTACATTATAAACATTTGCGCCAAGCTGAAACACAGCTAAAGTTTGCGTGGTATCTGCTTCAGTAGTCCCCTGCCCTGTCCACACAAACTGAGAACCGGCATTGCCTGCATCAAGCAATACTGCTGCATTACAGGCTGAAGCATCACTGATACTAACAACCGGAGTAGGATTCAAGGAAACCTGTGCAGGAGCACTTGTTGTTGTTCCGCATCCGTTTGTAGCGGCAGCTATGTAGGATCCGCTTTGGTTCACAATGATTGAACCTGTTGTATCTGTTAATGCTGTTCCATTCCGAGTCCAGGTGTAGGTGTTTTGTGGACCTCCTGCAGTAAGCGTAATACTGCTGGCACAGGTGTCATAAGGTCCGCCAAGATTCACAACCGGAAGGGTACCATCTAAGTTGACAAGGATTGTATCGGATGACTGACATCCTCCCTGAAGAGAAACCAATACGATATAGATACCTGTTTGAGTGACTGTCAGTGTGGGTTGATTTCCTCCGATTGGCTGAGCATTACGGGTCCACTGGTAAGAGTTAGCACCGCTTATTCCTGAATTCAGGATAAAAGTACCTCCACATTGCTGAACATCCGGACCAAGATCTACAATTGGATCGGACAAGAATTCAACATTCACGGAGTTGCTTATTGTGCTTCCGCAACCATTGGTAACTGTTACAAAATAAGCTCCGGTGGTTGTTACATTGTAAGTTTGGTTGGTATCTGCTGCGGTGGTTCCTGCTCCGGACCAGTCATAACTTGAACCCGGATTCCCTGCATCAAGAGTTACCGTATCGGCACAAGTTGAGATGCTGCTTCCGAGATTAACCGTAGGCAATGAATTGTCAAGATTAACCAGTTTGGTATCGCTGGCGGTACAGTTATTGGCATCTGTAATGGTGAGGGAATAAGTTCCTGTTGCGTTCACCAGCACCGTATCATTGTTGCTGCTGCCCACGATTCCCGGGCCTGTCCATGCATAGAGAGATGCTTGCACCGGAGCAACCAGTTGCAGTGTGCCTCCGCATTGTGCAACAGATCCGCCCAATTCAAGAGATGGCGGAGTGTGTATGGTTAAGGTTGTTGAACCGCTTGAAGAACTACATGCGTTGGTAACTGTTACGCTGAAAACCCCTGATTGATTTGCAGTGAAGAATCGGTTGGTGTCGGCAGGACTCACACCCGGTCCTGACCATTGGTATTGTAAGGCACCCGGATTCCCTGCATCAAGAAGAATACTGCCTCCGCATTGAGCAGGAGGATTACCCAGATTAACTACAGGGGAACCTGAGTTGATGGTTACCGTGATCGTTTTGCTGGCAGAACAGCTTTGGGGATTGGTTACCTGAACTGTGTAAGTACCGGAGGTAACAGCTAAAATCTGCTGGTTTGTGCTGGCGTTGGACCAAAGGTAAGTTGAGCCAACATTGCCTGCATCCAAAATGATTGGCGCATCACAGGAGGAAGTATCGTTGAGAGAAATAACCGGCAAGGGGTTGATGGTAACAGATGCAATATTGGAAGTAGTGGATCCGCAGATATTGGTTACTGTAACAGAATAGGTTCCGGTAGCTGTAACATTGAGGGTGGGCAAGGTATCAGCAGCGGTGGTGTTTGTACCTGACCATACATAGCTGGATCCCGGGGTTGTGGCATTCAACACAACCTGACCACCGCATTGAGTAGTGCTTGAAGGCAATGAAACCAATGGGGTAGTGAGGATAGAAACATTGACCGGTAGTGATTGTGCTGAACATCCGTTAGCATCAGTAACGGTTACAAAGTAGTTTCCTCCGGCAACAACAAGCAAGCTGTCGTTTGTAGAATTGTCATTCCATGTGTTTCCTGAGGGAGCGCTGGAAACCAATGTGAGTGAGCTTCCCTGACAAATGGCTGTATCCTGTGAAGGAGAGATTACAGGTGTTGTAGGATTGGGGTTCACAGTAATGGTCACAGGGTTTGAAGACTGGTTACAAACAGTGTTGAGAAGAGTGAAAGTACCTGACTGTGTAACAGTGATACTGATTTCATTTGGGTTGGCCGGGGGAGGTGTTCCCTGCCATGTAAATCCTGATGTTAGATTGGAGGTCAAAACAACTGATCCTCCTTGACAGAAGGTATCACTTCCAAGGATGGTTATTGATGGCTGTTGAGAAGGTAAAACCTGCAGGTTGAATAAAGTCGGCAATGATGAACAGCCAGTAACCTGGTCGGTAAAGATGGCTGAATATATTCCATTTTGGCTTGCACTGATGGTTGGACTGTTTAGAGTAGAATTATCAGGCAATGTCCATGTTAAACCGGATGAGTAATTGCTTGCAGAAAGAGTAGAGGATCCACCTGAACATAAGGTGTTCCCGTTTGAGGAAACAATCACCGGACTGTCAGGCAGCGGGCTGAATGTAACATTTTCATCGGCAGAAGTGCTGCTGCAACCAAACGCATTGAATACAGTTACATGATATGCACCGGGTGCTTCCACATAAACAGAGTCATTATTGGCTAGGATTCCCTGATTCCATTGATAGAGTGATGAAACCGAGGAAGTAACAAGGAGAACTGAATCACCGGCGCAATTACCTGTATTAGAAGACGAACTTACCTGCGGTTGGTCAGGGAGAGGATTGACAGAAACCGGAAAAGGTGCTGAGAGGTTGGAACAACCACTAACGATGACGGTATAACTTCCGGAATCAGAAACAACAATAGAACTTGTGCTCAGATTCAATGAATCTCCGTCTTTAAACCAAACATTATTGGTAAGTGATGATGAGGTAAGCGTCAGTGAATCTCCTGCACAGATTTGATTAGATCCTCCCTGAGAGGTAATTACCGGGGTAACAATCTGGTTAGAGGTAACATCAACAGAGGCAGATGTAGCAGAGCAATTGTTGGCATCTGTAATGGTCACTGTAATACCTGAGAGTGTACTGTCTACAGTAATCCCTGCAGAAGTTTGATTGCCGGGCGACCAGAGTATGCTTGTAAGCGGTTGTGGAAGAATGAAAAGATTTACAGAGTCTCCTTCGCAGAAAGAAAGTGGTCCTGATGCTTGAATAAATGGCGCAAAGGCTACATTTACTGTTACAGTAATTGAATTTGATTGGCCGGACAAGCATTCATTATCATCTTGAAAAACCACATAATAAGTACCTGCTGTATTAAATATTCGCGTGGGTGAATTGGATATGGGTGAAGCGGGGGCAGAAGCTTCATACCAGGTTATTCCTGTGAGTTGATTTGAGGAAAGCACTACAGAATCACCCTGGCAAAAAGTGGTGGAGCCGGTGGCTGTGATCTGAGGCGCAATGGGTGTGGGGTGAACAACCACGGCAATGGGATTGGATGTTGATGAACAACTATTGGCATCAGTTTCAGTAACAGTTACCACATAATTACCGGGCTGAGAGATTGTCAGTTGATTGCCTGTTGTGGCATTGGCATCATTCCAAACAAGTGTTCCACCGGAAGTACTTGAAGTAAAGGTTACAGGATTACCCTCACAATAGGAGGTGTCACCCGGATTGATAACAGGTTGCACCGGGAGAGGATTGACCAGTACGGTAACAGGGACAGACGGGGCAGAACAGCCGGGTATGGTAACTATATAGTTTCCTCCTGTTCCAACTGAAATGGTTTGCGTGATGGCTCCATTCGACCAGATATTTCCTGAATTAATACTGGAAGATAATTGTACTGTTTCTCCCTGACAAAGAGTAATGGGCCCAGCAGGAGAAATCACCGGAGTGATGATGGGATTGACAACCACCTGCACCACAGTTGAGGTATCGGGACAGTTGTTGATGTCGGTTGTTACAACCGATACTGACTGAGATGTTGTTATTACTATTGAATCATTTGTATTGGCTGTAGGAACGCCATTAAACAACCACAGATAACTATTGGCGGAAGAGGAAACAAGTACAACAGAATCTCCGTCACAAAAGGTAACCGGCCCGGATTCTGTGATGGTTGGGGTGACGGGTACATGAACTACTATGACCGTATCTGTAAAGGAACTACAGCCAAGACCATCTGTATGCGTCAATCGGTATGTTCCTGCCTGATATATAGCTATGGATGTTTGGTTGCTTATTACATTTCCCGGATTTGACAGAAGCCTCCAGCTATTGCCTGCAGGATAAGATGATTGAAGCACAACACTGTCTCCCAAACAGAAAGCAAGGTCGCCGGAAACAATACCCATTACCGGAGGGGCAGGCAATGGATTAAAGCTGAGTGTGAAGATAGATGAAGTGGTGCTGCAATTGATGGTGGAAGAAACCGTAAGTGTATAATCGCCGGGAGTAAGCACGCGAATACTTGTACCCGTATCTCCTACAAGGGGACTTCCATTGAAATTCCATTGGTAAAAATTCTCAACCGCATTGGTAGATAGTGTTACTGTATCTCCGGAGCAGGGACTTCCCACAGCGGTTGACTGAATAGTAGGCACTGCCGGAGGGGGGAGAAAATTCAGGGTGGTAGGTGCAGAAGTGCGTGAACAAGATCCTGCACCGGGAGCGGTGGTAATTGTCACCGTGTAACTGCCGGCCTGTGTGGCATTTTGGACCACATTGGTTCCGAGTGCTGTAGAACCCACAGACCACTGGTAGGTAACAGGCTGCGTGGCGGATACTGCGGTTAAATCAATATTTCCTCCGCTACAAACATCGGTGGGAAGACCACCAGAAGTAATGGTAGGTAGAGCGGGTACCGGAAAAATACTTACTATGGAGCGATATCGGCGTGGCGTGGCACAAGTGGCATTTTCTGCCACATAAAAGGTATCCGTTACAGCCTGGTTGGTGAGCGTGAGGGTGTTGGAATTTGCCAATAACACATTGCCTCCTACAGGTGCATCAAACCAGGTATAAGCACTTGCGCCTGAGTTTCCGCCACTAACGGTGAGGATAACAGTAGAGGGACCGCAACTTTGTGCATCATTTACTGAAAGTGCGTTGTACTCATAAGAACCGATGTCAGGTGAGTTTACGCGAGCCACACCCCGCTGGTCATTGGCTGGAGCTGCGGATGAGCCTGCATCGATGGCAGGACTACAAGCTGTGAGAGAAAGTGTTTGTGTAGCACCTCCATTATCGCTCAATGTACTGCTGATTAAGTCTGTTCCCGGCTGAACAAATAGATTTCCGGAGGTGTTGGCTCCGGGGAAAAATGCAAATCCTGTTGAGTCGGAAAAGAGGTTGTGCCCCTGAACGGAAAGTATCCTGTTGTCTGAGCTATCTGGATTTACCCTGAGGTCGTTTCCGGTATTTTGAACATTCTGTGCGTCGTTGTTTCCAACAAAACAATTGTTGAGGCTGATAAATCCTGCATTCAAATAAATACCCCCACCGTTACCTTGAGAAATATTATTTGCAATGGTGGAGCTATTGATGGTGATATTGCATGGTGTAATGATGTCTATTGCGCCTCCTACTCCGGCAACATTGTTGGAGAGCGTGGAATTGGTAATGGTAAGTGAGGAATTTAATCCGGCAACAGCCAAACCACCGCCAATTCCGTTGCTGTTGATGTTGTTATTGATGGTGGAGTTCAGAATGGTCACATTCGCATCGTTGTTAATGAGAACGCCCGCACCTGTATTTTGTGAGCCCAAGTTTTGGCTGATTTGACAATTATTAAGTACAACAGTAGCATCTTCAATGAGCATCCCTCCACCTGAACCGAAACCGTTTTGCACCTTGATGTTTGAGATAGTTACCGCAAGGTCATTGAGGGTATTCGGGTCGGAAATCTTGAGAATGGGAAAAAGGAAATTACCGCTTAAAGTGAAAAGAGAACCAGATGGCCCTTCCACAACTGTATAGTTAAAGATGGTAGGCAATTGGGAAATCAAGTTCACGACACCCGACACCTGAACATCAATCAAGTGTGGAGCTCCAAGTGTTGCAGCATTGGCATTGGCATCAATGATGGCCTGCCTGAAAGACCCCGGACCATTGTCAAGAGTGTTTGTAACAGGGAAAGTATCTGCTTTCGATAACATTGGCTGCAGTAGCAGACTTAGCATCAGCAAGAGAACCGGCTTAATGGATTTGATCATACGCTCACTCATTTGTTCATGTTGAAAATTGCCATAAATTTTGTCAATCCCGGCAAAAGTAATGAATTACACTCGAAACATTAAAAATTTTAGCTTGTTCCAAAAAAAACCTTTTTCTAATGTATTTCTAATGTTTTAGGATTTCTGTTCAGTGGCTATTGAAGCACAACCCATATAGGCTAAAACACCTTATTTGTCGGCTAATTAAGGCGCTTTGTCGGAAATTTAATTACCTATACTATATCACTTCTTGATTTATTTGACTCCGGAAAAGTAAGTCGCACTTGGGTGTACGATTCATCGGGTGTTTCCATAAATATTCTGATATTATGTATTTCACAAATCTTTTGAACCAGACTTAGTCCGATACCATGACCTCTGGCGCCTGTGATTAATCTGCCTCTGTAAAAGGGTGCAAAAATGAAGTCTTTTTCCTCAGGCTTAAAGGTCACTCCATGATTTTTAAAACAGATTGTAACCGATTCCCGGGCTGATAATTCAGCAAACACACCATGATTGGAAGAAAATTTACAAGCATTGTCAAGCAAATTGAAAAAGGCTGTTTTAATCAGTGCTTCATTTCCCATGACCATCAGCTTGTTTTCATCCTCCGGCAGCGCGTCAATAGAGATATCTATTGTATGATTCGGATACTTTTGTTTGTATCCCTCAATGGTAGTCCAAAAAAGTTCATCAATCCTGAGTGCAGTGAACTCAATCAGGTTGTCATTTCTGTTGAGCCTGGTAAGTTGCAGCAATTGGGTAGTAATGTTGTTTAATTCAAGAATGTCTTCATGAAGACTCTGTAATACTTCCTGGTATTCTTCTGTAGATCTTTTTCTAATCAGTGCAACTTCAATCTGGGAAGTAATTGCTGCAAGCGGATTTTGTAATTCATGGGAAGCAGAGGCAATAAAAATCCTCTGCAACTTAAATGATTCTTCAATCCGGTCAAGCATCATGTTGAATGTAAAAATCATTCTCCCAATTTCATCACTTGGATTTTGGTTCACTATCCTTCGTTCAATTTGATCGGCAGTGATGTTGTTTACCTGATCAATCACCTGATTTATCGGCGCAAGCATTCTTCCCGAGAAAAGATACCCGGCAACAATTACAACAGTAATGGTTCCAAGGTATAGAAACAGAATATTGTTTCTGAGGTTTTGTAACTTACTGTATCCCCAACGATCCCATGCAGCGCAAACAACAAACACATTTCTTCCGGATTCACGGGTCATGATTCCGTACATTTCATATTTTGCATTGCTAACAAAACCCTCCTTATTTGTGCGAATCAAACTAAAAAAAGATGGTGAGAAGTCAATCAATCCGGGATTTTTAAGCACATACAGAGGATGCGAATGCTCATCGAATATCATCAGGTGTTCATTCACAAGATTGTCTCTTTGATTTCTTGCATATACTTTGAGCATTGCCGAATCCAAGTATTGGTTCTGTATGCCGATATCAACTACAGAAAATACCTTGGCCTTTAGTCTTTCTTTGTATTCATCTTCACGGTAAACAGACGAAGAAATATAAATTAAAAGAAAAAAGACTCCCACCAAAATAGTCACTATTGCCGAAAAAACAATCGCCAGTTTGGTTCTGATTTGCATCTTTACATTTCGGCAAGATAATATCCTTTCCCAACTTTTGTTTGGATGAGCTTTTGTTCAAATCCTTTGTCTATCTTTTTCCTCAGATAATTAACATACACCTCTACAATATTGGTTCCGGTATCAAAACTGATGTTCCAAATTTTTTCAATGATTTCTTTACGACTTAGAATTTTTCCCTGTTTTTTAATCAAGAGTTCCAGGAGGGAAAATTCTTTGGTTGTTAAATCTATTTTTTGACCGCAGCGGTAAACTTCTCTAGAGAATAATTCGAGACTTAGATCGCCATAGGTCAGGAAATGGGCATCCTCTTCGAAGCGACGGTATTTTTTATTTGCATTATGAATCCTGGCAACAAGCTCTTTGAAATCAAAAGGTTTTACCAAGTAATCATCTGCACCTATTTCAAATCCTTTCAATTTATCTTCAATCATTCCAAGTGCTGTGAGAAAAATGACAGGAACTTGCACTCCATTTTCTCGAATGGTTTTGCAGAACTCAAAACCATTGGTCTCAGGCATTAGGATGTCGGACACAATCACATGGTAGTTATGATCTAAAACCATTTGAGTTGCTGAGCTACCGTCATTGCAGGTATCTACAGAAAAACCCGACTCCTCCAGGCCCTTGCGAAGGGTACTTAAAGTTTTAGGCTCATCTTCTACTACAAGTATTTTCATCACAATTTTTTTAGCTATTTAGATTGCCAAGTAATTGATTCATCGCTTGCAGCTGCATTTCACTTCCCATGGCAATGAGTTTATCACCCGACTCTATAAATGTATCGAGAGCCGGATTCAGTATATAACTGCCTTTTTGATTTTTGATGGCCAATACTGTGGAACCGGTGATGCGTCTGATATTCATTGAATCGAGACTCCCGGACAAAGGACAAATAAATTCACGAATGGCAAATGAATCGCTATGCTGCACAGACATGATATCGAGCAGTTCTTTGATATCAGGACTCAAAACAAGTGTTGCCATTTGGGCCCCACCCAATTTGTCAGGCATAATGATGTTGCTTGCGCCGGCAGTTTTTAACTTGTTCACGGATGAATCCATGCTTGCTCTGCTGATGATTGGCAAATCCGGACGCATCTCTCTTGCGGTTAAAACAACATACACATTATCTGCATCATTAGGAAGGGTTGTTATCAAAGCCCTGGCTTTGTCTATTCCTGCTTTTAACAGCGTATCTTCTCGTGTGGCATCAGCCTCGATCATGAGTATAAGGGGGCTTTCCTCAAAATACTTATCATGCTTTTCTTCAATCGTAACCACCTGAATCTTTTTTTCCATCAGAACACTGGCAGCTTCTCTTCCATTGCGACCATAGCCGCAAATGATGACATGATTTTGTATTTGTTCCAGTTTTTGGTTCATGCGGTAAATTTTGTAATACTGAATAAAATCGCCATCAAGTAAAAAACGGGATACCAAGGTAAGAAAATATGTGATTACAGAGATGCTTAACAGGATGAGCGAAATAGTGAAAATTTTACCCGTATCTGAAAGGGGGTTTACCTCAGAAAACCCCACCGTACCCACTGTTATTACGGTCATGTAAATAGCATCCAGAAGCTTGTAATGCTCCAGAAACACATATCCGGCAACCCCATAAACAAAGATGGCAATCACCAGTAAAAATCCATATCTAACGGGCTTGAATGGATTAGGGGTAACAATTCTCATGCTGAATGGGCAAGTTAACTAAAATATCAAAATACGGCCTAATGTGTTTTTTTTAGACACACCGGGATATACCATTTTTGTTTGTACAATTTCATGTCTAATAAATTTCCATTACAATCGAGGTATTGTCCCTTGCCGTTGAGATTCAACATGTAGGCTTTCCCCAATTTAATTGCTTCAAGAGAACGGAATACCAGACTATCGGGAGAACTTGTTTTACCAATTTCTATTCCACATTCATTGTTGAGCCTGTCCATGACACATTGCATCGAATCAGGTCTTGAACCATGCTCGTTTTTGCCACGACAAAAAAATAGATGGTTGTCTTTCTCATGTGCCTCAAGCAGTCGCGAAGCTTTTCCGGAACCAATGGCTGCAGTGAGTTTTGCGCTCCAATAGAGGTGTCGGAATGCGTCATAAAGACCTCCTGTCTCAAAAGTATCCAAGGCTTGATGGTATTTATATGTCGAAAGATCTGCAAGAACCAATCGGGTGGTCTTCATGGCCAAAGAAACCTTACATGGATGGCCAATAGCCCAAATACGCTGGTGGTAGCCTGTTTGACTCAGGATGGAGGTGCTGCTGCATGCATACAACAGCGGAAGAAGAAGCAGCAGAAGCAGTTTATGCCAAGGCATATAACTTGGAAACTTCGGCTCCACTTAAAAAGCGCCATCTTCCCCTGGCTAGATCTTTTTTGGTGAGCCCGGCAAACACCACTCTGTCGAGTTTCAAAACCTTGTAGCCCAAGCTTTCAAATATTCTTCTAACCACGCGGTTTTTCCCGGAGTGGAGTTTGATGCCTACTTCTTTTTTACTGGAGGCAAATTCCACATAATTGATTTCATCCACCTGCACCGGTCCATCATCCAGATTGATTCCTTTGCGGATGGCATCCAAATCCATTTTGGCAAGAGGCATGCTCAATTCAACATGGTAAATTTTTTCGATGCCGTACCTGGGATGGGTTAACTTTTTGGCCAGATCGCCATCATTTGTAAAAAGCAATAAACCTGTGGTGTTTCTGTCGAGACGACCCACCGGATAAATTCTTTCCCTACAGGCATCTGCCACTAACTCCATCACGGTTTTTCGTTTACCGGGATCGGTCACGGTTGTGATGTAATCCTTGGGTTTATTCAGTAAAAGATACACTTTCTTCTCATTGGTAATCAGGTCGCCTCCGCAATGAACTATATCATGAGGCTTGATTTTATGTCCGAGCTCGGTGATGATTGTCCCGTTTACTGTTACCACACCTGAGATGATGAGGGTGTCTGCTTCTCGTCTCGAACATACGCCTGAATTGGAGATGTATTTATTGAGTCGGATTTCGTCGGAAGCTGATTTTGCAGGGGCTTCTACAGACCGCTTGCGGGGCCGCTTCACCCTTTCTTCCTTTTGATATTCATTTGACGGCCGATTTGATTTGCGGTCGCTGTCCCACCTTGATTCTCCGGCAAAAGATCTCGATGGCGGGGTTCTTGAACGGGTGGTAAGGCCGGTTGTTTCAGAAGAGAAATCATCGTCAAACTTGCGCGGGCGGGCAGGCCTCGCATTTGAATCAGGCTTGTATGCATTGCTTCTTGAAGGGACAGTACGGCCGGTTGTTTCAGAAGAGAAATCATCGTCAAACTTACGCGCGCGAGTCGGCCTCGCATTTGAATCAGACTTGCTGCGAAACTCGCGTTTGGCATTCCCAGAAAATGAACTTCTGCCTTTTTCTGCATCAATCCGATCTCCGAAATCATTCCTGCGGTTGGGCCTGCTGCCGGAAAAAGAGTTGCCCGATCCTCCGGATGGGCGTTTTTTAAACTCCCTTCTACCCTCCTCTGATCGTGGCTTAAAAGGTTTGTCAGATGCCGAAGCAGAACGCGGACGAAAACCACTCTCCTCTTTTGGCAATGCTCTTTTGGTGCCGGCAAACTTTTGTCTTGATTCAAATCGCTTGCCAGTCCCGGTGTTGCGCTCGTTTCTTTCCTTGTCTTTGAAAGCACCGCCGGCGCTTGTTTTTCTTCGATAGTCGCGGTCTCCGGAATCATTCCCGGAACGGGTTGAACTCTTTTTCCCGAATGACTTACCCGGTTTATCTTCTGTTGATTTCTTTTTGCCCTTTGATGAGCTTCCCGAAAAAAAGGGAAGGGAATGTTTTGGTTTTTTTTGATTCATGTTATTCAAATTCATCCATGCCGTTACTTACATCAGGATAATGCATGATCGACGGGGAAGAATTGTCAAAGGTAATGCTCACCACATCAAATCGGATATCTCCGTTAAAATCATGTGCAGTGGCAAAGTGCTCGAGTGCCTCTGAAAGCAACTGCCATTTGCGGGAAGAGATAAACTCAGCCGGTTCGCCATGTATTGAATTGCTTCGGGTTTTTACCTCTATTCCCACCAAAAAGCCTTCAAAAAGGGCAATGATATCAACTTCTGCTTTCCCAAATCGGTAATTGGTAGTCAATATTTCAAAGCCTTTTTGCCTCAGGAAATGCGAAGCAAGATGTTCGCCGGTATGACCGGTTTTAAGGTGTGCATTGCTTTTCTTCATGTGAAGATGCGCGTTCCTTCTGAACAATTTTTACAAATGTCAAGCTCTGCCCTGCCCCTAAAAATTTTTTTTCGAAAGTCCATGTAAGGTTCGGAGAACCATATGCTCCGAAAATCGGAGCGATTGATATTGCCAAAACGGTAGCTTGCATCCTTGTCAAAACAACATGGCACAGCATAACCATCCCATGTAATTACAGGCGATTGCCACATTCTCCAACAATGGTTGTACAATTTGTTTTTGATGCGAAACTTCCCGTTTTCTATTTGCTTATATCTTGTAAAAGCAGGATTTTTAGGGATAAGTGCATTCCCATCCTGAAAATCATAGACCTGTGCTGTTTTAAATCTGATTTCATCAACACCCATTTTGTCGGCAAATGCTTTGGCTTGGCTTACTTCATGTTCATTATGACTGGTAAGCAAAAACTGAAAAATAAGATAAGGTGTTTTGCTGCGCATTTCCTTTTTCCATTTTACCAGCAAGCGGGTTCCCAGGATTACTTTGTCTAACTCCCCTCCTATCCGATAACTGCTGTAAGATTCCTGGGTGAGACCATCCAGTGAAATAATCAAGCGGTCGAGCCCTGAGCGAATGGTCTGTTTGGCGATCTCGTCATCAATAAAATGTGCATTGGTGGAAGTGGCGGTATACAGCCCTGCCTGCTTGGCCAATGATACCATTCTCAGAAAATCCTTGTGAATGTATGGTTCACCTTGAAAATAGAGATTGGCATACAGGGCCGTTTTGCCTATATCAGTCAATGCTTTTTCAAGGGTAGCAGACTTGATGTTTCCTGTATCGCGGGTAAAGCTCTTTAAACCACTTGGACATTGCGGACAGCGGAGGTTGCATGCAGTTGTTGGCTCAAGTGCAATGCTTACAGGCATTCCCCACACAATAGGTTTGCCCATCATACGGGAAAGGTAATAGGACACAATCACTAAAAGTGCATTCATGAAGCGGGCTGGCGTAAACCTGCTGAACAGATTTGCTAGATCGAGGATTTTCCCCATCATACCCTTATGCCTATAACCAAAACATCATCGATCTGTTCAAGGTCACCCTGCCACTTTTCGAGGATTTCTTCGAGTTTTTGTACCTGCCTGTTCATGGGTTCAGACTGTAGACCAAGCAAAACATTTTTCAGCTGGTTGTATTTGAATTTTTTGCCTTCAAGTCCACCAAACTGATCGGCATATCCATCGGAGAAAATATACAATGCATCACCGGGAATGAGGGTCAAAGTATGCAAGGTAAATGGAGGCAAATCCTTGGTGAGAAAAACCCCAACAGGGAATTTGTTTCCTTTGATTTCGTATAGATCATATCCATATGCAGTAAGGATGGGACGATGTCCTGAAAGAGGCTCTGCGTTTGATGCACGAATGATGTAGAGGGGGTTATTGGCTCCTGCAAAATCCAGCATATAGGTGGAAGGATTCCATCGAAGCAAGGCAATATCCATCCCATCTTTTGAATCACTTCCTGCTTCGTTTTGTTTCAGGTCTCTGATAATATTGTCTCTCAGTTGGGTGAGCACTGCATCAGGCCTGGTAATATCTTTCTCATTTACGATTTCGTTCAGGTTTTCATTCCCAAGCAGACTCATAAATGCTCCCGGAACACCATGCCCGGTGCAATCTACGGCTGCTATCATACGAAAATCATCCCTTTGAGTAGCCCAGTAAAAATCTCCGCTCACAATGTCCTTGGGTTTAAAAAAGATAAAGCTTTGCTGAAATGCACGCTGAATGAACTCCCTGCTGGGCATGATGGCATCTTGAATTCGGCGGGCATAAAAAATACTATCCGTAATCTCCTTGTTTTTGTTTTCTATCTGAGATTTCTGTTTTCTCAATTCACTCGTTTGATTGTGAATAACCCGGTTGAGGTTTTTGGTGTACAATATCACAACCTGAATCACTGAGAAAAGACCCAGAACAGAGTAGAGTAAATAGGCCCACCAAGTTCTGTACCAAGGTGGCTTAATGGAGAAATGAAAACTTTCTGTTTTACTGAAATTGTGGTAGATATTCTTACACTGCACTTTAAAGGTGTATGTGCCTTCACTTAGGTTGGTGTAAATGGCTTCTCTGCGGTTTGAAAAATCCGTCCATCCATTGTCATTACCCTCCAGCATATAACGATATTGATTGTAGTCCTCACTGATAAAGTAATTCGACCCTAACTTGAAGATGAGATTGTTGTTTTCATAAGTGAGCTTAGGATAGGCAGTTGCCGGCTGCACATCTGCAGGTATCCTGACGGTTTCGGACAGATATTGGTGAAACTTCTCAACAAAAAAGTTTCCACTGAAAAGTTCTCTACCATTGCTTACTATTCGTCTGATGAGACCCGAAAAATTTACGGGCAACTGAATTTTTACAATCTTTTTGTTGTACACAACCGCACCAAAATTTCCCACTATCCAAATATCTCCTGCATCATTACATAAAAACTGTTTTACCTCAAATTCGGAGGGAAAGATTCGAAAAGGATATGATCTGAATGCCGAAAGCTTCCCATCAGCATAATCAAAAAAGCCATGTTCCAGATACTCTTTCAGGCGACCATTTACCTCGCTTTGCTTGATTACCTCCAACCAGTATCTGCCCCCGATATAATCACAGGTAACAATTTGTCTTCTGTTGGATGGGGAGAACTCTTTACCAAAGAAATGGCTGGTTCGTGTAAATGCTTTTCCTCCCTTGTCAACACCTGCCACAAGTGTGTGGTAATCGGCAAAAACAAACACCTGCCCGTTCCCTCGAGAAAGGATGATCTCTGATTCAGTCTCCGGAACAGGAAATTTTACTGTCTGCACTGCATATTTTACGAATCTCAAACCCAGGGAATTCTTTATCGATGGTGTGATACAGTATAGCTCATTCTTTGAGCACCAAAGATGTCCATCTGCGTCCTCATTCAAATGTCTGATCTCATCTTCCAGCCCTTCTATATAACCTCTTTTTATCCAGTTACCGGAAACATATTCCATGACAGCAACACCTGAACCAAGGCCCAGATAAACTATTCCTGGATACTTTTTAGATGGAAGGATGTTATAAACAGCATCATCTTCATCAAATATTTTTACCGCATTTTCATCCTGTATGGTGAATAGTCCCTCCTTGTTTCCCAGCAGAAGATGGTCTTTCCCGTCTGTGGATGTAAACGCAACAATTTTCCAACATTCAGGACCAACAGAAGACAAGGGTTTTAATTCAGCCTCTCCTGGGTTTTTATAAAAAAGACCGAGAGTGGTTGCAAAGTACAGCCTGTTTTTAAATTCAGCCACTGACTCTGCCTTGCCCTTGAGTCCATTTTTTTCATTAAAATATCTGAAAGAACTGTTTACTTCAATCGAGGTAATCCCGTTTTCAAGAGCCAGCCACAACAGATGATCTTTATCTTCGAAAAGAAAATGTATCTTCTCATTCTGAATTCCTTTTCTTGTATCGATGATTTCAAAATGATGGATGTCCTCATCCAACAAAATCAGCCCACCCAATAATGTTCCAATGGCTATTTTCCCATTTGAGAGACGGATTGCTTTAAACACTTTGTAACGAATAAGCAAATCTGAAACATCATTTTTTACTTTTTCAATAATGATTTCTCGTCCTAATCCATCTCTTTCAATATTTCTTTCTCCTCCCGGTAAAGTAAATTTTAGTAATCCCAAATCCTGACTGCCACCATATAACTTGTTTGGACCATCTGCTATTAAAAAATCAAGGCGACTGTCCTGAAGCAATTCTCCACCTTTGATGGGAATCAATTCTTCATTGCCCACTTCAACAAGTCCGATTCCTTTTTGTCGAACATAAATATGATTGCCAAACTGAAAGGCAGTATGGAATTCCCCGTCTGATTGCCAAACCCTGAACTTCCCGTTCCTTAGCCTGAGCACTTTTGTTTTTGAGATGAAGTACACTGCATCTGAGGTAACAAAAGTAAAATACACATAACCGAGGCTTATGTCGTTGGCATTCAGCCTATGTTTCAGGCTGTGAAACTTCTGCTTGCCTTCGGCATCAATTTCTATGTAACCGATATCATCCTGCAGTCCGGTAAAAATTAATCCGGAAGAAGAATCAAGTGCCATGGAATTAAAAACCGTCTTGCCCAAGTTCTCCCATGTAACCCCGTCATATTGAAAAATGCCTGTATTGTAGGCAAAGTACAAGAGCCCTTTTTTGTCTTGTGTGATGGACCAGATTTGGGTAGGTGTTTCGTATTCTTTGTCAGAATAATTTCTGATATGATAGAGCCCCTCTTCTTTGCACACCACAGAAGCGGGAAAAACAAGAGAAAAAAATAATAGTATGCCTGAAAGACAGGGCAACCGCAATAGTGATTGCATGTGGTAAAGTTAGCACAATACAAGCGGAAAAAACAAATTCCGCCTTTCATCTGGATTCGGGCTCACCCGATCATCAGCAAAACTCGTCGAAAGCCATCCTGAGATTGTCTGCAATCATGGCAGCAGAACGACCTTCAATATGATGCCTCTCTATAAAATGAACCAGCATGCCGTCCTTGAACAAAGCCATGCATGGAGAGGATGGAGGATAGGGCGCAAAATATTTGCGGGCCTGTGCAGTAGCCTCTGTATCAAACCCGGCAAAAACCGTGGCAAGGTGCGCCGGTTTTTTTTCGTGATTCATGGCCATTTTTACAGCAGGACGAGCTGCACCTGCAGCACAACCGCAAACGGAGTTTACAACCACCAGCACAGTTCCCTTGCTGTCTCGGATAGCTGCATCTACTTTTTCTGGTGTACTTAGGTCTTCAAAGCCCAGCGAAGTGAGTTCGGCTTTCATGGGCATTACCAATTGTTCAGGATACATGGTATGTGTTTTTTGTCTTGTTATTTTTATTGAATTCTTTCGGAATCCTCGCCCGCAAAGATAGTGCTTTCCTGCCTCTCGTCTGTCGGTTAATTTAACTTAAAGCCCCAATAAAAGTATCCATAGATGCAAGCAGACTTCCTTTTATGCGGAGAAATCATCTTTAAGTAAATTATAAAGAGGTCATTGATGGACAAGTAAAACCCAATTCACAATATGTAGTTGAAAAAAGTGTTTTTATGGCCGGCTGTGCAACAGGGTATTTGCTCACCTTCACACAGAAATTTAAAACTATGGGTAAATTCCGAATCTCAGGCGGTCACCGCCTCAAAGGCGATATTACTCCGCAGGGAGCAAAAAACGAAGCCCTTCAGGTGCTTTGTGCCGTATTGCTTACCCCACAAAAAGTAACCATCTCCAATGTGCCGGATATTGTTGATGTAAACAAGCTGATTGATCTGCTTAAGGAGCTGGGAGTGAAAATTGAAAAAACAGGGCATGAGGAGTTTAGTTTTCAGGCGGATGAGGTTGACATCGATTACATGAATACCCCGGAGTTCCGGAAAAAGGCAGCAGCACTCAGAGGATCTATCATGATTGTAGGTCCTCTCTTGGCCAGATTCGGGAAAGGCTATATTCCCAAACCCGGAGGGGATAAAATTGGTCGCAGGCGCTTGGACACACACTTCATTGGATTCATGAACCTGGGCGCACGCTTTGACTATACCGAAGGCGAAGAATTTTACCGGGTAGAAGCCGGAGAACTCAGAGGCGCATACATGCTTCTGGATGAAGCTTCTGTAACAGGCACAGCCAATATAGTGATGGCTGCAAGCATGGCCAAAGGAACCACCACCATTTACAATGCGGCCTGCGAACCCTATCTGCAGCAACTATGCAAAATGCTCAATCGCATGGGTGCCAATATATCAGGCATCGGAAGTAATTTGCTCACCATTAAGGGCGTGGATGCACTCGGCGGCACAACCCACAGGCTATTGCCCGACATGATTGAAATCGGTTCCTTCATTGGGATGGCAGCCATGACCCAATCTGAAATCACCATTAAAAATGTTTCCTATCCCGACCTGGGAATTATTCCTGACACCTTTCGCAAACTGGGTATCGAAATGGAACTCAAAGGGGATGACCTGTATATCCCCACGCAAGAAAATTACGAGATTGATACCTTCATCGATGGTTCCATCCTTACCGTGGCCGATGCCATCTGGCCGGGCTTTACACCCGACCTGCTGAGCATTGTACTGGTTGTGGCAACACAGGCCAAAGGCAGTGTACTCATTCATCAGAAAATGTTTGAAAGCAGGCTCTTCTTTGTTGACAAACTCATCGACATGGGGGCGCAAATCATTCTCTGCGATCCCCATAGAGCCACCGTCATTGGCCTTAACAGACAACATCCCCTGAGAGGAATCAACATGACCTCTCCCGATATTCGTGCCGGGGTTTCTCTACTCATTGCAGCCATGAGCGCAAGCGGAACAAGTACCATTGACAACATCGAACAAATTGACCGCGGATACCAAAATATCGATACCCGCTTGAATCGTTTGGGTGCCCGCATTGAGCGTATTGAATAAAATCCGATATTTGAACTCATCCCCATAAACCAAAACCAACATCAATACACAAAAGAACATCACATGAAAAAATACAACCTGATTCTCGGAATGCTCGCTTTTACCGCCCTCTTTTGCGGTTTTGCCATGACCAAGGGAGACCCTGCTCCCGTGGGTCTTAACATCGGAAACAAAGCCCCCGACATGGTTTACAAAAATCCCAAAGGAGAGGATGTAAGCCTGAGCAAAATCAACAAGGGTAAAATCGTGCTCATCGACTTTTGGGCATCCTGGTGCGGACCTTGCCGCAGAGAAAATCCAAGCGTAGTAATGGCGTACAAAAAATATAAAAATGCCAAGTTCAAAGACGGAGCCAAAGAGTTTACAATTTACAGCGTCTCTCTTGACAAAAGCAAAGAGGCATGGGTAAAAGCCATTCAGCAGGACGGATTGGAATGGGAATACCATGTGAGTGACCTTATGCACTGGAACAGTGCTGCTGCTCAACAATACAATGTAAACTCCATCCCCATGAATTTTTTGCTTGACGCCAAGGGGATTATCGTTGCAAAAAACTTAAGGGGAAGCGAGCTGGATGCAGAAATAGAAAAACTCATCGCCAAGTAATCCCTCATCAAAAAACTCATTAGTCACATTCCATATGGATGTGACTTTTTTTATTTATGAACAGTACATACTTTGGAAATACGCCTGAACAATACCTTTGGTTTGCAGGGATATTACTGGCGGGGATTCTATCAAGGAAAATTTTTGCCTGGTTATTTTCCAATCTGTTTTTTAGAATCCTCAACAAATACTCAAGAGAACTTGGATTCAAAGCCTTTCTGGAACTGTTGCGCAAACCTTTTGGTGGGTTTGTCCTGCTCTTTTGCATTTATCTTGCCTTTAGCCAACTGAATTACCCCGAATCCTGGCACCTTGCACCCGGCAATACTTTTGGTGTGCGCATGGTCATTGCCCGAAGTTTTCAGGTGGGTATAGTGATGTCACTCACCTGGATTATTCTTCGCATGGTTGATTTTGCAGCACTGGTTTATCGCAAAAAGGCCGAAGAAAATGAATCGATGGCCAGGGCTCAAATCATTCCATTTGCCAAGGAAGCAGTGAAAATAAGCATTGCTCTGCTCTCTTTGTTTTTTATCCTCGGCGTAATCTTTGAACTCAATATTGCTTCTCTTATCGCAGGCCTTGGTATTGGTGGTTTGGCCATTGCCCTTGCTGCCAAGGAATCATTGGAAAACCTCTTGGGATCTTTTACCATTTTTTTTGATAAACCCTTTGCCGTTGGCGATCTGGTGGAAACCTCCGGAGTAAAGGGACATGTAGAACGCATCGGATTTAGAAGCACACGCATCCGCACCCTCGACAAAAGTTTTGTAACCGTACCCAATAAAAAACTCACCGACAGCGTACTGGAAAACATCACCCTCAAAACCATGCAAAGAATACGCATCGTATTGCTTATTCCGAATGACGCCGGCGCCGAGAAAATTGCATCACTCAAAACAGAGATGCTTGCCTATTTGCAGAAAAACAACAAACTCACCGGCGAAAGAAGTATCCGTTTTGAATCCATCGATCCCAGAGGAGCGTTTGAATTGCTTATTATCTGTTTTGCAGCCACACAAAATGCAGATGAGGCTGCGGATATCAAGGAAGAATTGCAGCTTGCCCTGCTCAACATGCTGCAAAATCACCAGCTTAAACTTTTTGTGCCGGCACATGGCTAACAAGACCAAATGCTATGTGGTTTGGGCCGGTCGCATCCCCGGTATATACCAAACATGGGAAGAATGCAGCAAACAAATTCATGGGTTTCCGGGTGCCAAATACCGGGCATTTCCCAACCTTGAACAAGCCAAGCTGGCTTTTGAAACTGCTCCTGTGCCAACCTTCAAAAAAAAGGGACAGACCATTGCCACTCAGAGGGTGAAATTACCCAAACCCATAGGTACTTTTTTGTGTGTGGATGCTTCCTGGATTACCACCACGGGTGCTTCAGAATATAGAGGGGTAATGATGCCTTCCGGTGAGGTTATTTTTTCGCGAGGACCTTTCCAAAAAGGCACCAACAATGTGGTTGAATTTATTGCCATTGTGCATGCGCTTGCCTGGTGCAAACAAAAAGATTCAGGCATCACCATTTATAGCGACAGTGCTACTGCTATTGCCTGGTTGCGCAAAAAAAAAGCAAATTCCAAATTAAACGGCGAGGGAAGCGACGAATTGCTGGAACTCCTCTACAGAGCAGAAAAGTGGATCAGGGAAAATACCTGGAGCAATGCCGTTCTCAAATGGGAAACCGAACAATGGGGAGAGATTCCGGCCGACTACGGGAGGAAATAACTTTTGATTAAAAACAGATTCCGGCCACACATACATCATCTACCTGAGGAAGTTTTTCTCGCCACAAGAGATGCGTTTGCAAAAGATATTCTTTCTGTTCCTCCGGAGATAGATGCGCAATCTCTCTTACCAGTTTTTGCATGTTTCCCGTCATGAATTTCTTGCCTTTTTCTCCGCCAAACTGATCGGCATAACCATCTGTATGCAGATACACCCTCAAGCCTTTTCTGATGGGAATGGCATGCTCCGTAAAATGCTCCATGTTTTCGAAAACCAAACCTCCGATAGCGCGTTTGTCGGGTTTTATCTCTGTAAATTCTTTTTCATCAAGAAGCCAGCAAGGCCTGTTGGCACCGGCATAAAGGATTTCCTGTTGCAAGGTATCTATGCATATCAAAGCAATGTCCATTCCGTCGCGCGAAGCACTCGCTTCTCTGTCCTGCTTGAGTGTAATCCTGATGTTATGATCGAGCTCATTGAGGATGGCTGCAGGGGAAGTTATGCCTTTTTCTTTTACAATCTGATTGAGCAGGGTATTGCCAATCATGCTCATGAATGCCCCGGGAACACCATGACCCGTGCAATCTGCAATAGCCATTACATAGGAATGATTGCCGGTAGCATGAAACCAGTAAAAATCTCCACTCACAACATCCCTGGGTAAATACAATACAAACAAACCCGGAAGGTGTTGGCGGATTTCGTTTTGGTCGGGCAGAATGCTTTGCTGAATGATCCTGGCATACTCAATGCTTTCGGTTACCGAACGATGCTCTTCCTCAACCACCATGCGCAACTGATTGATTCTTTCTTTTTCCTGATGAATGCTCATGCTTTGCTGCCAAAGCTTTTTTACCCTGTCGTCGAGCTTTGCTTTTTCCTGCTCCAGTTTTTGTTTTTCTGCAGCAAGCAACACATTGGTTTCTTCTATTTTTTTTCTTTCCACATGCACCGTCTCGCTCATCTGCCAGAGCTTTCGGTTTTTTTCCACGGCTGCTTCTTTTTCTGCTTCCAGGGCTGTTATACGCTGCAACAATTGCTTGATATCAGAGGCAGAATCCTGCATGCTTTTAAGGGTATCTCTTTTGTTAATGATTTATTCTTTCTCTATTTCTTCAACAAAGGCATCCAGGTTTTTTTCAAAGGTATTATACCTTGCTTCCATGATAAGTCCTTCCTTGGTAAATTGATTTTGGTCTGCTCTGTATTCCTCCATCTTGGGAGGAAGGGTATTGCTGTATAATCCCGGCGCCAAATGCAACAGTCTGCCCAAAAACCAGATGGACAAAAGGGAGATACAAAAAAAAGTTTGCTTGTGCAGGGGCTGAAGTAACGGAAGGCTATCCAAGGCAATTTGTTTTTTTAGATACATCCAAAACAAAAACAGGATGGAAACAAAAAACAGCATCAATGAAAGATAAGATATTGGGTTTGCTCCGGGCCAGTGCTGGATTTTAAACAAAAGTCCTATAAAAGTGATAGCCATATAGAGGTAAGTTGTTACATGAACTACCCTTGGCAAAAAGCCTTCCATCGCTTTGAGTAATTTAAATGACAATGCCCGACTAAAAAAGTAAAAGCAAACACTGCTTCCCAAAACAAGTAATATCGAGGCTCCCATGATGTGCTGAAACTTGGATGCCAGCCCAACCAACAACATAGAAATGAGCATTGGAAAAACAAATGCCTGTTGCTTTTTAGCGGATATCATCAGTACAAGTAAAGAAAGGAGTGGCAAAAGTGAAGCACATGCAAAAATCCATTCCTGCTTCGTCCTATCTTGAAAAAAAGGAAAAACAAAAAGAAAGTGCAAGATCCACCAGGGAAATACCAGCCATTTGATTTTTGTGTTGCCCGGATGCCTATCATAAGCCTCCAGCACCAGGAGGAAAGAGATGATGCGGAAGCACCATGCCACCAGTTTCAAACCCCATGTGTTTTCTGCCATATTGCTGAAAAAGCCCGGCAACAACAAAAAAAGCAGGACGGTAATCCAGGTATATCTCGTTTTAGAATCTCTCATGTTTGCATTTCTATTGGTGTTTATTTTAGCTATTACCTAATTGTAACGGTGTTCTGGTAATTATAATAGCCTATCTCAAATGTTTTTCGAGCAGGCATGAACAATGTATTGTTATTGTTATTGTTGCTCCTCATAAGCATCCAGGTATTTAACCAAAAACGCATGCCATTGATTTCGCTTCCACCAAGCAGTTGCTCTGCATCAAACAAAGCCCCACGATCGACCAATCCCGAAAAATAATTGTACTTGTAGTCCTCATTGCTCCCTGCAGTATTGGAGGAAATACGCCCTGCAAACTTTTCACCATTAATGCCTCCTATAAGGGCAAGGGATCTGAGGTACTTTCGTTGCAGCTTGTCAAGGAGGTGGTTTTCCTTTTTGTATATATGCTGAAGAAGTGGAAGGGCATGCTCTTCATAACCCTTGTCTATAAATGTTTCACAAAGCATGAGTAGATCTTCCTGTGCTATCAGTTGCATGCTGCTGCTGTCTAAAAACATGGCTACTTCTACCGGATAACCTTTTAAAATAAGACTTCTGCACAATGCCGGAATATTCATAAGAGAAAAATACCTATTCTCGGCAGGGATATGTATGTGTATTTGTTTGGCTTGGGCTTGCTTACTTGTAACCAGGGAAACCAAGTCGAAGTAATTGGTTTTTGCCAACTCGGCAGGAAGAAAGGACTTCTTTAACATCTTATTGAAAACCCTTGCAAAAACAGGTCCTGACTCAAAGAAGTCCTTATCAAACCAACTCCCTTGAATTTCTTTGAGCGTTTCCTCTGTAAGATGCAGGGTGTCTGATGCATCTGCTTCCTCGTAAAACCCTTCCTTGTTCTCATAAATGCCACTTTGGGGCCAGGGTACTTCAGAGGTAGTTTTTTCATCCCAATAACTGAGGTATATATTCCCTTCAAATGGATTTTCGCCGCCCATAAAACTTCCGGCGTATTTTCCCGGCATAGAGTACATAAAATCATTTCCAGACAGCTTAGTTGCCGTACCTATGGAGCTATTTTTGTCTTTGATCAGGTAAAATTGATGCCAAGCTTTCCTGATTGCTTTTTTCTCGCCTGCTGTGTCTCCTGCATGGTGCAGAAAAGCAGCATATTTTTTTTCATAGTGTGCAAGCAAAAGTTTTTGCTGCTCGGAGTTCAATCCTCTTTTATTCACCGAGGAAGTAAGATTTTCGTATGCTGCCTTCACCGCCTTGGTCGGCAAAAAATACTGACACATGGGTGGGAATCTTTTTTGAATTTCGAGTCCGGCTAAGATCTCCTGCACTGAATAATACAAAATTTTTACTGCAAGGTTCCTGATTCTGTCTTCCTTTTCGCAGAAGCGCAAAATGGCCTTCCATGTTTCGGAGGCATCTGCATTTTTATTGGCCAGCAGCGTGCCAAACAGAACAAGGTCATCTATGGTTTTTAATTTCCCGGACTGGTTAAAATCCTTTTCGTTTTGAAAGGTTTTTTGAAAGGCCTTTTGAGAAGCATATTCCTGCTGTTGAAAGAACAGGATCTGGGGAATAAAAAAACCATTGTTTACAAAGCCAAGCGGTGCCGCTTCGGCCTTATCAGCATCATATAATTTCCTGCATTTGTCAAGCAATGCAGGTACATCCCCATGGGTATTAAAATAGGCAAACAACAAGGGATGCTCAGGGCTGAGCAGGCTATTGGCAGCAAACAAGGGATTGAGAGAGATTTTTTCCAGAAAAACCTTTTTTGGATTTTTTTCCTTATAACGAATTACTGCCATCATCAGTTGCTCGTTGATTGAATGTGTTTTTTCTTTTAGCTCATCCATGCCGGGTACACCTGCAGCACTGAGCCACAACAAAACCTTGGTGAATAAGTGTGCGTGCAGGGTATTTATTTGCTGGGCTTCTCCTTTTTCTATGCTTTGAATCTGCTCTTCCGTAATCTTCCTTAAGGAAGAAAAACCATGGTCTGCAAGTTTTTTCAAAAACGGCAGATCTCTGCAATACGAGGCCGTGTCAGCATCTTTAAGCAAACACCAATTGATGGCTTCTCTGACAATGGTAATCTGCGTGGAGTCTTCCATGTTTCGGATGGCATCAATAAACATCCCTGCATCGGCCGAGTCGCGGTTAAATCGGCTATATTCGATTAAAAAGGCAGCTTTCTTCTTTTCGGAGATGTAAGGATTATTCAGGTTCTCCAGATTAAATGCCATCACCCGTTTTATTACCTGTTCGTTCTGTTTGGCATACCAATCCAGGTAAAAATAGATACAAGAGCAAATAACGAGTACTACACCCACATGCATCAGCAGGCGGTTGGCTCCATACTTCAACACAAAACGGTTGAACATGAGGTTGCGGGCGCTGGCTTTAATAAATACCTGAGCCTCCTTCAGTTCTTTATCAAACTGAATTTTCTTTGTTTGCTTGTCCTCACCCGATTCGTCATATTTAAGCAACCATCCGGCAGAAGGTCGCTTTTGGGAAAACCACTGCTCAAAATAATTGAGGGAGCCGATGGGCAGCAGGTATCCACTGTCTTTATTGTTTGCATACCAGCGCTGCATCTGCACTAAAAAATCGGCATATACCATGCGGTCGTCGTACTCCTGCCGAGACAATTCCTGGAGGCGTTCCCAATTGCGTATCAGGCTCTCGTGGCTGATGTCGAGCAAACTTTCTGCAAGCAAAACGGATTGCTCGTTGTCATAGGGTTTAATCAAAGTATTGCCCTGTTTCCTAAAATGGGCAACAAAAACCGCAACATGTTCAATCGTAAAATCTTTTTCATCAATGATGCCCACTATCTCTTCTGCAGTCATGCGGTTACGCACATATCTTCCGGCATCTGCTTTTACCATACACTGCAAGAGGGTATTTAGGATATGCTCACTACGGGAAATCCAGGGCATATCTGCATAATTGCTTCTAACCTCTTCGAGTGTTTTTTCATACAACTCTCCTGCATGAGCATTCAGCACATTTTCCAGAGAGGGTCGTAAAAAGTATTTTCTGTTCTGTTCTGTTTGTAATTCCAGCCATTTTTCAAACTCCAATTTATCTGTTTCATCCAAAAAATCTAAAGGAGCACCTGCAAGTTTCACCAAAGAGGGAATGTCTATGGGTTTTTGTGTACCGCCTTCTCCGTAAGACAATTGCCAAAGTTGGTTGAGTGCATGCTGCAACACCGGCAACTGGTCGAAGCCGCTGCCAATGGCGTTTACAAGGGTTTCGGTAAGCCTTGGGGTAATGGCACCACCGGCAAGTTTTGCAGGTTCGGCAATGACCTGCTGCAGTTCTTTACGCTTGAGACGGGGCACAAAAAACTGAGAAAAGCCAATCATCTCGGGTAGTCCGCGAAAGGCGGCACATTGTCCGATATAATCGCTTCGCATGGTACACACCACATACACTGGAAGTGATTGCGACTGAGAAATCCTTGCGCTTTCAATCAACAGGTTCATCACCAGCTGGGCCTCATCACTCGGAACACCATGGCTGAAATTTTCGGGATTGGTAAAAAACTCTTCAAACTGATCGGCAAGGATGATGAGGTTGGCTCCTTTTTTTTCTAAATTTTTTTTGCCTTGCTCATCTGCCTGCTGATATTCGGTACTTTGGGTATCTATGAAGAAGCCCGATTCTGCATACAATTGCAGGAGAGCCGAAAAGCCATGTTGCAGTTTTGCTTTCACCTGTTCCTCCTGCATTTTTAGTGCGGAAGCCACTGCCTTTGAAAGCATCTGAAGAGGTGAACGGGAAGGTGTAAAATCGGCCAAAAGCCAACTGTTGAACCGCGCCTTAAAAAATCCCGCCCGGGCCCTTGGGATTAAACCGGCATATGTGAGCGAGGATTTTCCGTCACCGCTGGCACCGGTTATCATCAAAAACCTGTTCTGTTCGAGCAGTGAAACCGCTTTGGCTGTGTGCGCATCTCTGCCTTTAAAAAAAATAGATTCGTCCTCAGCAAAAGGGCGCAATCCGGGGTATGGACAAATAAGTGTTTCCATGCTATGCTGCGCTATCCTCCCTTGCTTTTTCGTACTGCACTTTTATCTCGAGGGGAATTAAAATACCATCTATAATCATACACAATACCCTTGGAGCTTTTAACTGAACATTTCGGTTGTGCTCGGGATTCGCGTCTCCAATCAAAAGGATGGGAGTAGACATCGATGCACCACCTGCGCGTTTCCAAATTTCCTGTGTAAAGGGCAAAGCCCAATCTGAAGATGTTTTAAAATACACCACTGCCAAACGACTTTTGCTGATTTGTTGGGTGCAATAGGCTGCATAATCGGTATCGCTGTTTTGAACGATGCTGATGTTATGCGTCTTTACCACATCTCCCAGCATGTCGAGCACCTCGGCGGCATCGGCCTCATCCAGTTGGTTAGAAATAAAAAACACTTCTGTCTCACTCAGGTCGTATCGGATTTGTTTTTCTTCTGAGAATTCCTGTCTCACATCGTCCGCAAACTCAATGGGTGAGGAAATATTGCTAAAGGTCATCTGCTCAGAAAGCGCATTCCTCACAAGGCTGATGAAAGCCGATTGTTTGGGCTCGGGAATAAAGCTTCCCACATTTGGCGGATACCAAATAAAAATTTTGAAGTCGGGTCTGTTTTTGATGTAATCCTGAAGGATGCGAAATTGAAACTCCGGAAGAGAAAAACTCCCTTGTAAAAAATGATGTACAGGGCCATATTCACTACTGAGCATGCAAACTGCACCACTGCACTGTTCGAGTTTTTCGAGCACCTCCTGCGGAAATGCAGAAAGGTTGGATACATCAACAAGGGGGCTAAGCGATGAGATGCCTGCGTTGCTAAAAACTTGGATTAAGTTTTGTAAGTATTGATGTCGTTGTACGGAATCGTCCGCAAAAAAGAAGAGCATAATTTAATCTTCAACTGATTCAAGCGTGAAGGGATGTTTAACAAGGTTAGACATGTCCTCGCCTGCTTCAAGCATATCGGTATCGTTGGCATCATAGCGCCAGGTTACCTGCAATTTGGTTTTGCCATCGTTGTTGAGGGCCACCATTTTTTTGAGCATTTCAATGATGATTTTTGCGCTGCTTGTATTAAAATATTCCAAGTAAATAATCAGGTGAGTGTTAGGCTGTGGGGAACCCGAATAAGTTTCGATCCAGTGTTTTACGGGACCATAAAACTTGATGGTATTTTCAGGGATTGATTTGCCTTTGAATTCAAGTATTCCGGATGTATGATTCAGCGATACATAGGGTGTGTTCACTGTTTCGGTAATTTCAAGTGTTTCCATTTTGCATAGATATTTGGGTAAATATATCGAATTCTGTTTTATATTTAGGAAGAAAAAAAACGCGTGAACATGAAAAAAAAAGAGCATGGTTTTGTCATGCTGGGCATGATGTCCGGAACTTCTTTGGATGGATTAGACCTTGCCTTATGCAGATTTCATCAAGCGGGTAAAAAATGGAGGTATCATATAGAGAAGGCACATACGATGCCTTACAAAAAATCCTTACAGAAAGTGCTTTCAGAAGTTCATTTGCTGGGTGGAGAAGAGCTTGTTGCGCTGCATGTGCGCATGAGTAAC
Source organism: Bacteroidota bacterium (assembly GCA_046297395.1). GTDB lineage: Bacteria > Bacteroidota > Bacteroidia > UBA4408 > UBA4408 > JBEICQ01. The sequence continues at coordinate 127,159 of JBKCNM010000031.1, forward strand.
TGTATGTCTGATGCCGTTCATGCCTTTTTAAAGGATTGTAAGGAAAAACCCATGGCCATCTCCAGTCATGGCCACACGGTGTTTCACCAGCCCGAGAAGGGATTTACCTTTCAGGCGGGCAGTGGTGCGGTGCTTGCGGCAAACACAGGCATTCCTGTTGTTTGCGATTTCAGAAGTACAGATGTGGCGCTGGGAGGACAGGGAGCCCCTCTGGTGCCCATGGGTGACCGACTCCTTTTTTCGGATTATGATGTATGTGTAAACCTGGGTGGGATTGTGAATCTGTCATATGCGCTTCCGGGAGGAAAACGCATGGCATTTGATGTTTGTGCCGGCAATCAGTTGCTTAATCTCCTTGCCTCAAGGGAAGGAAAAACATTTGATAAAAACGGCAAGAGTGCCCGCAAGGGAGAAATTATTGCGGACTTGATCAAAAAATTGAATGCACATCCTTTTTATAACAAAAGGGAAGCCAAGAGTCTGGGAAGAGAATGGTTGGAAAAAAATGTATTTCCGCTTGTGTTGACAAATGCACATTCGAGTGCTGATTTGCTATGTACATCCTGTCACCACATTGGAATGCAGATTGCCAAAGCCATACCGCCGCATGCAAAAAAAGCAAAGGTGTTGCTTACGGGAGGGGGAGCACTGAACTCATTTTTGGTTGAAACCATACAACAGCACTGCGGTATTGCAAAGGTTGTGGTGCCGGATATGGAAACCATTTGTTTTAAAGAGGCCCTGATATTTGCCTTTCTGGGATTGCTCAGGATGCGGGGCGAGGAAAATATAGACTGCACCTACACTGGTGCAATGCGTAATACGGTCTCAGGGGCCGTTTACCTTCCCTGATTAGAAATCGTCGTCCTCGTCGTCGTCGTACGAGCCCGCATTGTTGTCAAAGGAATCGAAATCAAGATTTTCTTCTTCAAGAAATTCATCCGGATCATCGTCCAGCGGTTTCGATTTGGGTGTAGCTGCGTTCTTTACCGGCGCTTTGGGTTTGGCAGGTGCCGCTTTCTTCTTTACGGCCGTGGTTTTTGCAGTGCCGGCGGATTTCGTTTTTCCGGAGGTTTTTTTCATGACCTGGGGATCAGATGCTCTTTTGTTTTTTTTTGAATCACACAAAAGTATGAATCCAATTTTTACAAAGGCAAATCTGAACAAACTATTTTTTTCACCTACTTTTGAAACCCTATGAAAAACCTGCTTGAAAAATATGAAAATAAGAGACCGGAAATTGTGTTTGAATGGAAAGATTCCGAGACCGAGGCTGAAGGATGGGTGGTGATTCATTCCTTGAGGGGTGGGGCTGCCGGAGGAGGTACCCGCATGCGTAAAGGGCTTGACAAGCGTGAAGTGGAGAGTCTGGCAAAAACCATGGAGGTAAAATTTACAGTATCAGGCCCACCTATTGGAGGCGCCAAGTCCGGTATCAACTTTGATCCTTCGGATCCGCGCAAGGCAGGGGTATTACAGAGGTGGTATAAAGCCGTTTCCCCCATGTTAAAACAATATTACGGAACCGGTGGAGACCTCAATGTGGATGAGATACATGAAGTGATTCCATATACAGAGAATGTGGGCATTTGGCATCCTCAGGAAGGTGTGCTCAACGGACATTTTGCTCCCACTGAAAGCAGACGCATACATGCCATTGGCAGGTTGCGCCAAGGGGTCTCAAAAATTCTTGATGACAAGCGCTTTACACCTGACATAAATAGTCCCTATACGGTTGCTGACATGATTACCGGTTATGGTGTGGCCATGTCGGTACTGCATCATTACGAATTGTTGGGACAGGATGTGAAGGGAAAAAAAACATTGGTTCAGGGATGGGGAAATGTTGCCGCAGCAGCCGGCTATTACCTCAGCAAGATGGGTGCAAGTATTGTTGGCATCCTCGACAGAAATCATGGTTTGGTTGCTCCACAGGGATTGTCGGAGGAGGATGTTTGCAAACTTTTTCTGCAGCGAAAAAGCAATACCCTGCAAGCGGCAGGGATGGTTCCTGCTGCCGAGGCATCTGAGAAACTCTGGTGCTCAGGTGCCCAAATTTTTATTCCTGCTGCTGCATCACGCCTGGTGACTATGGAACAGGCCGGCCAGTTGATAGAGGGGGGGCTGGAACTCATCAGCTGCGGAGCCAATGTGCCTTTTGCAGACAAAGAAATTTTCTTTGGTCCGGTGGCCGCCTTCGTTGATAAAAAGGTAAGTGTGATTCCTGATTTTATTGCCAATTGCGGCATGGCCCGTGTCTTTGCCTATCTGATGCAAGAAGATGCCGTGCTTACAGATGGTGCCATCTTTGATGATGTATCAAACACCATTCATGCTGCCCTGAAGAAAGTGCATGGCACAGCCAAAAGCCCTACCGGCCTGTCCGGTATTGCGCTTGAGTTGGCACTCAAACAATTGATGTAAGATGGGGCATTTCAATCCACTTGAGCACCTGCAATCCATTATCTTTGCACGCTTTTTAAAATATCCATGGGACTAACATGCGGAATTGTAGGATTGCCCAATGTAGGCAAATCCACCCTCTTTAACTGCTTATCCAATGCACGGGCTCAGGCTGCAAATTTTCCGTTTTGCACCATTGAGCCAAACCTGGGGGTAATTACTGTGCCCGATGCCAGGCTCAACCAACTGTCTGATTTGGTAAAACCACAGAAGATCATTCCGGCTACCATAGAGATTGTAGACATTGCAGGGCTCGTAAAAGGAGCCAGTAAAGGTGAGGGGCTTGGCAATAAATTTTTGGCCAATATACGCGAAACGCAAGCCATCATTCATGTGTTAAGGTGTTTTGATGACGGCAATATTGTGCATGTTGACGGAAGCGTTAATCCGCTCAGAGACAAAGAGACGATTGATTTTGAATTGCAGTTGAAGGATTTGGAGAGCGTAGAAAAAAAGATGCAGCGCTATGAAAAAATGGCCAAGGTTGGCAGTGACAAAGAGGCCAAAAAAACCTTTGATGTGCTGGCAATATTCAAAAAACATCTTGAAGAAGGAAAGTCTGCCAGAAGCGCCCCTGTTCCAGCCGAAGATTTTAAGTACATAGAAGATTTGTGTCTGCTTACGGTAAAACCGGTATTGTATGTTTGCAATGTAGATGCCGGATCGGTAAATACAGGCAATGCCTATGTAGAGCAAGTTAAGCAGGCCATTGCAGGAGAAAATGCCGAGGTGCTCCTGATTACCGCTGCTCTTGAAGCTGAAATTGCATCCCTTGAAAATGTTGAAGACAGGGCAATGTTCCTGAGCGATGTAGGATTGAGTGAACCGGGCGTAAATAAACTCATCAGGGCAGCCTATCGTTTGCTTAATCTTGAAACCTATTTCACTGCCGGAGAAAAGGAAGTGAGGGCATGGACCATCTCAAAAGGGATGACTGCTCCACAAGCAGCAGGCATCATTCACAGCGATTTTGAGAGAGGATTTATCAGGGCAGAAGTCATCGCTTTCGAAAACTTCATTAAATATGGTTCGGAAGCAGCTTGCAGAGAATCCGGAAAATTACAGGTAGAGGGCAAGGAATACATTGTGCAAGATGGAGATGTAATGCACTTCCGTTTTAATGTTTAGTTGCCGGAGTATTTATTTTTTCCATCACAGTAACCACACCCAGCATCAACACCAGAGAATATACTGTATCCTCTGCAGGCACTGTGCCAATGCGCATTCCCATGATATGTTCCGGTGCATACATCACTACCGGTAGAGCAGTAAGTACCCCGTTTACCAAAAAAAACGGCAATAGATGCAACAAATAAGCCACCATGAATTTCCCGAGCCAGGGCTTTTTAAAAATGTATGCATGCATCAGGATAAAGACGGCTCCTATTGAAAAATTAACCAGGGTGTAAAGCTGCGCATGAAAATACACCGCAAGAGAGAAAATGATAACTGCCAATGCCGGGAGCAGTTTGTAAAGCAGAGGCAGCGAAAATGAAAAGGAAAAATACACCTTGTAACAGGCGTAAATAAAAACACTGGCATACGGCACGCAAACAAAAAACAAAACTTCCTCCAAAGGAAGATTAAAAATATAGATGCCGGTAATGTAGGCTGGGTTGAAACTCCAGATGCCATTGGCTGTGAACCAGATGTCCCATAGTATGAAGAAGGTACCTGTGATGCCGATCCCTGCAAAGAGACCTTTCCACTGTTTGTAAAAGGCCACTTTTTTGTCGAAGCTCAACAAAAAAGGAAACAGCACCGAAGCCAGGTCTAGAAAAAGATAGGTGTATTTGCCCATGCCTTGGGTTAAAACCAAACTGAGATGTGAATGTTCGGCAAGGCGCTTGGGAGAATTATTAGGAGAGCAGTTTCTTTACGAGGTTGGCAGCTTCCTGCAGTTCAATCGCAGAATATACCTGCAGGCCCGACTCGTCAATAATCTTCTTGGCTTCTACCGCATTGGTACCTTGCAATCGCACGATGATGGGCACTTTAATTGAACCCATGTTGTTATAAGCTTCAACAATTCCCTGGGCCACTCTGTCGCAGCGGACAATGCCCCCGAAAATATTCACAAGGATGGCTTTTACATTGGGGTCTTTGAGGATGATACGGAATGCCTGTTCCACCCTTTGCGCGTTTGCCGTGCCACCAACATCAAGGAAATTGGCAGGTTCGCCACCGGATAGTTTGATAATATCCATGGTAGCCATGGCAAGACCGGCACCATTCACCATGCAGCCAACATTTCCATCTAGCTTTACATAATTGAGGTTGTGTTCACCGGCTTCCACTTCGGTGGGATCTTCTTCAGAGATGTCGCGCAGGGCTTCATAATCTTTGTGACGGAAAAGTGCATTTTCGTCGAAGGAGAGCTTTGTATCTACCGCCAGGATGCGGTTATCAGATGTTTTAAGTACAGGATTTATTTCAAGAAGAGAGGCATCTATGGCATCGTAGGCTTTGTAGAGGGCACTTACGAATTTTACCATATGTTTAAATGCATCCCCCTCGAGGCCAAGGTTAAATGCAATCTTTCTGGCCTGAAAAGGCAGCAATCCTGTTTTGGGATCAACCTCTTCTTTGTGAATCAGATGAGGGGTATGATGAGCCACCTCTTCGATATTCATTCCGCCTTCGGTGGAATACATGATGATGTTGCGGCCTTTGGCACGATCGAGCAACACGCTCATATAGTATTCTTTGGTAGGGGATTCTCCGGGAAAGTACACATCTGCTGCCACCAGAACCTTGTTCACCTGCTTTCCGGCGGGACCTGTCTGCAGAGTTACCAGGGTTTTGCCCAAGATGTTACCGGAAATCGTTTCCACATCCTGAAGGGTCTTTGCCAGAGCAACGCCTCTTTGTTCAGAACCTATGATGGTTCCTTTGCCCCTGCCACCGGCATGAATCTGTGCTTTGATTACCCAGAGCTTGGTGCCCGTAAGCTTGCTCAATTCATTTGCAGCCTCTACGGCTTGCTTGGGGGTTTCGGCAACGATGCCTTCGGCAATGGGAACACCGAAACTTTTAAGGATGTCTTTGCCCTGATATTCGTGGATATTCATTGTTAAAAAAGAATCTGCGGGCTAAATTAGTCAAAAGAATTTTATGAATTTGTAACCTTTTGATGTTGGTTTAGCGTAATACACCCCACATTTCAAATCAACACACAAAATGAACACACTGTTACACAAGGTTCCCCAGTCACAGGCCATCGAACTTCCAGCCCTTGAAACATCAAGGATGCTGACGGGTTTTGCATCCCTGATTTCGGCAGGAAAACTTCCTGAAAAAAAGGATGTTTTGTTTGCTCTGGCACTCAGCAGGGAATTGCGTAACCAGGCATATATCGGTCAGAGTCTTTATTATCTGGCACAGGTTTTCTTGGCTGACCAAAATCCTCGTCAGGCGCTTATCATTCTTGATGAAGCAAAAAAACTACTGGCAAGCGAAGACAAGCCTCTGGTGATGCTGCAATGCCTTGAGCTTACCGGCAAGGTTTATCAATCCCTAGAAGACTGTGAGATGGCGCTTGGAGAATATTTCTCCGCACTTGAAATCATCAACGAGAATCTTTCTTTGGAATACTGCAAAGGCCCCCTGCACCATAAAATTGGCAGTGCCTTTAAATCTACCCGTGACTTTGAAAATGCCGTTTCACATTTCCGTAAATACCTCATTTTATCTGAAAAATACAAGCAGAGTAATGACATTGCGCAGGCCTGTTTTGAATTGGGCAATATGCTTACCCTGAGCGATGAGTACGCTGAAGCTGCTGTTTATCTGCGTAAATCACAGGAGATGGCTTTTGTCATGGGCAATAAAAATCTTGAATTGTTTGCCCTTGTTACGCGAGCCATCTTGAAAACCCGTTTGCGCCAGTATAAAAAAGCCCTGGTATTGTTTGAAGAAGCTGAGGCTGGCATCCAGTCACATGCAAACGAGGAAATCAAAGCCCACCTGTTGAGGAGCAAAGCCAAGTTGTTCATCGACATGGAGCTCTATCCGGAAGCCTTACAATTGCTTGATGAAGCCAAAATGCTGGCTGAAAAATTAAAACTAAATCAGGTGTTGCTGATGGTGTACAAATTTTACACCTTGGCCCATGAAGCCATGGGAAAATTTCAGTCGGCGCT
>JBKCNM010000032.1:0-150026 GCA_046297395.1 Bacteroidota bacterium
AAAATGATTGATGCTGAAAATTGTAGGGGTAATTACGGTTCAAATTTCCTAAAAACCAATGGGCAAGGAGTGGTGGTATGAAGTCAAAAAATGATAGTTCTGCTTAAAAAAAATCGATATATCAAATCTTCATCTGAGATAGATTGGCGATACGGGCGCGGGGCCTTGCCCCGCGCCCGTATCGCATTCCAGATTTTCTAAACCGCTTTCTCCAGCATCTCTCGATGACTAGGGTGTGCAATCTCAATCAGCGCCTTGGCGCGTTCTTTTAAAGATTTTCCGTACAAATCGGCAATACCATACTCCGTAACAACATAATGCACATGAGCACGGGTTGTTACCACATCTGCGCCGGGTTGTAAGCCTGTAACAATACGGCTTGCACCTGTTTTGGTAGTGCTGGGTAGTGCAATAATCGGTTTGCCTCTTTCGCTGAGCATGGCACCCCAAATAAAATCAAGCTGACCACCAACCCCGGAATATTGTAGTTTTCCGATAGTATCTGCACAAACCTGACCCATTAAATCAACCTCTATGGCGCTGTTAATGGCTGTTACCCTCGGATTTCGGGAGATTACCGAGGGATCGTTTACATAGGCAATATCGAGAAGGGCAACCTCGGGGTTGTCATCCACAAAGTCATACAATGCTCTGCTACCCATCACAAATCCTGATACAATTTTACCCGGATGGTTTTTTTTTAGATGTCCATTGATGACGCCCTTTTCAACAAGGGATAAAATACCATCGCTGAACATTTCGGTATGAATACCGAGATTTTTATGGTTGCCCAAACTTGACAACACCGCATTTGGAATAGCTCCAATGCCCATTTGCAGGGTTGCTCCATCTTCTATGAGTGAGGCAACATTTCTGCCAATGGCCAAATCTGTATCTGAGGGTGGCTTAGCGATTACCTCCGGAAGTGGATCATCACACCAAACAGCCGCAGCAAACCTAGAAAATGGAACAAATCCATCGCCATGTGTTCTGGGCATATTTGGATTTACCTGTGCAATAACAAGAGAAGCAGATTGCATGGCAGCCAGGCTTGTTTCAACAGAAACACCCAGCGAACACAAGCCATGCGCATCCGGTGGAGAAACCTGTATGAGTGCCACATCCAGAGGGATAACTTTGTTACGAAAGAGACCGGGAATCTGACTAAAAAAAACCGGTATGTATTCTGCTTGTCCCAGCTGAACATATTTTCTAACGCTTGGTCCTACAAAAAAAGAAAAGTCTTTAAATACCTTGTGTAGACCATTCTGCAAATGTGGTGCATTACCCTCTATATGCATATGATACAAGCTTACTTCCGATAACTCATCTACCCTGGACGCTAGGGCCTGCAGGAGCCTTTCGGGAGTTGCGGCAGCGGTATGAACATAAATTTTGTTCCCCGACTTGATGAGTTCCGCTGCTTTTTCGTGGGTGGTGTACATAGGAAAGGGAGACTATACAAAGATTGATGCAAGATACAGAATAGTCTTGCAGACAGTCTCAATCAATATCCTGACCTTTCACTGCCTTTTCATAATCCGGGGAGTGAATATATTCTGCAGGCGCCACTTTTCTGGAAAGAAAAACATGCCAGTATGCCTTGCGGTTCATGCCATCATAATGAATGATGCAATGGGTGTATTGGTAAAACTGTATCCAAAGCAAAAGTGCGCAACAAGAGGTGAAAACATAAATCGCATTTCTCCAAACAGCTCCTGCATTGATTGCCCAATGGCATACAAGAACAAAAGGCAAAGAGAACAAAGGAAAAACATCGATAAGTGCGCGCATGCCAAATGAGCCCCCGTACCACCAGCACCACCAGGAGGATACCACATATATATATGCTGCCGCGCCAATCAGGGTAATTATCCCCAGCCATTTGTTGTGTGAAAACAACATAAAAAAGCCGGGAATCAACAAAAACAATACCGGGCAGTAAACAAGAAGTCCTTTGCGATAGCCGATGAGCACATTAATGAGTTGGGGATGCTGAAAGAAAAATTTTTCATCCACATAGGCATAAAAATACCATTGTCCGGTTACCAATTTGTAATAGAAAAACTGGGGCAAAAGAATTGAAATGCCGGCCATGCAAACCAGCAGATAGTGGAAAATATTTTCCTTGAAGTGAATTAGTGGAGATTTCTTTTCGGCGGCAAATACCAGCAGAAACACAAAAGGCAGCAGCAGCATGTTCACCGGCCTGACTGCTACAACCAAACCGGAAATGAGTCCTGCAAACAAAAATGGCAAGATCGATGTCCGGGAAAGCATGGTTTTCCTGACCGTAAAAAGGAGTGCTGAGATGAGACAAAAAGAATACACATGGCTCATTCCGTTCTCATGAGCACTATAATAAAAGTAGTTGGTGGCAAAGCCCAGGGAGGCAATCGTGAGGAGTACAGGTTTGAGCGGGAAGTAGGCCAGGAGGAAACAGCCAAGGAGGTAAATTCCGAGACTCGCATAAAAAATGCCTGAGATTCCGATAAAAAATTGGTAAACAGGTGACCATCCATCCGGTTTCCATCCAAAGAGATGGGCTGAGAGGTGGGCTATTCCAAAGAAGGGGGATTCAAGCATGGCCACACCGCAGGTCATTTTGATGACTCTTGAACCACCCGGTCCGGGCTTAAACCAATAAAATCCACCCTCTCCTTCCGGAGTAAAAATATAATTGAGTTGAAGGTCTTGATGCAAAAAAAAGGCAGGCAGGTAGAGGTAATATTCGGCCATGTCATAAACAATGAGGGCCTTTTTGCGATAAAGCGCATGGTTGGTGAAAACCCAGGTACATGCGATGGCAAACAACAGAGCAAGGGAAAATATGGGTCTTTTCTTGATCAAATACCGGGGAGATATAGGCTATTGCAAGCAAACTTAATCAAAAAGTTTTGCAGAATGGCATTTTTATTATCTTTGCAATCCTTTTGAAAATAAACATGTTAAACAACTACGAAACCGTTTTCATTTTGACTCCCGTTTTGTCTGAAGATCAGGCAAAGGAGACGGTAAACAGGTACAAAGAGTACCTGAAGAGCAATGGTGTATCCATGGTACACGATGAGAACTGGGGTTTACGCAAACTGGCCTACCCCATCAACAAAAAGACCTCCGGGTTTTATGTACTGTTTCAGTACCAGGCACCCGCCACCTTTGTAAACGAATTTGAATTGAGCTTCCGCAGGGATGAGCGAGTGATTCGCTTTTTGACTGTAAAGCTTGACAAATTTGCCCTGGAATATGCGCAGCGTCGCATTACCCGCAAAGCAGAAAAGAAAGAAGTAACCGCTTAATGCTCTCAGGAAATGGCTAACAACGCACAAGAAATAAGATACCTGAATCCCCCAACTGTGGATGTTCAGAAGAAAAAATATTGCCGCTTTAAAAAAGCCGGCATTCGTTATATCGACTATAAGGATCCTGACTTTTTACTCAAGTTTGTAAATGAGCAGGGTAAGCTTTTGCCCCGTCGATTAACAGGTACTTCACTGAAGTTTCAACGCAAAGTTGCACAGGCTGTAAAAAGAGCTCGTCATCTGGCCTTGATGCCATATGTAGGCGATTTGCTTAAATAATTATTAACCATCTAAAGCATGAAGCCATGGAAGTAATCTTATTAAAAGATGTTCAGCACCTGGGATCAAAAGATGATCTGGTAACCGTTCGCAACGGGTATGGTGCAAATTACCTTATACCAAACGGAATGGCCATTCTTGCCACACCGGGTAACAAAAAAATGCTCGTTGAAACCCGCCGTCAGAGGGCTTTCAAAGAAGAAAAAATCATGAAAGAGGCCGAGACTTCAGCCAATTGGTTCAAGGACAAGGTGCTCAAAATCGGAGCCAAAGCGGGAGAAAACGGCAAGATCTACGGATCGGTTACTCCGCTTCAACTGGCAGATGCCATCCGTAAACTGGGAGTTGACATTGATCGTAAAAACATCATCATGGACGACGACCATGTAAAATCCCTTGGAACCTACACTGCCAAAGTTAAGTTGCACAAAAATGTAACTGCTGATATCCAGTTTGAAGTTGTAGAGGAATAATCAGTATTTAAAACCATTTTGAAAAAGCCGGGAAATACCCGGCTTTTTTCTTGCCTGTTTCAAGGCTTGATGTAAGCCCCATTCCCTATCTTCGCATCCTCAAAAATCATCAACTGTGGATAAAAACAGTATCATCGGGCTGGTTCTCATTTTCGGTATTCTCATCGGGTTTTCAATTTACAATTCTCCTTCAGAAGCAGAATTGGCGTTGCAGCAAAAACGCAAAGATTCAGCACAAGCAGCCGAGCGCATCAAAGCAGAAAAATCAATGGCTGCGCCTGAGGAAAAACCCAAGCAAGTAATAAGCGACAGCTTGCTAGACTTGCAGAGAAAACAGGCCATGGGTTCGTTTTTTCAACTCACGCAAGGTAAAACCACCTTTACAAGTATCCAGAACAATAGACTCAAATTAAGCATCAGCAATCGCGGTGCCCGACCTGTATCTGCCATACTCAAAGGCTATAAAACAAATCTTGGAAAACCGGTGGATCTGATTTCTGCCGACTCGTCTTCATTTGCACTGGTATTCCCTGCAGAAGGAAGAACCATCCGCACAGATTCCCTTTATTTTGTGTACCGCCCCAAAGGAGACATCCATTGCTTTGAAGCCAGGATTGACAGTGCAACTGCCATTCTTTTTGAATACGCATTGCCTGCAGATTCATTTCATGTGCAATTAAACATTCGCTTGCTTGGCATGGGAAAAATGATTTCTGCCAACGCAACAGATGTGAATTTAGATTGGAAGCTCTCTTCCCTCACACATGAAAAAAACAAGCAACTCGAAGCATCGGTTACCTCAGTATTTTACAGATATGCCGATGGTGAGGTCGATAATCTCAGCGAAACAGGCGACGATAAAGAATCCTTGCCCAACACAGTAACATGGGTGTCATTTAAGCAACAATATTTTTGTTCCGCACTCATCCAGCGTTCGGGATTTCAAAAGCCCACAGATGTATCGGTGCTCCCTGCAGGCGACAGTTCGGCCTTTACCAAACACATGGCAGCCACCTTTACCCTTCCCTATAAACATGGTGAAAACGAAGTGCATAAACTTCAATTTTACTTTGGCCCCAATCATTTCAAAACACTTGCATCATATAATATCGGCCTTGAGGATCAATTGAATCTTGGATGGGGAATCATTGGCTGGATCAATCTGTATGCCATCATTCCCATCTTTAACATCCTCACCAACTTCAACATCAACATGGGTATTGTCATTCTGCTGATGTGCCTGATCATTAAAATTGTGATTCTCCCCCTTACATACAAAGCCTATTTATCTTCTGCAAAAATGAAAGTGCTGAAGCCAGAAATGGACGAGATCAATGTGAAGTTTGAAAAAGAGGATCCCATGAAAAAGCAGCAAGCCATCATGGCGCTGTATCGCAAAGCAGGAGTCAATCCACTCGGAGGTTGTATTCCACTGTTGCTGCAGCTTCCAATCCTTCTTGCAGTGCTGAGGTTTTTCCCCGCCTCCATCGAATTGCGGCAAAAAGCATTTCTCTGGGCAGCCGATCTTTCCTCCTATGATTCGATTTTTACCCTGCCATTTACCATTCCGATGTATGGAAACCATGTGAGTTTGTTTACCCTTCTGATGACAGCATCCACCATCATCTATACCCGCATGAACAGTTCCCAGTTCAGCGGAAATGCTCAGATGGAGCAGATGAAATGGATGATGTACCTGATGCCACTTATTTTCATGTTCTCCCTAAACAGCTATTCATCAGGACTCACTTATTACTATTTCATTGCCAACATGATGACCTTTGGCATTCAGTACCTGATGAAACTGAGTGTGAACGAGGAAGCCATCCACAGGAAAATTCAGGAAAACAAGAAAAAACCGGTTAAAAAATCGAGGTTTCAGCAAAAGCTGGAGGAGATGACTAAGCAACAACAGGCACTCCAGCAACAGGCCCGAAAAAAGAAAAAGTAAGTACGCATGAATCCTTTCTTTGTTCATGCAGGCAAAGCTGATGCTGCCCTTATCAGAGAACTCGCAAGGAAGGCCTGGATTCCCACTTACGCTCCAATTTTGAGTGAAGACCAACTTGCCTTTATGTTTGAGGAATGGTATAGCATCTCAGGCATAGAAAAATCGATGCAGGATGGCCAGCATTTTGTACTCATGTTCTTGGGAGAAAACAATCCTGCAGGCTATGCCTCTTACAGCATGGAATCAGCTGGCCAAGCGAAATTGAACAAAATATATGTAGACCCTGATTACAAAGGAAAAGGGTTTGGAAAAAGCCTGATCAAACACATAGAAATGCTCCTGAAAAATGCCGGTAAAAAGATGTTGTTTCTCAATGTAAACAGATACAATTCGGCAGTGCATTTTTATGAAGCCTGCGGATACGCCATTACACGGGAGGAGGACATTCCCATTGGCAAGTTCTGGATGAATGATTTTGTGATGGAGAAAGAGCTTTAGCAAGGCTTTTTCATAGACAAAAAAGTTATTTTCTTTCCGATTTTAGGTTAAGTTTGTATCCCTTCCACAGGCATCCTTTATGGAAACTGCTGAAATAGAAAAAAAAGAAATACTCAAGCGTTATCGTGATTTACTTAAATCGTGCCGCAACCGATTGGAGAAAGGCGACAAAACGATGATCAGAAAGGCTTTTGACCTTGCGCTTGCCCAACACAAAGACATGCGCAGGAAGTCGGGTGAACCCTATATTTATCATCCGCTGGAAGTAGCTAAAATTGCCGTTGACGAAATTGGATTGGGTCCTGTTTCTGTTGTCTGTGCTCTTCTGCACGATGTGGTTGAAGATACTGATACCACTCTTGAAGACATCAAAAATATTTTTGGTGAGAAACCTGCCGCCATCATCGATGGGCTAACCAAAATCTCGGGTGTTGTTTTCGACAATCCTGATACCAGTATCCAGGCAGAAAATTTCAGAAAAATGCTGCTCACGCTCTCAGATGATGTGAGGGTTATTCTGATTAAACTCGCCGATCGCCTGCACAATATGCGTACACTGGATTCTATGTCCAGAGAGAAGCAACTCAAGATTGCTTCGGAAACGCTTTTTCTTTATGCACCGCTCGCACACCGCCTTGGCTTATACAGCATTAAAACTGAGTTGGAAGACCTTTGCCTGAAATACAAGGAGCCCGAAGCTTTTGAGCATATTACCGGCAAACTGCAGGCCGGTGAAAAGGAAAGGATGCGCTACATCAATAAGTTTAGCCTCCCCATTGTAAATGCACTTACCGAAAAAGGATTCAACTTCAATATCAAGGGAAGATCCAAATCCATCTTTTCCATTCTTCAAAAAATGCGCAAGCAAAATATCCCGTTTGAAGAAGTATATGATGTGTTTGCCATCCGTTTGATCCTGGATGTTCCACCGGAAGAAGAAAAAACAGCCTGCTGGGCCGCTTACTCAGTAGTCACTGATTTTTATAAGGCCAATCCCGATCGTTTGCGCGATTGGATTAACACACCTAAATCCAATGGGTATGAAAGTTTGCACACCACAGTAATGGGTCCTGATGGAAAATGGGTAGAAGTGCAAATACGGACACAAAGAATGGATGAGATAGCAGAGCTTGGTTACGCTGCCCATTGGAAATATAAAAACAAAGAGCCGCATCAGGCAGTTGAAAGTAATATTGAAGACTGGCTGAGACGCATCAGAGAACTTTTGGAAAATCCCAATACCAATGCCCTCGACTTCATTGATGATTTTAAGCTGAACCTATTTACAGAGGAGATATTTGTTTTTACTCCCAAGGGACAGATGCGCTCCATGCCCTTTGGCGCTACGGCTCTCGATTTTGCCTACGACATTCACTCCCGCGTTGGTGACAGATGCATTGGTGCAAAAATCAATAACAAATTGGTCCCCATGAGTTATGTTTTAAAGAGCGGGGAACAGATTGAGGTATTGGTTTCAGAGAAACAGTCACCCAAAGAGAACTGGCTCGACTTTGTGATAACCGCAAAAGCCAGAACAAAAATCAAGGAATTTTTGAGGGATGAAAAAAAGGAACTTGCAACAACCGGAAAACAATTGCTTGAGAAAAAACTGAAGGCCCTTAAAATATTTCCAACAGAATCGAATATTCAAAAAATATGTACCCATTATAAAATGGGTTCTCCCGCTGACTTACATTACCGTATTGCGATACAAGCCATTGATCTCAAAAGCCTGAAAAACCTGGTGGTGAAGGATAAAAAGTCAGGGACTTATTCTCTGATTCTTCCAAAAGCAGAAAACAAATCTTTTGATGATGTGGTCAAACAGGTTCGCGGAAAAGCAGACTCATTGGTGCTTGACGGCAAGCTTCAGACGCTTGATTACGCATTGTCAGATTGCTGCACACCTATCCGAGGCGACGATGTATTCGGTTTTTTGGATGACCAGAAAAAAATTCAGATTCACAGAACTACTTGCCCGAATGCCATCAAGCTGATGTCGAATTTTGCTTACCGAATCATCAAGGCAAAATGGTCGAACACAGAGAAAGTGTCATTTCTGGCAGGTATCAAGGTTACAGGCACAGACGAAGTGGGGCTCGTTAATAACATTACCCGCATCATCTCTTCAGAGTACAACATCAACATGAGAAGCCTGAACTTCGATACCAATGATGGACTGTTCGATGGTACCATCATGGTTTATGTTTACGATACCAACCACCTGACAGAGCTGATCAAAAAACTCAAAAAAGTGAGTGGCGTTATGCATGCCCTTCGAATAGATTCCAACTGATGAAAGAATCAACTGAAACCAAACAAACGGTTAAAAAAATCTTTCTGGACTATCTAAAAGAACACAGCCACCGAAAGACCACCGAGCGATTTGCAATACTGGACGAAATTTATTCCAACGAAGGTCATTTTGATATTGAATCCCTGTATATCAAGATGAAAAACAAACGGTACAGGGTGAGCAGGGCAACCCTTTACAATACCATAGAATTGTTGCTGGATTGTAAGTTGGTGAAGAAGCATCAATTCGGTGAAAAAAACCTGGCCCAATTTGAAAAAGCTTTCAAGTACCGTCAGCACGACCATTTGATTTGTCTTGATTGCAAGAAAGTATTTGAATTTTGCGACCCGCGTATTCAAAATATCCAGAATACAGCAGGTAGTTTGTTAAACATGAATATTACTCACCATTCTCTAAATTTTTACGGACATTGCAACAAAATTAGCTCAGGTGAAATCTGTGAGCATAAAATTACGACAACATGAATTTTTCATTTGAAACCGAAGCCAAGAATGGCGCAGTCATTATCAGACCTATTGGTTCTCTCATAGAAAAAAGCCAGGCCGAAGGCATGCTTAAACAAGTTGAGGATAACATCGGGAAAGGGAATTGCCTATTTATCCTTGATTTTAGCCTCTTCGAATATATGAATTCCAGTGGTTTGGGCGTATTCCTGACAATCCTCACAAAAACGCGCAGCAAGGATGGAGAAGTGATCATTGCACATGTCAATCCTAAAATCAGAGAATTGCTCATCATTACCAAACTGATTACAGTTTTCAAAGTTTGTGATACATTAGACGAGGCATTAGCCGGTTTACAAAACAATTAAAAACATACCATGAGTAAAATAGATGTATTGCTTGGCCTGCAATGGGGTGATGAAGGCAAAGGCAAGGTGGTTGATGTACTCACACCAAACTATCAATTGGTTGCACGGTTTCAGGGTGGACCAAACGCCGGCCATACGCTCGTTTTCGAAGATCGAAAGCATGTGTTGCATACTGTTCCCAGCGGTATTTTCAGAAACTCAGCAAAAAATCTGATTGGCAATGGTGTGGTGATTGATCCCATTGTGCTGCAAAAAGAACTCCTGGCATTGAATGAAAACGGAGTTGACACGAAAAACAGACTGATGATTTCAGAAAAAGCGCATCTCATCCTTCCCACACATCGTATGCTTGATGCCGCCTCTGAAAAGGCAAAAGGAAAAGACAAAATCGGTTCTACGCTCAAAGGAATTGGACCGGCATACATGGACAAAACCGGCCGAAACGGATTGCGAATAGGAGATACGCAACATGCGAATTTCCGCGAGAAATATGAAGCCCTCAAAAAGAAACACCTACAGCTGCTGAAGGCTTACGATGTCATGCCTGATGAGAGTTTCGTAGAGGAAGAAAACGCCTGGTTTGCAGCCATTGATGCCATCAGGGAATTGCCACTTGTGAGCGGTGAATACTACATCCATCAGTGTTTGCAAAAACAGCAAAAAATACTTGCCGAAGGAGCGCAGGGTTCACTCCTTGATATTGATTTCGGTACATACCCGTATGTAACTTCTTCTAACACAACCTGCGCAGGCGCCTGTACAGGACTTGGATTGCCTCCATCAGCCATTGGCCATGTCATCGGCATTTTTAAAGCCTATTGCACCCGTGTGGGAAGTGGTCCCTTCCCTACCGAGCTGCATGATGAAATAGGCAACAACATCAGAGAAAAAGGCAAGGAATTCGGATCTACCACAGGCAGGCCCAGGCGTTGTGGCTGGCTTGATTTGCCGGCGCTTAAATTTGCCTGCATGATCAATGGAATCACTGAACTGATAATGATGAAATCAGATGTCTTGGGTGGATTACCAAAAATACAGGTATGTACTGCCTACAACATCAATGGGCGTTTGCAGGATACCTTGCCTTACCAGTTTGAAAACCAAAAGGTAGAACCTGTTTACAAAGAACTTGATGGCTGGGGAAGTTTAGATCAGGTAAAATATTTCCGCGATTTACCATCCTCCCTGCAGCAATACATCAGGCTGATAGAAGATTATGTTCAGGTGCCCGTTACGCTCGTATCTACCGGCCCCGGAAGAGAACAAACATTATTCCGTTGAGACAATTTGCATCAGGAATATTGATTTTTGCCCTGCTGCTCCCTGCGTTAAACCATGCGCAAAACAAAGCGAGGGAAATAGAACTTCTCAATGCCAACTCGCTCGAGTTTGATGAAAATCTTGGCGGCAAAACCAAACGATTAATTGGAGATGTAAGATTCAGGCATGAGGGTGCACTCATGTTCTGCGATAGTGCCTATTACTTTGATGACAACAAACTGGACGCCTTCGGCCATGTGAAACTGGTGCAAGGAGATACCGTGACGCTCACCGGTGAGATCATGCACTATGATGGCAATACAAAAAAAGCAGACATCCAACAGAATGTGGTTTTGAAAGAAAAAAAGATGACGCTTACCACACAACAACTCTACTATGACAGAGAAAAAGGAATCGCTCACTATCCGTCGGGCGGAAAAATAGTGACTGAAGAAAATACCTTAACATCCCTGACTGGTTATTATTACAACAGGGAAAAAATGCTGCATTTTCATAAAAATGTGGTACTTGTTAATCCTGATTATACCATCAAAACCGATACACTTAAACACAATACCCAAACCGACATCAGCTACTTTTTAGGACCAACCAACATGACCACTCCTGAAAATGAAAAAATTTATTGTGAAAATGGATGGTACAACAGCAAGACCGATAAAGCGCGCTTTGGTAAAAACACCCGACTTGAAAACAAAAACCAAACCATTACCGGAGATAGTATTTATTATGACAAACCCCTGGGGTATGGACGCGCTGTAAAGCATGTGAGCATTCACGACACATCTGAGAAAATTATTTTAAAAGGTCACTTTGCAGAATTTTTTGAAAAGCAGGATTATTCCTACATCACAGACAGTGCCATGATGATGCAGTACGATCAATCTGATACGCTATTCCTGCATGCAGATACGCTGAAATCGACCTACGACAGTGTGTATTTCTCGGCTAAAAAAAAACATGAAAAAGCCCATAAAAAAACTTCAGCAAAAAAAGGAAACAAACAAATAGAGCCTTCACCCGAACCGTTTAAAAATGATTCACTTGCAGAAAGACACCGCATTCTACTCGCCTGGAGACATGTCAGGTTCTATCGAAAAGACATGCAGGGTGTATGCGACTCATTGGCATATACCGGCAATGATTCCCTCATGAAAATGTATGTATCGCCCATCCTTTGGAATGAAGCCAATCAGCTCAATGGAGATTTCATGCAGCTTAAACTGAGCGGAGGAACATTGTATTTTATCGACCAGATAGGCAAGGCTTTTATTGGATCACGGCTCGATTCCGTGCGATACAACCAGATCAAAGGAAAACGAACAAGGGGATTCTTTCTGAACAATGAATTGCACCTGGTAAGGGTAAAGGGGAATGCCATGAGCATATACTATGCGAGGGATGATGAAGACAGTTCGTATGTAGGCATCAATCACGCCAAAAGCACAGACATGGATATTACGATGGCCAACAAAAAAGTACAACAGATTTCATTTCTTGAATCTCCGGATGCCCTTATGAATCCTGTGAAAGGGAGTTCGCCGGCTGAAAATATGCTCGAGGGTTTTACCTGGTTTGGTACAATCAGACCAAAGAGCAGACAGGACATTTTCAGGAAACCGGCGTCCCCCGACCTAAAACCAGACAAAACAAGCAAGGGATATAAAAAGAAGGCCAGGTAAGTCAAAATATCAACATCCTCACATCACATTTATTCGTCATGATGCCCATTGAAAAAAATGTCAGTCTTAAACCTTACAATACCTTTGGAATAACATGCACCGCAGCCAGATTTGTTTCTGTAACAAACAGGGAAGAATTGCTGAATGCCTTGCAGGAAAGGGCAAGTTATCCTGAAGAACCCTTGCTCATTTTGGGAGGAGGAAGCAATGTGCTTTTTCGCAGTAATTTCTCCGGCATGGTTCTTCGCAATTGCATACGGGGAATGCGTGTCACCGATGAAGACTCTTCTCATGTGGTAATTGAATCAGGGGCAGGAGAAATATGGGATGATTTGGTTGGATTTGCTGTGGAACGAGGTTGGGCAGGATTAGAAAATCTTTCACTTATTCCGGGATGTGTGGGTGCCTCTCCCATGCAAAACATTGGTGCCTATGGTGCGGAGATTAAAGATGTTTGCGAAAAGGTATCAGCCCTTGAAATAGCCAATGGCACGATGCACGAATTTTCCGCTGCTAATTGCAGGTTTGGTTACCGCGACAGCATTTTTAAGCAGGAGGCCAAGAACAGGTTTGTCATTACATCAGTTTCATTTCGGCTTCAGAAACAAGCCAAGATCAATGCGAGTTATGGGAATCTCGAGAAAGAACTTGAGAAAATGAAAGTTACCCAACCCACAATTTCCGACATCAGAAAAGCTGTCATCTCCGTGAGGCAATCAAAACTACCAAATCCTGCTGTATTGGGTAATGCCGGAAGTTTCTTTAAAAACCCTGTGGTTTCTGAAGAACTCGCAGATGCAATTAAAAAGAATGATGCAGATGTGCCTGTTTATGATGCCGGTCCGGGAATGAAAAAACTGGCTGCCGGTTGGTTAATTGAAAAATGTGGATTCAAAGGATACCGACAGGGAGATGCAGGTGTGCATACCATGCAGGCACTTGTTTTGGTTAATTATGGACAAGCAAGCGGGAATGATATTTACAATTTATCTGAATATATCCTCCGGGAAGTGTTTGAAAAATTCGGTGTCAGGCTGGAGAGAGAAGTAAACATCATAGGGTAAAAAAAATCCCGCCGAAGCGGGATTCTCAAGAATTTTGGGGAGCAAATTAATGATGCTCACCTTCGTGTTGACCTTCTGCAGGAGCAGCAGCTTCAGCAGGAGCAGCAGCTGAATCTGTAGCAGCAGGAGCAGCAGCAGTTGAATCAACAGCAGGAGCAGCCATGCTTGTAGTGTCAGCAGTAGCTTCAGCTTTTTCTTCTTTGTTGCCACAGGCAGTTGTCATCGCTACAACTACGGCAGCCACGAGCGTGAATTTGAAAAGGTTTTTCATGTTTGTGTTATTGTTGACCATTAATACTTACAGGAGATGAAAGTAACCCGCCACTTTAAAAAATTCTTGTTTTTTATTGATTATCAGATATTTAAATTTAATAAATGAAGAATCATGCCAAAAAAGACAGAATATTTCGAATTTTAAACGCCCCTTGGGTTACCATCCCGTAAAACAGGAACTAATAGATGAAGACAGAAAGCCAGTACCAGATATTGCCCGCAGAAGAACTCATGTTGAAAGGCATCAGGGAGGGTGATTCACAAACGCTGGAAACTGTTTACAAATCGTTCTTTCCAGGTATCAAATCATTTGTACTTCAAAATTCGGGCTCGGTGGAGGAAGCAAGAGATCTCTGCCAAGAAGCAATCATTGTGCTGTATGAAAAACTGCAGAAATCAGATGCAGGCTTGCAATGCAGTATAAAAACTTTTCTCTACTCCGTAACCCGCAACCTTTGGCTCAAAAAGCTTTCTCAGAAAAACAAGGGAATGGTGGTTCTGCATGAGCAGGAAGATTACCTTCTCGTTGAAGATGAAGTGAGCGACTGGAGCGACAAGGAGAAAATGTATGAAGGCATAGCCAAAGCCATTGATCTTCTTGGTAATCCCTGTGCTGAAATCATCAGGGATTATTACTTCAGCAAATTGAGCATCAAAGACATTGCCGACAAACATGGATACAATAACACTGATACTGCCAAAAACCAAAAATACAAATGCCTGATGCGGCTCAGAAGATACCTTACACTGGGCAAAGGAAGGCAGGAAACCATTTAAAAAATTGAAAGATGACAATGGACAAAGAAAATTTATTGGATGAGATTGAAAGATATCTCTTTGGGGAGATGCAGCCATCTGAGATTGCCGCCTTTGAGGATCGATTAAAAAGGGATGAAGATTTATTAAAATTTACAGAATCTCATGCTGCCATGCTTGGTGATATTGATTTTTATTTCTCCAGGAAAGATGTCAGGGAAAAGTTATTCCGTATAGCTGCCGAACAGGATATACCTGTGATTACCCTCATACCCAAGGCCAATGAGCCCAAACCTAAAAAGGTGTTCTATACCAGTCTCTGGGTCGCCGCAGCTACAGCTCTTTTGATTAGTGGTGTTTCTGTGAGTCTTTTTATCTACCTGAACGGGCAAATGAAAAATTCGGCCTACAAAGCCTTGCGCAGAGATGTAGAACACATCAGAAGTTCTCAGAATAAAATCATCTCCGGTTTTTCACTTGCCGACAAAAAAGAAAGCAGGAATGTGAATCAATTTGGAGGCACGGGGTTTGCTATTGGTGAGGAAGGAATTGTAGTTACCTCCTATCATGTAATCAAAGGCGGAGATTCTATATTTGTTGAAACTCAGGATGGAAAACATTACAAAACAACACTGATAAAATCCTATCCTGAATGTGACCTTGCCATTCTTCAAATTTCAGACACCTCATTCAAATCATGGAACCGCATCCCATACAGTATTCGCAAAACATCAGCGAAATTGGGTGAAAAAGTATTTACATTGGGTTATCCAAAAGATGAAATTGTATACGGAGAGGGTACCATCAGCAGTAGAAGCGGTTTTAATGGTGACACGCTCAGTTACCAGGTTTCCATTCCGGTAAATCCGGGAAACAGTGGAGGACCTCTTCTGGATGAAAAAGGAAATGTGATTGGCATCATCAGTGGAAAACAAACGGAATCCGATGGCACTGCCTTTGCCATTCGTTCAGGAAAACTTCTTCAGACCATCGAAGAACTCAACAGCGACAGTACACGCAAACCCATCAAGGTGCAAAAGTACGGCATCACTTCAGGCATGCCCAGAACAGGGCAGATTGGTAAAGTGCAGGATTTCGTGCTGAATGTGAAGGTATTCAATTAATTTCCCTTTAAACTTCCTTTGTTATTCCTTCCACGCCGTATGTAATCGGTAGGGACAAATTATCATACTTAGTAAAAAAAAATTACTTTTGAGATATGAAAAAATCGTATCTCATTTTCACTATTTTATTGGTAGCTGTATTAAGCCTGAAATCCTTCAGCCAGGGCTGCACCACCGGGAATGTACTCACCGCCGCCAGCGGAACCATCAGCGATGGAAGCGGAAGTAGTAATTATGCAATGAATGCAAACTGTTCATGGATAATTCAGCCTCCCGGAGCCACTTCAATAACAATCACATTTACTGCATTTGCCACAGAAGCAAATTACGATTTTGTAAAAATCTACAATGGTACCAACGCAACCGGAACACTTCTTGGAACATATTCAGGTACCACCTTACCCTCTGCCCTTACTGTTCCATCAGGGTATGCCTTTGTGGAATTCACAAGTGATAATATTGTTGCCGCAGCAGGGTTCAGTTTAAACTATACCTCATCATCTGCGCCTCCTGCCAATTTTTGCAGCGGCAACCAAGTACTTACAGCATCCACAGGCACCATCACGGATGGGAGTGGTACCTCCAACTACAACCTCAATGCTGATTGCTCTTGGCTCATTCAACCTCCGGGGGCAAGCCAAATCACCATCACCTTCACGGCTTTTGATACCGAAGCAAGTTATGATTTTGTTACCATTTACAGCGGCACCGATACTACCGGCATTCTTTTGGGATCTTAGTCCGGAAGCACTCTTCCCCCAACAATAACTGTCCCTGCAGGCAGTGCTTACATCCGATTTACAAGCGATTACATTGTGAATGCTGCTGGCTTTAGCCTAAATTATACTTCAACCACTGCACCGCCTGCCAATTTTTGCAGTGGCAACCAAACACTTACCACTGCTGCCGGAACAATCACAGATGGAAGTGGAACATCCAACTATGGCAATAACTCCAACTGTTCTTGGCTCATTCAACCCACAGGCGCTACAAGCATCACCATCAATTTTACTCAGTTTGCCACAGAATTAAGCAATGACTTTGTCAGCATTTACAGCGGCACCAACAGCTCCGGCACTTTGATTGGCACTTATTCCGGTGCTGTTCTGCCATCTACCATCAATGTGCCTTCAGGAAATGCTTTTGTCAGCTTTACCAGCAATGGCAGCATCACTTCGGGAGGATTCAGTTTTAATTACACATCCGGCAACACACCCGTCTCCTTCTGTAGTGGCAATCAAATACTCACTGCTAGCAGTGGAACCATTACGGACGGTAGCGGCACCTCAGATTATGTGGTCAACACAGATTGTTCATGGTTGATTCAACCTTTAGGTGCTACTTCAATCACCCTCACTTTTACCGCTTTTGCAACAGAAGCTACCTACGACTTTGTTTACATCTACAACGGAACCGATACCACAGGTACCCTTTTGGGCACTTACTCCGGAACAACCCTTCCGGCCGCTCTTACTGTACCATCAGGAAATGCATATATCCGTTTCACCTCTGACAATATCATTAATGCAGCGGGATTCAGTTTGAACTATACCTCATCATCTGCCCCTCCTGCCAATTTTTGCAGCGGCAACCAAGTGCTTACAGCATCCACAGGCACCATCACGGATGGGAGCGGTACCTCCAACTATAATATCAATGCTGATTGCTCCTGGCTCATTCAACCTCCGGGGGCAAGCCAAATCACGATCACCTTCACTGCTTTTGCTACCGAAGCAAATTATGATTTTGTGAAAATTTATAATGGCACCGACACGACCGGTATTCTCTTGGGATCTTATTCCGGAACCATTATTCCTTCGGCAATTACTGTCCCTTCCGGAAATGTCTTTATACGATTCACCAGTGATTATATCGTAACTGCTGCTGGCTTTAGCCTAAACTATTCATCAACCACTACACCGCCTGCCAATTTTTGCAGCGGCAACCAAACCCTTACCACTGCTACCGGAACAATCACAGATGGAAGTGGAGCTTCCAACTATGGCAATAACTCAAACTGTTCTTGGCTCATTCAACCCACAGGCGCCACAAGCATCACCATCAATTTTACTCAGTTTGCCACAGAATTAAGCAATGACCTTGTCAGCATCTACAACGGCACCAACAGCTCAGGTACTTTGATTGGCACTTATTCCGGTACTGTTCTGCCACCTACCATCAATGTTCCTTCAGGAAATGCTTTTATCAGCTTCACCAGCAATGGCAGCATCACTGCAGGAGGATTCAGCCTCAATTATACTTCGGGCACTACTCCGGTAACTTTTTGCAGCGGAACGCAAACGCTCACAGCATCCAGTGGTACAGTAACTGATGGCAGCGGAAATGCACAATACGGATTATTTTCTGATTGCTCTTGGTTGATTCAACCTTCCGGAGCAACATCAATCACCATTACCTTCACAGCATTTGCAACAGAGCTCAATTATGACTTTGTCCGTATTTACTCCGGCACTGATACTACAGGCGCCCTGATCGGACAATATTCCGGCACCACTATCCCAACAGCACTCACCATTCCATCCGGTTCTGTATTTGTTAGGTTCACGAGCGACTACTCCCAAAACGCAGCCGGTTTTAGTTTCGACTATACCTCTTCATCAACTCCGCCTGCCAATTTTTGCAGCGGCAACCAAACACTTACCACGGCCACCGGAACAATCACAGATGGAAGCGGTACTTCCAACTATGGCAATAACTCAAACTGTTCATGGCTCATACAGCCTGCAGGTGCCACTTCAATCACAATTACTTTTAGCGCCTTAAGCACTGAGCTGAACCAGGATTTTGTAAAAGTTTACTCCGGCACCAATGCGAGCGGCACCTTGCTCGGAAATTATTCCGGAAGTACACTGCCTTCAGTACTTACCATTCCCTCCGGAAATGTGTTTATCAGTTTTACTAGTAACAATTCAATCACTGCTGCAGGATTCTCTTTAAGTTATACATCAAGCTCCACGCCATTATCGTTTTGCGGCGGCAACCCGGTGTTTACTGCACCATCCGGAACAATTAATGATGGAAGCGGAACAGCCGAATACCTTGATAATACCTATTGTACTTGGCTCATCCAGCCAACAGGTGTCCAGCAAATCTTACTCTCTTTCACAGCATTTGCAACAGAGCTCAATTATGACTTTGTAGATATCTACAATGGAACAGATACTTCCGGTGTGCTTTTGGGCTCCTATTCCGGAAGTACTTTGCCTCCTAACATCACTGTGAATTCAGGGAATGCCTTTGTTGTGTTTCGCAGTGACGGAAGCATCACAGCTTCGGGATTCAGTCTTAATTATACCACTTGTACCAGCCCGCCTACTGTGTCACTGTTGCCTCCATCAACCACCGTGTTTTGTCCTCCTGCGGGAATATTGCTCACTGCGAATCCAAGTATCGGGGTAAACTCAATCGTATGGAACATCAATGGCACACCGGTTACAGGAAATAATACTACAACACTTACCGCAAATGTGGGTGGCCAATACCATGTTAAGGTCACTGATTCGCAAGGTTGTGCAGGTTTTTCTGATACCATTCAAATTACCAATGCAAGTAGTCCGCTTTTTGTTCTTGCCAATCCCCCGCAAATTTGCGACGGAGGCAACACCACACTTTTTGCAAACACTGATTTTGTTTCTGAAAACTTTGATGCATCCATCGGACAAATGATAGTGAATGGAGGCGTCGTTGCTTCAACCTGCGGGTCCTTCAGTGGGAATGCCCTTTATTTTAATGGCACACTTAGGAATGTGTCAACTCCTACATTAAACACAAGTTCCGGAGGCACCATCGCATTTTACCTAAAAATCAGTAACGGAATTGCACCATGCGAAGCAGCTGAATCAGGTGATGCTGTGGTTCTCTCCTACTCTGTTAATGGCGGAAACACTTGGCAAGACATAGCCACATATGCTCCCGGTTCTTTCAATAATTTCACCTTGGTGTCTTTGCCTATTCCAACTTTGGCACTTACCCCTAACACCATATTCCGCTGGTCTCAGCCTATCAATTCCGGACCCGGATTCGACAACTGGGCTCTGGATAATATCCAAGTTTCAGGCTTAAGCAACAACCTTACCTACTCATGGTCACCTTCTACAGGGCTCAGCTCAACAACTATTCCGAATCCGGTTTGCTCAGCCACTGCAACCACCACATACACGGTTACTGCTAACAATGGTGTTTGTTCAAGTTCTGCCCAATTAACAATTAATGTTTCAACAACTCCTCAAGTGAACATAACTCCCAGTGGCCCTACCACATTATGTCCGGGGGGCAGCGTTACACTTGTTGCAGACTCATCGCTTACTTATCTGTGGAGCAATGGCGCAACTACAAGGAGCATTGTTGTGAACCAAGCAGGTACTTTCAGTTTTTCAGCCAATCAGGGTGGCGGTTGCATCGGAGTATCGCCTACTGTAACTGTAACGCTTGCATCCAATCCCAATGCGAGCATTACCGCAGGTGGCAATACCAGTATCTGTAATGGTTCTTCTATCAATATAATTTCCAATCAGGGTAGTGGTATCACTTCACAATGGCTGCGCAACGGCATGCAAATCCTCAATGCTACCGGAAGCAGTTTTCAGGCCAATCAGGCCGGCTCTTATGCTGTTATACAAACCAACGCAGCAGGTTGCCGTGATACATCCAACAACATCATCATTAGCGACCGAACACCAAATGCAACTGTTACGGCAAATCCCCCAAGTATCTGTGCCGGTTCATCAAGCCAGTTGAATACCATCATCCTTGGTTTTGCAGATAATTTTGATGGAGCAACAATGCCCTGGGTCATCAATGGAGGAACAATCACTTCCGGCGGATGCGGTTCATTCAGTGGCAACGCATTATATTTTGATGGCACAATAAGGGAAGCAATAACACCCGACATCAATACCAGCGGCGGCGGAAACATCACTTTTTACCTCGAAATCGGAAATGGATCTGTCCCATGTGAAGCAGTGGATCCGGGTGAAGATATTCTCTTGGAATTTTCAAATAACAACGGGCTTACCTGGACCGGTATGGGTACTTATGCGCCGGGGGCATACGATACATTTACACCGGTTGTGGTGAGCATCCCGGCTGCGGCCCAAACAGTGAGTACAAGATTCAGATGGTCACAGCCCGCACAATCAGGAGCAGGTTTTGATAACTGGGCCATCGACAATGTGCAGATTCAACTCAGCGGAAACAACCTCACTTATGCTTGGTCTCCTGCCTCCGGATTAAGTGCTACAAACATTGCCAATCCAATTGCCAATCCAAACAACACTACCACTTATCAAGTTACAGTAACAAATAACAACTGCAGTGTAAGTTTTCCTGTAGCTGTTTCCATTATCAATACCAACACAGCAAGTATCTCTTCTTCTCCCACGGGCAATAATCTCTGCTTCGGAGATAGTTTGTATCTCTTTGCTACCGGCGGCGCATCCTATCTCTGGTCGAACGGGGATACAAGCCAAACCATTCGCATTGGCGCACCGGGTTCGTATAGCGTTCAGGTAACTTATCCGGGCGGATGTAGCTCTACCTCCGCTCCTTTTCAAGTTATACAGAACACACTTAGTGCTTCCATCTCCCAAATCAATCCGGGTTGCCCAAGCTGCTGTGATGGCAGTGTAACGCTCACTCCCACCGATGGGGTATTGCCCTACCAGTATAGCTGGACTCCTGCAACGGGAAGTGGCCAGGGAACACCAACCCTTAGCGGACTCTGTGAAGGCATTTACCTGGTTACCGTAACAGATGCCGTAGGCTGTTCTGCCCAAAACGGAGCCAATCTGCTGGCTGCACCCACCTCTCTGAAAGATACTCCAGGCGAAATGGACATTCGTGTTTTTCCAAATCCGTTTGATCACCGGTTTACCCTTGTCTTCAACAACAATACTTTTGGCACGGTTGTCTTGCTTCAGGATATGCTTGGCAAAACCCTTACCCAGAAAATATTGCAAGGAGAAAACACCGTTCTTTTCGAAACTGAAAAATTATCACCCGGCATTTATTTCCTAGAGATACGGGAAGGAGAAAAGCGGATTCTGAAAAAGATCATCAGGAACTAAATCAAATCCAAGGCTGCCCGAAAGGCAGCCTTTTTCTTTGGATTTCATTCCGGCGTCATTAGGTTAATTTTAAAAAATAAACCAGATTTGTGCTTTACAATCAGCACTTACAATACCATCACATGATAAAAAAGAATTGGTCGTTCATCGTTTTTATTGCAGCAGTGCATGTGCTATTATTCGGATCTCTCTCAGGACTATACTCCCAAAACCTGGGACCTCATCCGAACGGGCAAGGCTGGAAACTCATGAACTCTCCTGCCATTCGCATCATCTATCCGGATGGCATGGAACCCCAGGCGCAAAGAATTTCTTCTATTGTCAATTATATCCGCGAGAACTCTTACCGCTCAGTAGGTAATAAGCAAATCAAGCTTGACATGGTCTTGCAAAACCGCACAACAATACCCAATGGGTATGTTGGCATGGCTCCCCTGCGCAGCGAGTTATACTGCACCCCCCCTCAATCCAATCTGTTGGTAGGAAGCATGGATTGGCTGGATATTTTAGCTGTACACGAGTTCAGACATGTGCAACAAACAGCCAATACGCGCAATGGTCTCACCAAATGGGTTTCATGGTTAACAGGTCAATTAGGATGGAGTATGTTTTCTGTTTTGTCGGTACCCAATTGGTATATGGAAGGAGATGCTGTGATTACCGAAACAGCCCTTTCTGAAGGTGGTCGTGGAAGAGCTCCTTTTTTTACGCGTGAATACAGGGCATTGTCATTTGCCAATATTCAATACAATTATCAAAAAATGAGAAATGGTTCCTTTAAATCACTCTTGCCGGATCATTACCCACTGGGCTATATGATGCTTAGTTATGCAAGAAAAGAAAAAGGAAACGACATCATCGCCACTGTTCTAAAAGAAGGTAGTGCATACAAGGGAATCTTCTATCCCTTTTCCAATGCAATGAAGAGAAATACAGGCTATTCCACAACAAAACTTTACGAAGCTGCCCTTGCAGAACAGAAAAAAAAATGGGATGAGCAGCTAAAAAACACACCAAAAAGCAAACACAATCCACTTACGCAATTACCCAAGACAACGGTCACTGATTATCGTTTTCCGCGTTTTACAAAAGACGGTAGCATTGTTGCCAACAAAAGCAGTTACAAAAAAACGAATCATATCTGCTCAATTAAAAATGGACGGATTCGTAAATTATCCAACATCGGCTATAGTTTCGACGACTACATCAACATAGGAAATGATGTTATTGCTTGGACAGAAGCTTCCAGAAATGCAAGAAGGGAACATTTAAATTACTCCGATATTATTCTTTATGAAATCGCTACAGGAAAAAAAAGAAGATTCATGAAGCATACCCGCTATTTCTCACCTGCAGTATCTGATGCCGGCGATGTATTGGCGGCAATTCATATCACTTATGACCAAAAAAATAGCATTCACATTCTTGGTTTCAATGATGGAAAAATCATACAAAAAATAGAAAACCCTGAAAATTATTTTCTTAGCCGACTTGCATGGGCAGGAAACAACCGCCTGGTAAGTATCGCCAAACAACATGGGAAAATGGCATTGGTACTCATCGATATTCCTTCCCAAAAAATACAGGCCATCACACCTTGGTCAGCCCATACTTTGGAAGGGCTTTCATGTAAAAATGATCAGGTATATTTTGGTGCATCCTACAGTGGGATAGACAACATCTTCCGATGCTCTCTGAAAGAGAACGGAAAGATTTTCCAGATTACTTCAGCAACCATCGGGGTGTATGAACCGGATGTATCAGCAGATGGAAAACAATTGGTTTTTACCTCCTTTACACACATGGGACAACAATTGGAAACCATGGATCTTGGGGACGAGCAAGGCCTGGAAATACAATTTACCGAACCTTCCGAGATGGCCTACTTTTCGGATGCCAAATTTCCTGAGGAAGGCGGAAACATCCTCAACAAAATCCCCATTAACAAGTATGAGAGCAAACCATACAACAAACTTTTCCGGGGAATGCGTTTGCATAGCTGGAGCATTTCACCCTCGTTTACTGCGCCATCCATAAAAATCAGTGCTGACAACATCCTGAATGATTTGAGCCTAACAGCAGGAGGAGGTATCAACAGAAACGAAAACAACAATACTTACTATGAACTCGACATGCAGGTGGGAAGATTTTTCATGGAATCCTCTCTTCAGGCAGGCATGCGAAACAGGCAAAGTCAATTCAAAAGCGCCTCAGGCGAAATAGATACAATAACATTCAATGAATCTTACGCCGGATTTCGCACGGGTATTCCGCTTGCCTGGATCAGAGGAAATTTTGCCACTCGCTTAAGAGTTGATATTGGATACACTTATCGCAGCCTGAGCAATTTTAAAGGTGAAGTGGGTCTCCTTCAAAATCGTAACTTGAATACACTTGCCTATGATATCCGATTCAGCACACTCAGGCGAACAGCAAGACAAAATCTGGGAAGCCGACTGGGGATAAGTGCAAGGTTTGAGTTTGTGCATGCGCCGGGCACTTTCAATGAGCGGGTGATGGCAGAAAGCAAAGCTTATTTGCCCGGTCCGGGGAAAAATGACTTCATCATGATTCGCACAGGCATGCAATCAGAACCCTTGAGAAATCCCTATCAGTTTACCGATATGTTTGAATATCCGAGGGGATTTGCAGGCATTTTAAATGACCGGTTTTCCATGATTTCTGCCAATTATTCTCTCCCACTCTTTTATCCTGACAAAGGCCTTGCTGGCATCACTTACTTCAAACGCATCAGGGCCAATCTCTTTTACGATACCGGAACAGCCCTGCTTGGCAGTGTCTCCAGAAACTATACATCGGCAGGATTTGAGTGCATCTTCGACAATGTGCACATAAATGTACTTCCGTTAAGCTTCGGTTTCAGGCAAGCCTTTATGTTGCAGGGAGTAAATGATGGAGATAGCAAAAAGAGTTTCACCTTTTTTATGGCCACGGAGTTATAAAAGTTCCTGCACATGATCATTGCAAATACCTTCTGATTTGAGCATACATGATATATTTGTGAGATGAAAGCACCCCGAATCGCCGTTATCATCAGTATTTCTCTTGTGCTTTTTCTCTTGGGTATCATGGGACTCATCATCATGTATTCCAACAGCATCAGCACTTCTGTAAAAGAAAATCTATCGGTGACCTTGGTGCTTAAAGAAGGGCTCGGCCAAACAGATGCTTTAAGCCTTGTCAATGATTTGAAATCAGAGCCCTATGTGAAACAGATTAAGGTTGTGGGTGCTGAAGAAGGTGCTGAGTTAATGAAAAAAGAATTGGGTGAAGATTTTGTCGCTTTTATCGGATACAATCCCCTGTCGGCAGTCGTGGAAGTGTATTTTCTTTCAGCCCTCAGCTCCCCTGAACTCCTCTCCTCTTTTACTTCAAGAATGCAAGCACACAGGATGATTAAAGAAGTTAGAATGCAAACCGGATTGCTTCAGAAGCTGGAGCAAACAACTCGCAGTATTTCCTTTGCTTTGCTTGCCATATCGCTCTTGTTTCTGCTTGTATCCATCACCCTCATCTACCAAAGCATTCGCATCAGTATTTATGCACATCGGTTTTCCATCAGAACCATGCAACTGGTTGGTGCCACCCGCTGGTTTATCCTTCAACCCTATCTGAAGCAGGGTATTTGGGATGGTTTTACAGGAGGAATGG
Organism: Bacteroidota bacterium; assembly: GCA_046297395.1. Classification (GTDB taxonomy): domain Bacteria; phylum Bacteroidota; class Bacteroidia; order UBA4408; family UBA4408; genus JBEICQ01. Next base: position 25,567 of record JBKCNM010000032.1, read on the forward strand.
CTTCTCTTGTGCTTATCTGCTCCACCTGGCTCACTGCCCGAAACAATATTCCGGGACTCACCGATCTGGAAGATCCGATTAAACTTCAGACTTTAGGCATATCAATTTTAATTACCGGCCTCTTCATTTCAATTTTTTCTACCATCTTTGCTCTGTCCCGCTTTTTAAAGGCTGACCCAGATAAACTTTACTGACATATGAAGAAAACAAATCCTGCAAAAAGCAAATCAACACAGGATGTCCATAACGACACTTTTGTTTTTACAAAAACAAATTACCTGATCATGATTGCTTCTGTTTTGATTGTCCTCCTCGGTTATATACTGATGATAGGCGGAGGTGCTGAAGATCCTACTGCATTTAGTGATGAAATCTTCAATTTCAGACGCCTTACCTTATCGCCCGTGCTGATTTTATGTGGATTCGGCCTGGGAATTTTTGCGATTTTCTATACCTCCAAAGAGTAGTTCCCGTGAACATCATTCAGGCCATTATCCTCGCATTCATTGAGGGACTGACTGAGTTTTTACCGGTTTCTTCTACAGGACACATGGTGGTGGCTGCATCACTCATGGATATTGCCAATGATGATTTCACAAAATTGTTTGTAGTTGCCATACAACTCGGTGCCATCCTCTCTGTACTGGTATTATACAGCAAAAGATTTTTAACCGGAATACCTTTCTACTACAAATTATGCATCGCATTTTTGCCATCGGTAGTTCTCGGATTATTGCTTAACGACATCATCGACAACCTGCTGGAAAGCCCTGTATCGGTGGCAGTTTTTTTTATCCTGGGAGGTATCATTTTCTTGAAGACGGATGTGTGGTTTCAAAAAAATTCCGACAGCAAGCAAACCGAACCAGAAACGATGCAATCCTTTCGGATAGGCTTGTTTCAATGTCTTGCCATGTTCCCCGGAGTATCCCGATCAGCTGCCACCATTATTGGAGGAATGATACAGGGTTTAAATAGAAAAACTGCTGCAGAATTTTCCTTCTTTCTTGCTGTACCCACCATGTTTGCTGCAACTGCGTATAAACTTTACAAGTATATTTCTGTAAAAGGAGAAATACATGCCGAAGAAATCAAACTTCTCGCCATAGGAAATGTAGTGGCTTTTTTAGTAGCCATGATTGCCATCAGGGGCTTTGTTGATTTCCTCTCAAAAAAAGGTTTTGTGTGGTTTGGTTATTACCGGATTCTTACCGGCTTAATTATCCTCTGGATTCATTTTTTTGTTCATCCGCTACAGCTGATGTAAACCATGACTCATTCTGCTCCTGAATCCAAATTGCCGGCAATAGGCACCACCATATTCTCGGTGATGACGGCTCTGGCGAATGAGCATGGCGCATTAAACATGGCGCAAGGATTTCCGGACTTTACCTGCCATCCCGAATTAAAAAGGCTTGTTGCACATTATATTAACAAGGATTTTAACCAGTATGCTCCGATGCCCGGAGCAATGAAACTGAGGGAAGCCATTGCTAAAAAAACAGAAAAATTATACGCAGCAAAATACCATCCCGAATCAGAAATTACCATCACTGCCGGAGCCACACAGGCAATTTTTACCGCCATCACTGCGCTTGTAAAAAGAGGTGATGAAGTGATAGTGATTGAACCTGCATACGATTGTTATGTGCCTGCCATCGAACTCAATGGTGGCATCCCCGTGTATATTCAGTTACATCATCCTTCATACACCATCCCCTGGGATGAATTAGAGAAACTGATAAACCACAAAACCAGACTGATTATTCTAAATACCCCCGGGAATCCGGGAACATCGGTTCTGGTGGAGGATGATATTGCCAAACTCCAGGCCATCATAGAAAAATACCCCGTGTTCATCCTCAGCGATGAAGTATATGAGCATATTATTTTCGACAATCTTCCTCACCTGAGCATGGCGCGTTTTCCGCTGCTCAGAGAACGGAGTATAATTGTCTCCTCTTTTGGTAAAACCTATCACACCACCGGATGGAAATTGGGTTATTGCCTCGCGCCACATTACCTCATGACAGAGATTCGGAAAGTGCATCAATTCAATGTATTTGCGGTTAATCATCCCATACAACTTGCCCTGGCAGATTTTTTGGAACATGAAGATCAATATCTTACACTGGGAAAATTTTATGAGGAAAAAAGGAATTTGTTTGTTAAGCTCATGCAAGGCTCAAGATTTACAATCCTTCCCAGCACCGGCTCTTACTTCCAATTGCTTGGATATTCTGCAATCACTGAAAGTGCTGATAAGGAGTTTTCAAGAAAACTAACCATTGAAAACAAAATTGCTTCAATTCCGATATCTGTTTTTTATCATGACCAAACAGATCATCATGTTTTGCGTTTTTGTTTCGCTAAATCCCCGGAAACACTCGAGAAAGCCGCTTCCATTCTTCATCGCATCTGATGATATGAATGGTATTTATTTCTTCCCTTATATTGGCAATCATGTATTTCCGGCGGAGGTAATCACACATGTTTCATAAAACTTGGAGGATGCTGCCCACTCCATGAAAGTAGAGGAATTCAAAATTTTCGTATTTGCGTTTTAAGTATGGAAGTAAGCGAAATTCATACAACTTCGACATCATCAGAAATTTTGTACTTTGGGCACATGATTGGGAAAAACTTTCCGTTAGCTGAAACAAAAAAATTTGCTTCATTCCTTATTCATGTTCTCATACTGTCTCTATGCTTAATTGTTTTAGGTAAAAATTCAAAGGCACAATCCTTTCGTTTCAGAAACTACACAGTCACAGATGGACTTCCTCAGTCAACTGTGAACAGCATCACTCAGGACCAGAACGGAAACCTATGGCTTGGTACGGAGGGAGGACTATCTCAGTTCGACGGATTTTTATTTAGAAGCTTCAGCAACAACGACGGGCTCACTGAATCTTCGGTGAGAGCCATCAAACATGATAAACTTGGTCGCATATGGGTTGGGACATCTTCAGGTAAAATATATGTTTGGGAAGGTGCTACTTTCACAGAATTTAAACTGCCAATAGGTCCTGAACAGGCAAAAAAAATTATTCAGATAGTCGAAAATACCAACGGTGATATGTGGTTCAGTACAGAAGGAGCGGGAGCTATTCGAATCCTATTTAACAAACAAACCCATTTGTCAAAAGTTGAATATTTCTCTATCGCACAAAAATTAAGCGACCTGGTTTTTCATATCCTTCCCTTGTCCGAAAAGAAAATTCTTTTCCTCACTGATATTGGAATGAAAATCTATGATCAAGAAAAGAAATCCATAGAGTTCTTTGCTCAGAAAATTTTGCCGGTCTACAATTATACATGTGCTCTCAAAGACAATGAAGGCAATTTATGGTTAGGCACCTTCGACAAAGGTCTCTGCAAATACAATGAATCAAAAGGCAGTGTAATATTTTATGATGTCTCCAAAGGTTTACCCGGCAATTTCATCAATACCATTTTTCAGGATAGCAAAGGCGCTATCTGGGTATCTTGCTGGAAGGAAGGCCTGGTTTGCATAAAAGATGGAGAATTTAAAAAGTATAACACAGACAACGGATTGCCCGGGAACAAAGTGTGGTGCATTTTTGAAGATGATGAAAAAAACATGTGGTTTGGTATGCAGGACAAAGGAATCTGCTCTTTTCGAGGGAATCTTTTTAACCACTATGGAATGAATCAAGGCCTTGGCAATGAAATTGTGAACGCCATCTGTCAGGATCGACAAGGCAGCATTTGGCTTGCAACAAATGAAGAAATTACCTGGATCAGTAAAAACGCAAAAACCAATTACAATACAACAGGACAAATCAATCTGGGTGAATATTTTGCGAGCAATCTTGTCACCTGTTTTACAAGTGGTTCTGATGGATTGATCTATGCGGGTGTATTTTCCGGTGGTATTGCGGCAATAGATCCGATAAGAAAAATGGTGGTAAGAGGATTTGCCATCAAACAAAATTTAATTAATTCAATTGCCTTCGACAAATCCGGAAAGCTATGGATTGGTGCAAATAATGGATTAACGCTTGTTGAGACAAGTGGTGAGCCCGATAAAACGCATCGTTTTAATACGGATAAATTTGCAGACATGCACATCATGTGCATTTATCCTGCAAGTGATGGTTCGATTTGGCTTGGTACAAGAGGGAATTATGTGTACAAAATTAAAAACAACAATATCGAACATTTTGATGCTTCCAAAGGGCTCTTGCATGCAAATGCCACTTCTATTACTGCCGATTCCTTAGGCCACATTTGGATTGGCACAGAAGGTGGTGGCATGTATTGTTACGATAAAAATAAATTTATTCCGAAGCATCAAAATGACAAGTTAGTTCCCAATTATATCACCTCGCTTACCTTCACCAAAAACGGATTGTGGGTTGGCAGCAACAACGGAATTTGTTTGATTACCAAAAACAAAATTCATCATTTTGGAAAGCATGAAGGATTCACAGAAATGGAAACCCGAACCAATGCAGCCTTGAATGACAATAAAGGGAATGTTTGGTTTGGCACAAACAGCGGAGCATGCGCCATTGATTATTCTGCATTTATTCTCAATAAAGTGCCCCCCAAAATTTGCTTTACTTCATTTAAAATTTTTGGCGATGAATATAGGTACGAGCAAAATAAAACATTTTCATACAAGCAAAATGAAATTATTTTTTCCTTCAAGGCAACCAGCCTAACTGTGCCCGAGAAGGTTTCTTTTTATTATCGCCTTGAGAGTGAAGGATACCGAGAGGAATGGAAGAAAACCGATAAAGAACAACAAGCCATCTATACCAACCTTGCTCCAGGTCATTATCAATTTCATTTAAAAGCAAGCAATAATAATGGAATCTTCACCCCGAAAGAACTCAGCTATTCCTTTGTAATTGAAGCACCATTCTGGCAGACCTATACCTTCTATATCATCATCATTGTATTGTCATCGGGTGGAATTTTTGGATTTATGCGCATCCGTACACGCAAACTCCGCAAAGACAAAGAATATCTCGAGGGAGTGGTAAAGCAGCGCACCAAAGAAATTGAGGACAAAAACAATGAACTTGAAGATGCAAACAAAAAGATTTTCTATAAAAACAAAGAAATTACTGATAGTATCAGATATGCAAAAAATATCCAGGAGGCGATTTTGCCTTCTCCAATAGCATTTTCCAAACATTTTCCAAAAGGATTTGTCTTCTACAGACCAAAAGATATCGTGAGTGGAGATTTTTACTGGCTGAGCGATGTAACAAATGTTGAAGAAAAGAATCTCAGCAACCTTGAATTCGGTGGCATTATCGAGAAACAAAAAGAACAACCAGTTGAGAGAGAAGAAAATGTACCTGATCATACTTTTGAAGAATCGCAATTGATGTTTGCTGTAGCAGATTGCACGGGACACGGGGTTCCGGGGGCATTTATGTGCATGGTTGGACACTCCTTACTAAACCAGATTGTAAACCTCGAAAAAGTTATGAGCCCCGGGAGGGTCATCGATCTCCTCGATTTGGGTGTGCAACTCATGCTCAAACAAAAGGAAACAGAAAACCGCGACGGAATGGATATTGCCATGGTCTTTATCGATCGGCAACACAAGATTCTCAGATTCTCAGGTGCCTTGCGCCCCATGTTGTTTTTCAGGAAAACCAATTCCTTCGGCGATCCAATTACCGATTACAAACTGGAAGTAATTACCCCCGACAAATTTGGCGTGGGTGGCAGGGCAAGTGAAAATCCACCGCACACAACCATTGAATTAAACTATCAGCCCGGAGACACTTTTTATCTTTTTTCAGACGGTGTTTGCGACCAGTTTGGAGGCCCATTCGGCAAAAAATTGATGACAAATAAATTCAAGGAATTTGTTCATTCGGTGCAAAATCTCAATATGGATATGCAATACGCGCGACTTGAATCATTTTTTGACCAATGGAAAGGTCAAAATGACCAGGTTGATGATGTACTTGTAGTTGGAATCAAACTTTAAAATATGATACGCATACTCACCAATGATGGCATAGACGAAACAGGCAAAAAAATGCTGCTCGACGCAGGTTTTGAAGTCATCACAAACAAAGTAGAACAAGGCAGCCTCGGTGAATTTCTTGATCAAAATCAGGTTCAAGTGCTCACTGTTCGCAGCGCCACCAAGGTTGACAGTGCTGTGCTCCACTCCGGCAAACACCTTAAGCTCGTAGCGAGAGGAGGAGTAGGAATCGATAATATCGATTCAGAAACTGCAAGTAAACTTGGCATTCCTGTTATCAATACACCTGCTTCATCCTCCGATTCAGTGGCTGAACTGGTTATTGCAGGGATGTTTTCCATGTGCAGATTTTTATATGACAGCAACCGACAAATGCCTGCCAAAGGCGACACGGATTTTAATGATCTGAAAAAGAAATACGCCGGTGGCACGGAACTAAAAAACAAAACCCTCGGAATCGTTGGACTTGGGAGAATTGGAAAAGCTGTAGCATCTCGTGCATTGGGTCTCGGTATGAAAGTACTGGCTTATGATCCAAGTGTAAGCAATGCCAATATAACTATTGATATACATGGTGCCGGAAAACTGCAGGTTCCCATTCAAACAAGCGCGCTAGAAGAGGTAATTTCCAATTGCGATTATCTTACTCTGCATGTACCCGGTGGACAAATCATTGGCGAGAACGAAATAAACAAAATGAAAAAAGGAGTATGCATCATCAATACCTCCCGTGGAGGAGTGGTAGATGAAAAAGCGCTTATCGAAGGATTGAACACCGGAAAAATTGCACATGCTTTCCTTGATGTATTTACAAACGAACCAAAGCCGGATAAAGTCCTTCTTCAGCACACCAAAATATCGCTTACGCCTCATATCGGTGCAGCAACCAAAGAAGCGCAGGAAAGAATAGGTATTGAACTTGCCGAAAAAATCATTGCCCACTTCAAAAATTAATGGCAAAAATTTTCCCATTTAAAGGCGTCCGTCCTACTAAGGATAAGGTGCATCTGGTTGTATCGAGAAGCGTAGAAACTTATTCCAAAACGGAGATCAATGCCAAAATGATTTCCAATCCCTATTCGTTTCTTCATATCATTAAAGAAGTTCCCAATGTTGCTAAACAGAAGAACAGCAACAGGGAGCAATTGGTACAAATAAAAAAGAAATACAAACAGTTTCTGAAAGAAAACACCTTCAAAATTGATGAGCAGGAGTGCTATTATCTTTACGAACAGGTAAAAGATGGAACCAGTTATACCGGTATCATTGGAATCATTTCTATTGATGATTATCTCGAAGGGAATGTGAAGGTACATGAACAAACACTCACCGAGAGAGAAACAAAGCTCAAAGAATACCTGGAAATATGCGATTTTAATGCCGAACCGGTATGCTTCCTTTTTCCTGACAATGCCGGCATCGATTCAATCATCAAAGAAACCCGAAAACAAAATCCCGAATATTTTTTTACTACCGCCGATAAGGTTACCCATTTACTTTGGCTCATTCAGGAAGAAAGTGTGCTTCAAAAGCTTAAAGAACACTTCCAAAGTATCCCATCGGTGTATATTGCAGATGGCCATCACCGCTCGGCCTCCTCAGCTTTGTTGGGACAGTTCCGCAGAAAACAAAAACCTGATTTTTCCGGTGAGGAGGGATTCAATTTTTACATGGGCATTTTTTTTCCGGAATCATCCTTACGGATCTTCGACTTCAACAGGGTGGTGAGGGATTTAAATCACATGGCTGCAGATACACTTATTGACAGGCTAAAAAATCATTTTGAGGTTACACTCATCACACAGGAAACCTACTCACCAGTTGCTATACATGAAATGAGCATGTATCTCGAAGGCCGGTTTTATCGCCTGAAAGCGCTTAAGCACCTCTATACAAATGTAGGAATTACCGATAGCCTCGATGCCCATATCCTTACCAAACATATCCTGCAACCTCTTTTCGGTATCACAGATTTAAAAACAGACAAAAGAGTTTCTTTTATTCCCGGTATCAAAGGCAGCATCGCACTTAAAAATGCGGTTGACAGCGGAAAATTTGCTGTTGCTTTCGGTCTTTATCCTGTGGCGATGAAACAATTGAAAGAAATAGCTGATACGGGTAATATCATGCCTCCCAAAACAACATGGGTTGAACCAAAACTCAGAAGCGGTTTGGTGATTTATGACATGGAATTAAAAGGAAATTGATATTATTCGGGTAATATCAATTCCCCATGTAAAATTGCTTGACAAGTATCCTACATGATTCCTACATCATTTTTCAAGAATGATGCAGAGGGCTTAGTTCAAAATGCTTAGGATGCAATCTCCTTTTCAATTGGATTTCTGAAAACAAATTCATGATCAAATACATCCACTATGATTCTTTGTCCTGTGGTTACTTTTCCGGAAAGAATTTGTTTTGATAATTCATTGGTGATTTTTTTCTGCATCACCCTTTTTACCGGACGGGCGCCGAAAACTGCATCATAGCCCAACTCAGACAACCAATCAACAGCTTCTTCGGTGATTTCGAGTTTGATGTTTTGCTGCTGAAGACTCTCCGCCAGACGATGGAATTGCATGTTTACGATCCTTCTCACCTCTTCTCTGCCAAGTGGACTAAACATGATGATTTCATCTATCCGATTGAGAAACTCGGGGCGAATGTTTTGCTTCAACATATCAAAAACTTCCCTTTTGGTTTTGGCCATAATCTCCGCGCGGTTTTCTTCATGCATCTTTTCAAATTGTTCCTGAATAACCGAAGAACCCATGTTTGAGGTCATGATAATGATTGTATTTTTAAAATTGACCACACGCCCCTTGTTGTCGGTGAGGCGACCGTCGTCAAGCACCTGAAGCAGGATATTGACTACATCGGGATGGGCTTTTTCAATTTCATCAAGCAGAACAACTGAATAAGGTCTGCGCCTGATTGCTTCGGTAAGCTGACCACCTTCCTCATATCCCACATATCCGGGAGGTGCTCCAACGAGACGACTTACCGAATGACGCTCCTGATATTCACTCATGTCAATTCTTGTCAATGCCTGTTCTGAGTTAAATAAAAACTCAGCGAGGGCTTTTGCCAGTTCGGTTTTACCAACACCGGTGGTGCCCAAAAAAATGAATGAGCCTATGGGTTTTTTAGGATCTTGCATACCGGCACGACTTCTCCGAACAGCATCTGAAACAGCTTCAATGGCATCCTCCTGACCAACGATTCTTTTGTGTAATTCTGCTTCAAGATGCAAGAGTTTTTCTTTCTCGCTCTGCAACATTTTTGCCACCGGAATGCCTGTCCATTTTGCAACAACTGCTGCAATATCTTCTGCATCTACCTCTTCCTTAATCAACTGCTTTCCGCTCATCTGAATTTCAATCAGCTTGTGTTTGAGTTCATCTAACTTAGCTTCTTCTTCCTTGATCCGTCCGTATCTTAACTCAGCCACTTTACCATATTCGCCGTTTCTCTCAGCGATATCGGCCTCTGATTTAAATCCCAGGATATTTTCCTTGGCTTTCTGAATGCCTTCTACCAATTCCTTTTCACTTTGCCAGCTTGCTTTTACAGCATTTCTTTCGTCACCTAATTGAGCAATTTCTTTATTCAAAATTTCCAGTCTGGATGTATCGCTTGCCGCAGATGCAGCATTTCCCTGTTCTTGGGCATATTCGATTTCCCGCTTAATGGCTTCTCTTTCAATTTCCAATTGCCGAATTTTTCTCTCCAGTTCATCAAGCTCCACCGGCATGGAATTAATTTCCATACGCAATTTGGAAGCAGCTTCGTCCATGAGGTCAATGGCCTTATCCGGCAAAAACCTGTCGCTGATGTAGCGCTGTGAAAGTTCCACTGCTGAGATGATGGCTTCATCTTTGATTCTTACCTTGTGGTGACTTTCGTAACTGGGTTTAATTCCTCTGAGAATAGAAATGGCATCCTCTGAAGAAGGCTCGTCAACCAGTACTTTCTGAAACCTTCGCTCAAGGGCCTTGTCTTTTTCAAAATATTTTTGATATTCATTGAGTGTGGTTGCACCAATTGCCCTTAGCTCTCCTCTTGCCAGGGCTGGCTTCAGAATATTGGCCGCATCCATGGCCCCTTCTCCACCACCGGCGCCAACAAGGGTGTGAATCTCATCAATAAAAAGAACAATTTCTCCGTCACTTTTGATGACTTCATTCACCACCGATTTCAATCTTTCTTCAAACTCTCCTTTGTATTTGGCACCTGCAATCAAAGCACTCATGTCTAAGGAAAAAATTTGTTTTTTCTTTAGGTTTTCTGGAACATCTCCATTGATAATACGAAATGCCAAACCTTCTGCTATAGCAGTTTTACCCACGCCCGGTTCTCCTATCAAAATGGGATTATTTTTTGTGCGACGGGAGAGAATCTGCAACACCCGGCGTATTTCTTCGTCTCGTCCAATCACAGGATCCAGCTTACCTTTTGCCGCCTGTGCATTTAAATTGATGGCATACTTTCCGAGCGCATTGTAAGTTTCTTCTGCAGAGGCGGAAGTAACCCTTTCGCCTTTCCGCAACTCATTGATGGCTGCCTGCAAATCCTTTTCATTTACACCGGCATCTTTCAGCAACTGTGCTATGGAGTCTTTGGATGAAAGCAAACCGATGAGTAGATGTTCTATCGAAACAAATTCATGTTTGCCTTCTCTTGCGAGCAATTGCGATTTGGCAAGTGCTTTATTCATGCCATCAGAAAGATACGGCTGAGCACCCTGTACTTTCGGATAAGTTTTTACAATCCTCTGCAATGCCTCTTTAAGGATAGGTATATTTACATTGAGCTTTTTTAGTAAAAAAGGAGTAACATGCTCGTCAACCATCAAAATGGCTGTTAGCAAATGTCCCGTGTCAACTGCCTGTGTTTCGTTTTGCGAAGCGAGCTGAACTGCCTGTTGAATGGCCTCTTGAGATTTGATGGTGTACTGATTGAGGTTCATAGGTTTTTTTTGTACATGCACATCAAACCATGAACCGTAATTAAAAAACGGAAGAATTGACAATAAATAAAATAAAATACAGAAATAATGTCTGTGAAAAACCTTAAATCACTGACAAAAAATCATGGTTACAACCTAAAAAGAAGGTATAAACACTTTATTTTGAAAAGAAACTTTTGTAGGATAATCATTTGATCCAGTTTTGTCTTGTAACCATAAGTGCTTCCTGCACTGTGATGCGGTTTCCTTTATTATATGCTGCAACAAAAGGGCCTGTTGGCAAAGAGGATTTTTGATTTCTGAAAGTTTTGGCTGCTGCATACTCCGAAAATTGACCGATGGTATACTTGAACCATCCATCATGCATTTCCGGAGTGATTGTTTCAGTCACGGTAAGTTCTTTTGCAATCTGTTCGGTAGGGGCATTTTTTCTGACAGCACAAATCTGCACGCGATACATGATACCCGACGAATGGATATTGTTTTGTGCAATCGCACCGGCTTCTGTACTATCTGCGCCAACACTACCAGGCTTAGATCCCTGCTTGGTTTCTGTGTTTTTTGGTTTGGTTTCTACAGCCATTCCTTTGGAATCTGAATTTGTCTGCGAATTACCGATGAGCGTATTTTGCTTGGCCTCGTTTTTTGATTTTTCTGAGGCTGATTGATTTTGCTGCACATCGTTTGAAGGTGTGTTTCTTTTTTGTATGTTTAATGAAGGAGTATTCGCTAAAGATTTGTTGTCTGAACTTTTTTGAGCATCAGAAGGGCTCTCCGTTGCAGGTTTATTGCCTGCAGCAGCAGTCTCAACCGGCGCGGGTGGTTTTTTATATTTTTCAATATCTTCCGGATTTCCCAAACGAAATGCGATACCTCCTGTGCTGACAGGAAGATTAATGGTTTGACCATCTTTCAGATAACTAAAGGTGCCTTCAATGTCAATGAAAGCTGCCTCTGATTCAATTTTAATGAGTTTGTATGAACAAAAGAATGATTTGGTATTTGGCATTTCCGTCCAAATAATTCTTGCCCTTGAATTTACAAAAGAAAAGCTCGCTCCTTGAGAGTCGTAAACTTTTACAGCAAATCCTGTGGGAATGATATCCTCCATTCTGGCAAAACCTGTTGTTCCATCAGGGTTGTTAACCACAACCTTAATAAGTACTGATTTCTCCGTGAGATTCACAATTTCCCTCGTACAGTTCATTCCGGAGGAAGGCGATTCAGATTTCCCGAAATCTTTTTCAGCGACAGGAGGCGTGTCCGATGAACTTACTTTTTTTTCTTGGCTTGAAGAGGATTTGCCATAAAGAACTGAGGAAGATGGCAAATCATAGGTACGCTTATCATTGTTTTCGAGATAAGAAAACAAACCGGATAAATTAAACCTACCCGAGCTTCCCTCAGGATATACCAGTTTGTAAGTAATGGCAAAAGCATCTCTGTTTGGAAAATCCGTCCATGTGATTGACAGTGTACTATCTTTCAGAACAAAAATTCCTCCTTTGATATCCGAAGGAATTGCATTAAACCCGGCGGGTAACTTTTGTTCGAACTTAACAATCCCGGAAACTGTGCCTCTTTTTACGGAAAGTTCAACCAACAAAGTGTTGTTAACGCCGGAAGAGGGTTGTACCTTCTGGTCTACAACCAAAGTTGAGGACGGCAATAGAGCCATCCAAATAATACCAAGAAGTTGAAAAAAGGCTAAACAGAGCTGTATCATTTTTTTAAATACAGCCAAAGATATCCTTGTTACTTCAGGCTAATCATGCTTTCACATCCTAGTTTTAAACAAACAATTGTTTATTGTCTGAGGGATGTAGTTTGACAAGGACCGCCTGAAGCAGACAAATCAATGCGCCCTTTTTGAGGGCAAATGAAGGAGATGGATTTTACTGAGCCAATTTTACATTCACAGCATTCAGGCCTTTTTTGCCTTGCTGTACATCAAAGGTAACTTCATCATTTTCCTTGATGTTATCCACCAAACCTGTTTGGTGAACGAAAACTTCTTCTCCGGATTCTTGAACGATGAATCCGTAGCCCTTTGAGTTGTTAAAGAATTTAACTTTCCCTTTTTTCATAAGTATTGCATTTAATGTGGGATCATTCCCGTGAATCCGGAATGCTTGACAGAATTAAAATTGTGATTTATTTAAAAACAATTAAATCTTTCATGTATTCAAGATCGGGCCAAAGATATAAATTTATCTTTAGCAAGAATGAATTTAAAATTATGGGAATAATTATTCAAATTTGCCGAGGCCGAAATCAGGTCTTTCCTTGATATAATCGCATATTCCCAGTCATTATGAAGCTTCGCACCGAACATCTGTTTAAAAAATACAAGAGTCGCCTTGTGGTAAACGATGTATCTGTAGAGGTAAACCAAGGCGAAATCGTTGGATTATTGGGTCCTAATGGTGCCGGTAAAACCACCACTTTTTACATGACAGTAGGCCTGATAAGGCCAAATGCCGGGAAAATATTTCTGGATGATCGCGACATCACCAGTGAGCCCATGTATAAGCGGGCCAAGCTTGGAATTGCATACCTGCCGCAGGAAGCAAGCGTTTTCAGAAAGTTATCTATAGAGGACAACATCAAGGCTATACTTGAAATGACCCATCTCAGCCAGAAGCAACAAACCGAAAAACTGGAAACATTATTAGATGAGTTTTCGCTGCAGCATGTGCGCAAAAACCGGGGTGATTTGCTCAGCGGAGGAGAAAGAAGAAGAACAGAGATTGCCAGGGCATTGGCAGTAGATCCTGTCTTCATCCTGCTGGATGAGCCTTTTGCCGGGGTTGACCCCATTGCTGTAGAAGATATTCAGGAGATTGTGGGAAAACTGAAAGAAAAAAATATTGGCATTTTAATTACCGACCATAATGTGCATGAAACCCTAGGGATAACCAATCGTGCCTATTTGCTTTTCGAAGGAAAAATTCTCAAACATGGTACGCCCCGAGAACTTGCCGATGACGAGCTGGTAAGAAGGGTATATTTAGGACAAAACTTTGAACTCAGGGGATAATCCTCAGCGAAGCCTGCTTCTTCTGATCAGGTATTCCGAAAGTACAGGTTCAAAACCCCTGGCAACATCCACTTCCACAAGGTCTATTCTATATTGGGCACACCTGTTCCGGATGCTATCCATAAAGGCCTCCATACGGGACACATAACTTGCCCTTACCTCGGTAGGATTGAGTTGCATTTTTTCTCCGGACTCCAGATCCACAAACTTGTATGGCCTGTTCTCAAAAGCAAATGCACGCTCGGTATGCCGGTCGGCTACATGAAAAAGTATGACCTCATGCCGGTTATGCCTCAGGTGCTGAAGAGCTGAAAAAACTGACTCAAACTCGCCGCCTGTTTCGAGCATATCTGTGAACATGATTACCAGAGAGCGTTTGTGTATGGTTTCAGCCAGGCGATGCAGGGCATCATGTATATGGCTTTGTCCCTGCTGGGGGGTATTGAATTGTAGGGTAAACGGTTCGAGGTAACTGTAAATCAACTGTTGATGAATCATGCTCGAACGGGCAGGGGTTTCAATCTTAGTATCACCAGAAAAAATGGTTAATCCGAAGGCATCTCTCTGCGCCCTGAACAATTGGACAAGAGCTGCCATAGCCTTTACAGAGAAAGACAACTTGTTTTCGTCCTGCCAGAAATCACGAATAGCCGGATAATACATTGAAGGAGATACATCCAAGACAAGCCTGCAACGGAGATTGGTTTCCTCTTCAAACTGCTTTACAAACAATTTTTCTGTGCGGCCGTATAGCTTCCAATCTATATGCCGGGTTGGCTCTCCTGTATTGTAAAGGCGATGCTCAGCAAATTCAACTGAGAAACCATGGAAAGGACTTTTATGCAAGCCTGTGATGAAACCCTCTACCACCTGCCTGGCGAGCCACTCCAACCTGGAGAACCGGTTTACTTCCTGTTTGTAAAGCATTTTTGGATGCGTAAAAGTAATACATGACACGAAAAAAACAGGGACCGGCTGTTGAGCCGATCCCTGTAACTAATCAACTAATGGACTTCATCACGCGAAATCCATTACCCGATTCAAACAATTTGTGCTTCAAGTTTTTGGGCAAGCACGGATTTGGGTACTGCACCCACCTGCTTGTCAACAACCTGTCCGCCTTTAAATATGAGTAGCGTAGGAATGTTTCTGATACCAAATCGCGCAGAAATTCCGGAATTTGCATCCACATCAACTTTGCCTACAACTGCTTTTCCTGCGTAATCATTAGCCAATTCATCAACAATCGGTCCAACCATGCGGCATGGTCCACACCATTCTGCCCAAAAATCAACCAATACAGGTTTGTCTGAATGAATGACCAATTCATCAAAATTGGAGTCTGTTAGTTCGAGTGCCATAGCTTCTTGTTTCGGGCTCAAAAGTAGAAAGGGGGGTACATTTTCACAAATGAATTCTGCTAACTAACCTTTAAGACTTTGGTTTATTGTCCTTTACGTATTTTTAGCCCTCTCAATGCCAGAAAATATGATACAAAATATTGATAATGTGATAATTACAGACATTACCGAAGAGGGGAAAGGCCTTGGGCGTCATGAAGATAAGGTGGTTTTTGTGACGGGCGCTTTGCCGGGTGACCGGGTAAATGTGAGGGTCAGAAAGCACAAAAAAAATTTCATTGAAGCTGATATTCAATCATTTGAATCTAAGTCAACAGATCGCATCAATCCCAGGTGCAAGCATCTTCCCTTGTGCGGGGGGTGTAAATGGCAAGATTGGGATTATCCTGCCCAACTGAGGCACAAAGAAAAGTATGCCCGGGAACAACTGAAAAGAATAGGAAAGATTACTGAGGTGGAATATCTGCCCATCAAGGGTGCCAAAGAGATTTTTGCATACCGCAACAAACTGGAGTTTTCCTTTACCTCCAACAGGTGGTTGTTTGCAGAAGAGATGGGTGATACCCCGATGGAGAAAAACGCACTTGGGTTTCATGTTCCGGGAAGATTTGACAAAATTTTTGGTGTAGAGGAATGTCATCTCATGGCTCCCATTCACAACCGCATCCGCAACAAAGTATATGAAATTGGCATCAGCATGGGCCTTGGATTCCACAACCCAAAAACAAAAGAAGGTTATTTGAGAAACCTGATTCTTCGTAACAGCAGAAGCGGTCAATGGATGCTTACGCTGGTGGTGGGACACGAAGATCGGAAAAGTGCAGAGGACTTGCTGCAAAAGATCAAGGATTGCTTTCCGGAAATCAGCAGTATATACTATATCATCAACACAAAAAAGAACGACTCGGTTACAGATTTACCTTGCATTCACTTCTCCGGCGCTCATTATATTGAGGAAAAATTGGGTAAGCTCACTTTCCGTATCAGCCCCAACTCCTTCTTTCAAACCAATCCTTCACAGGCTGAAATTCTTTACGAACTGGTGGAGCGCATGCTCGAACCGGATGGAAACCAGGTACTGTATGACCTCTATTCGGGAACAGGCAGCATTGGCTTATACCTGGCAGGGGGTGTCAAGAAAATTGTTGGTATTGAGTATGTACAGCAGGCTGTAGACGATGCCTATGCAAACGCAGCACTTAATGGAATTCGGCATGCCTCCTTTTTTGCAGGCGACCTGAAATCATTGCTCTCCCCTTCACTTTTTGAGCAGTTTGGGAAACCGGATGTAATTGTTACCGATCCGCCCAGGTCGGGTATGCACCCTGAAGTGGTTCAGCAGATTATTCAATCGGAAGCAAAAACTTTGGTGTATGTTAGTTGTAATGTAGCCACGCAGGCAAGAGACATCGCTTTGCTGATGCCTTATTATATTCCAGTGTTGTCAGGCGCAGTTGATATGTTCCCACATACTGGACATATGGAAAATGTTGTTAAACTCATCCGCAGAAATTAGTAAATGGCTTGTCATGATTACCTTTGGCAACAGGGGATGAAAAGCAAGTTGGTTTTATTTTTATTCATGTTTTTTGCATTTGGTTTTACCAATGCAAAAGAAGAATATACCATTTCATTTAATACCAACTGCAGGGCTGCCTATGAAAACTTCATGGCGATGCGCTTCAAGGATGGAGAAAAATACCTGGAGCAGGAGAGAAAAGCGAATCCCAAAAATGCAGTTATATACTTCATTGAAAACATCCCTGATGTCATTAAATGTTTCATAACAGAAGAGGATGCAGTTTTTGAATCGCTCAAAAAAAACAGGGAAAGACGCATCAATATCCTTGAAAAAACCGACGAGAATTCACCTTACCATCACCTGATGCTGGCAGAGTCTCACCTATTTTGGGCAATTGCCAGAATTAAATACGGAGAGTATATTACCGCGGCCCTGGAAATAAACAAGGCTTATCGCCTGCTTAGCGAGAACAAAAAAAAGCATCCGGGATTTAAGCTCAATGACAAAAGCCTCGGGCTTCTGCATTTTTTAATTGGTACAATGCCTGATTCCTATAAATACATCACCAACATTTTAGGTATCAGAGGAACTGTAAATCAGGGACTGAATGAACTCCGGGGATTTTACCGTTTGACAATCAACAACAAGGAATTTGAAATATACCAAACCGAAGCCATACTCTATCTGGGAATGGTGCTCATCAACTATACTCCCTATGAACAAGAGGCACTGAATCTAATGTTGGAGATTGACAAAATTCGACAACCTAATCCGCTTCTTTTGTACATCTATGCTTCTATTGGATTAAAATCCGGCAAGTCTGATCAGGTAATTAATCTCTTTCAAAATCACATGCCGGGTCCTGAATACTATGTGTTTCCCTATCTCTATCTTCAATACGGAGAGGCCAAACTTAACCGACTTGATGAAGATGCATGGATTTGGATATATAAGTTCTTACATCATTTCCATGGTAAAAATTATATTAAAGCTGCCAATCAAAGACTCTTTTGGTATCATCTTTTAAATGCGAATGAGGAAAAAGCAAACTTTTATTTCAAAGAAATTGACCTTCGTGGGGAAGTGATTGTAGATGAGGACAAGCAGGCACAACGCAATTTCAAAAACAACCATAAGCCCTTGCCGGGTTTGCTGAAGGCTCGTATGCTATACGATGGGGGCTATTACAAACGCGCCTTTGCAGCACTCACTTCTATGGACCCCAAAGAGTTTACCTTGTTGCATCACCAATTGGAATATTTATACCGACTTGCCCGCGTGCAACAAAAAATAGGACAGGAAAATCTGGCCATCATCAATTATGAGAAAGCTTTAAAACTCGGTGAAGGTCATCCTTACTATTTTTCTTCATCTTCTGCCTTGCAATTGGGATTGATAAGCGAAGCAAAAGGAGACAAGGACGCAGCAAAAAAATATTTTCAAAAAGTACTTTCTTCCGACACACATGATTTTAAGAACAGCATCGATCAAAAAGCCAAAGCCGGGCTTAGCCGCTTGAATGAAAATTAAAATTCATTGGAGTGTTTTAATCAATGTGATTAAGCCAAGAATGGAAATTAAAATACCGGCAAACTTTGAGATTTTGGCAATTGCTGCAGACTTCAGGTGTTTTCTGATATACCCGGCCAGGTAGATTTTTAAAATATCGAATCCAAAAACCACCGAGATGGTAGCTGAAAAATGCAACAATGTGTGAATAGGATTTCCGGCGAAATCGGAGATGGTAAGTCCTACCGCTCCAACCCAGAAAAAAATCACAGACGGATTGGTCAAATTGAATACAAACCCTTTTACCAACAATGAAATTCCTTTCTCTCTGAATTCAGCAGGGGTCTCCCCTGTTTTCCTCATCGAGCCATAGAAGATGATTCCGCCGTAAAAAATGAGCAGACCGCTTCCGATAATGGTTGCCAGATATCGGTTTTCCGGAGAGTTTAAAATTCCTACCAAGCCGAAATAAGACAAAAAAATGCAAGAAATATCAGAGAGAATGATTCCTGTTTCAAGCATCATTGCACTTCTCACACCTTGACTGATGGCTGTTTTAATCAGCAAAAAAAATACCGGACCGATGAGCACACTCAACAATGCACCCATCAGTGCGCCTTGGAGGATGGCATGCATCATCCTTGTTTCTGTAATTGTCTCTCAACAAATAATTCCCATTCGGCAAAGGCCTCTCCTTTAAGTACACGCGGAAATTTATTCTGTCCTCCTTCCTTGCCTTTTGACTTCAACCAATCCAGAAAAATATGTGCAGGAATAACTTTTACCCGTATGTCCTTCAATGCTGCTTTTCTCTCTACAGCATAATCATCATTGATTTTACACAGATGCTCGTCAATGATTTTTGAGGCATCATCATCAGAGAGCTTTCCGTTTTCAATGCCGATATACCACTTGTGGGCAAACAGATTTTCATGATGTATACCCGAAACAACATACTCCGGAATGCTGGAGTCTGTTATTGAAGACAAGTGTGCAATAGCAGCATTCATATTTTCTACGGACAGATGCTCACCTACAAGACTCAAAAAATGTTTTGTTCTGCCGGTAATTACAATTTCAAAATGTTCTATAGAAGTAAACTTAATGGTATCGCCGATTAGATATCTCCATGCTCCGCTATTGGTGGAGAGCAAGATTGCATATTCCTTTCCTTCCTCAACCTCATTGAGGGCGAGTGCCCTGGCGTTTGGAAGAATCTTTCCATCTGAATCAAAATGCTGATCATTAAATGGAACAAACTCGTAATAGATTCCATTGTTTAACACCAGTTGCATTCCTTTGGCTGAGGGACGGCTGGTATAGGCCACAAACCCCTCGGATGCGAGGTAATTTTCAATGTATAGCAAGGGCCTGGCCAACAATCCTTCAAAGCCTTTTTTGTAAGGAGTAAAAGACACCCCACCATGGACAAAAATGTGGAGGTTTGGCCAGATATCATGAATGGATTTGAGTTTGTACCTCTCGATGATTTTTTCAAAAATAATTTGAATCCATGCGGGTACGCCCACCACGATTCCAATGTCCCAGCCCGGAGCAGAATCCACAATCATTTCAATTTTTGTATTCCAGTCACGCTCCTTGGCAATGCTGTTACCCGGTTTGTAAAAATACTGGAACCATGATGGAATCTTACTTGCGGTAATGCCGCTCAAATCTCCCTGATAGTAATCACCCATATGAACCAGGTGTGTACTTCCACCAACCATTAAAAATCCGCGGTTCAAGAGTTTGTCAGGCAGTTCATATTTGGAGAGTGTAAGAATCTGTCGGATGCTTGCTCTCTTGATTGAACGAATCATTTCTGAAGTAAGTGGGATGTGCTTGCTGGCTGCATCAGATGTTCCGCTGCTCAGGGCAAAATATTTTACCTTCCCCGGCCAGCAGATGTCCTCTTCACTCTGCAAACATCTGTGCCACCATTTGCTGTACATGCTGTTATAGTCATGTATTGGCACTTTGTTTTGAAACTCCTGCAAGGGGTTTCTGGCGAAAAATATATCATCAAATTGATGGTGTCTGCCAAATGCAGTGTTTCTGGATTTTCTGAGAAGCTTCAGCAGTTGGTTCTTCTGAACCCTCTGACCACTCCGAAGAATCCGGATTTCCGGTATCGATCTTTTGATTCCGACAACGCCGGACAATATGGTTCCTACCAATGCCATCAGGTCAATCTTGTAAAATGCAAATATAAGAGGAAAGCTATTTATGCCCCAAGCGGGAAACGGTGTATCTGAAAACCGGCCGGAATGGGCTGATGCTCGCAAATTGCCGAGGCAATGATCCCGGCCAAATAAGGGGCCAATAGGACGCCTCTTGTTCCCAAACCATTGAATATCCATGCATTTGATTGAATGCTGCTTTGTCCCAGTACCGGTGCGCGGTCAACGCTTGCAGGCCTCACGCCTGCCTCATGATTCAGAATCTTGTATGGAACACGAATCAATTCGTCAAGCGCAGCTGTCAGTGTATTTCTTCCATCCTCAGTAGGAAGGCAATTGAGATTATCCCAGTCGTAGGTAGAACCTAGCTTGAAAATACCGGGCGCAATCGGTACGAGGTATTTTTCGTCAACCAACAAGGAGTCCTCAGGGAAATTCTCGATGGCCAGGGTTAAGATTTCTCCTTTTACAGGGTTAAAAAAAGCCTGAGGAAAAAAACGAGAAACTTGTGAATATCCTGTGCTTAATAACAAATCAGTAAACGACTCACCCTCATAGTTAAGTCCGCCGGAATAAAACTCAAGACGGGAAAGGTCAATTTTTTTTTCAATTAATCTTCCCTCCTCTCTCAAACGGTTTCTCAAAGCCGACAAAAAGACGGAAGTATTCAGATAACCTGCTTTATTTACCAAGATATAATCCTGCATTTTTTTCCATTGGAGCGGATAGGGATTCTCATGCACTTGCTCATCCAGAAAAGCAGATAACTCAAGCGCCTTCTTGCCTAAGAGTTGTTTTGTCTCATGTGTAATGGGTTTAAATAATGGCAAAGAATAAAAACATTTTATCCCCAAACTCGATTCTGCTTGTGAATACATTTCGTTTGCTGCCCTGATACATGGCCATGCATGATTTACAGCATTCAGCCTTCTAAAAACAATCGGGTTAATAAGTCCTGCAGCTATACCGGAACAGCTGTTTGGTGACGCAGCATCATATACACGAAAATCAACTTTTCGTTTAAGAAGTTCAAGAATCAGGGCGCTTCCTGCAATCCCCTGGCCTGCGATCAGTATTCTTTGCAATATGCTTTAGAAGTTTATTTTATTACCTGTAATTTCTGTCTGTACACTTCGCCCCTGCTTCCGGTAATAAGCATTTGATAACAGCCGGAGGGGATGTTATCAAGAGACAAGTGATTGGTTCCGGGGACAACCGTGTAGGTAGCAATCCTTTTTCCGCAGAGATCGAAGATGCGGAGAGATCCTAGATCATTGTTCAGTGGAGATTCTAAGGTAATGCCTGATGTTGCAGGATTGGGAAAGCAGGAAAACACAGCGTTTTGTTTTTCTGCCAATCCTGTAAGAATACCGCTTCCATTAAATACTTTGGCTCTTGTTACATTATTTGTATTTGGATCAACTTCGAATTCAGCAACTAAATAAGGCGTTCCGTTTCTTACCCATGAGTAGCTAATCACAGTGTCGGTGGGGAAGAAGACAATGATTGTATCATTTAACAGACTATCGATGAAGTCAAAATAGAGGGAATCCGCACTTACACGGGTTTGTTTAACCCTTAAACAATCGTAAAAAATTCCGGCAGGACCATTAAAGGTGCCGCTTGCATCCACTTCAAAAAACTGATATGTTGTACGATGAATGCTGATATTGGCTTGCAGGCCGGAATCGTAAATGGCAGGATAGACAAAACTGAACGAATGATCTACCTGAGAGCCCGGGGACAAAGGTGCAGGCATGAGGCACTGTCCACCCACAAAGTTGATGGTATCGAAGGGAGAAGATGATGCAAGTGAAAGTACACCTTGCATGTAAAAACCGGTGGCGTTTGAAATAAGGGGATAAGCAACAGAATCTGTAAAACTAAAAATTCCAAACTCCGCATTGGGGAAATAAGTAGAAAATTGGAAAGGGATTTGGGATGGATTGCTAAAAAACTGGGCAGAACTATCCTCGATATTGATGGATGTGGCGTAATCCCAGATTTGATTCAGGCCCGGAGAGGTAATTGTGAGAGCGGAGGTATCGGGGTTGTTATCGATAAATTCAAACAAAAAATCTCCCGCATTGGGTAGGTTTGATGGAAGAAGTGTTTGAGCGTTGGAAGTAAAAATCACGCCTAATAGAGCAAAGGTGAAAAATAGTTTTAGGGTTTTCATGGTTTTTAAATGAGTCATGGCAAATGTATCAAAATATGGCATTTGCTTGTATTTTTGGCACATGTTAAAATACGGGTTTCTATTTGTTTTTCTCTTCCCCTCGATGGGCTTAATGGCTCAGAACACGGAGCCGCACCTCAGAAATATTCGTCAACTCACCTACGGTGGAGACAACGCTGAGGCATATTTCAGTTTTGACAACCAGCATCTGTGTTTTCAAAGTAACAATCCCAAATGGAATCTCTCCTGCGACCAGATTTTCGATCTTTCTATTGACAAAGCTCTTGCAGATACTTCCTACCATCCGCCTATGATCAGTGATGGAAGGGGACGAACCACCTGTTCTTATTTTTTAAAAAACGGACATGTTTTATTTGCCAGTACTTCTCATTTGCAAAAAGATTGTCCTCCCCCACCGGCGCCCAGAGAAGACAAAAAATACCTTTGGGCACTGTATCCATTCGACATATTTGTGGCAGATGGAACAGGAAAAATTGTGAACCGTCTCACCTCTGAAAAAGGATCTGATGCGGAAGCCACTGTATCTCCTGATGGAAAAAAAATTGTTTTCACAAGTGACCGAAGTGGCGACCTTGAACTGTACACCATGGATGTTGATGGAAAAAATGTAAAACAGATTACCGATCAGCCCGGATATGATGGCGGGGCTTTTTTTAGTCCTGATGGAAAAAAACTGGTTTTTCGTGCCTCCAGACCGCAACCCGGAAAGGAACTAGACGAATATAAAGCCTTACTCCGTGAGGGATTGGTTGCACCTACCAACATGGAAATTTTCACTTGTAATGTAGACGGATCTGACCTCAAACAGGTTACGAAACTTGGAAAGGCCAACTGGGCACCATTTTTTCATCCCGGAGGAAAGAAAATTATTTTCTCTTCTAACCACAACAGCAGCAGGGGCTACAACTTCAATCTTTTTATGATTAATGCCGACGGAACAGGCCTCGAACAAATTACTGCGGAAAGCAATTTCAATGCTTTTCCTATGTTTTCGTATGATGGAAAGAAACTGGTTTTCTCAAGCAACAGAAACAATCACGGAACGAGGGATACCAATCTTTTTATTGCCGACTGGGTCGAATGATTGTTTGGAAGAAAAACCTTGCATCACTTTTCTCTGAGCCAATAAACCAGTAAAAACAACAAACCAGAAAGCATGATCAGTTTGATGATTCTGCTCAGGCTGTGGTAGTCGGATGATGAATTCGCAAATGCCAGTCTGTATAAAAACCAGGCTGCCGGCATCTGCAGAGCAAGGGTGATGTACCCAATTGAAAAATAATCCTTTGAGCCAATCATTTTGTATTGAAGAAAAAACAAGGGAAGACAAACCAGACAAACAAAAAAACCTGACAAGGTTCTGGCAAAATTGATGCCCATCTGGATGGGAATGGTTTTGGATCCAATGCTGATATCTCCCATCAGATCCTCTGTATCTTTTACAATTTCGCGGGCCATGGTAAGAAAAAAAGCAAAGCCTGAATAGGCAGCTGCCCAATACCACATCATATGTAAATTATGTGTAATAGCCTTGGGGATATCAGGATAACTGAGAAACAGCTCCTGATTTTCGGCAATCTGAACCTTAAACTGATTGATTAAACCGGGCATTTCATACATCACCGGCAACAGTGGCACAACTGCGGTAAGAATGGCTACCACAAGGTTTCCGATTAAAAACATGCGCTTAAACTCACTCGAATAAAACCAAAGCAATCCTACGCTTATGATATGAATAAATACCAGATTGGTAACACCTGATTGTTTTGAGACAAACCATCCGATACTGATACCGGTGATTGAAAATATAAAATGAAGCAACATTCCCTTCCGGGGTGTCATGCTTATTCCAAGCACCATTTTTTCGGGTTTATTAATGGCATCGGTAGCTGTATCAAAGTAATCATTGATGGCATAGCCGGCTGCAGTAATCAATACCACAGAGCATACGAGCATAAAAAAATGCCTTTCGGAAAGGCTGAAAGAAAGATTTGCTGAATGTGCAAATAAACCAATTATGCAATACCTGATCAGGTACATAGTGAGGATAATGATCAGGAGATTGGGCCAGCGAGTGAGTTTTAAAATTCGAATCATAGGTCAGCTTTCAAATGTAGGAAATAATGCTGATGGCACCTTTAACAGGCCCTTCCGATGCGCTGCTCTCCGAACTTTTTTTTGATGCGGTCGATGGCATGATACAAACTGATTTGTTCGGTAGTATCTTCAAAAAGTGAAACCTGTTGCATACCGTTTACCAATCCCGAAAACTTAAGTCCTATCAAACGGATGAGCATTCGGCGATTGTATAATCTCATAAAAAGTTCAAGTGTGGTTTCTATAATAACATTGTCAAGTGATGTATAAGGAATCTTTTTCTGCATGGTGCGCGTATCGAAATCGGAATAGCGGATTTTAACGGTAATACAGGAAGTGAGCTTGCCCTGTTTACGCAGACCGAAACAAAGGTCTTCAACCATCCTGATAAGCATTCTGCGCATGGCTTGTACATCTGTACTGTCTCTGTCGAAAGTGGTTTCCGTACTGATTGACTTGCGCTCCGAATAAGGCTCAACAGGTGTTTGATCAATGCCGTTGGCTTTTAGCCATAAGATTTTTCCTGTTTGCCCCATCACCGACTCAAGCATCTCAGGAGGAATACCCGCAAGGGTTTGGATGATAGAAATGCCCATGCTTCGAAGTTTGACATAGGTTTTTTCGCCGATCATAGGAATTTTACGGATGGAAAGCGGCCACAAAAAAGGCGTAACCTCTGTTTTCGAAACCATTCGCTCCCCATTGGGCTTGCTCTCACCTGTGGCTATTTTGGCTACCGTTTTGTTAACCGACAAGCCAAACGAGGCAGGAAGCCCCGTTTGATCTGCAATGGTTTTACGCAGTTCACGCGTCCATTGAAGGGTCCCATAAAACCTATCCATTCCCGTCATATCAAGGTAATGCTCATCAATGGAAGCTTTTTCAAAGAGAGGTACCTTCCCGGCAATCACCTCAGTAACCATTTCTGAATAACGGCTGTAAAGATCCATGTCGCCATGAATAAAAACTGCTTCGGGACAAAGCCTCCTTGCCATTTTTATAGGCATTGCCGATGCCACACCAAAACGCCTGGCTTCATAACTGCAACTGCTTACCACACCACGGTCAGAGGTTCCCCCAATAATCACCGGCTTGCCAAGCAGTGTGCTGTTCTGCAAACGCTCTACAGACACAAAAAAAGCATCCAGATCAATATGCACAATCTGTCTTTCGGGTACGGATAAACAATCAGGATGAGGCTTCATGGATTCGCAGAAAACGAATTTATTAGTTATTTGCGAATAGCAAGAAGTCAATAAATTAGTTTTTGGCTTATTTACTGAGATTCAGTAAGTAAGTTTTCTGCCGGAAAAATTCAGGAGCAGGAGATACACGAAAAGACTCCTGAAAAGCCATTCTTACGAGTGGAAAAATCAAAAAATGTGCCTGCAATGAAATGTTGCCGGCCCATAGGCAAGCGCTTATTTTTTCTGTAAAGCCCGGTACTGCTTGTTCATGCCCTCCACCACTTCTGCTGTGATGTCGAGGCTGTCGTTGGCAAACAAAATGCCGCTACCGTGGGTATAGCCTAAGATATAAGTATAGTGTGTGCTCTTATAAACCTTTTTAAGATAATCGGTAATGCTTTTTGTAATCTGCTCGTTTTTTTCCTGTTCATCCTTGAGGAGGCGTTGTTCGGTTTGTTCGCGGAAAGCGGATAGCTTTTGTTCTTTCTGCAAGAACTCCTGCTGTTGCCTCAGGCTTTCTTCCTCACTCAGGCGAGATGCAATTTCGCGAAAGTTTTGTTCCTCGTTTGCCAGGGTTTGGTACTTGGAGGCAAACTCACTCTCAGCCTGATCGCGCTGGGCTCCCAGCTTTTTCTTTATTTCGGTAACCATGTCATACTTTTCCCATAGCGAATCAGTATTTACATAAACAATCTTGGCTCCTTTAAGATCAATCTTCGGTGCATGAAACCTATCAGAGTTGGTACTGGCTTCACCTTTGAAATGCAGCCAATACAACAATCCTGTCAGGATAAACAAAACAGAAAACAAAACAATGGAGACAATTGGTTTCATTTGGTTTTTTTACGGCTTTCTAATGTGATATGACGCTCCAGAAACTCATCAATTTTTTCGACAGGAATCCGTTTAGCGAGAATCGTTTTATTTTTATCGAGCACATAAATAACAGGCGTGCTGTGTATGTCGTATAGTGTTCTGAATGGATTTTGTAATTCAATGTCTGCCACATTCACCCAGTTTAATTTTTCTTTCCTGATAAAATCTGTCCATTTGTTCCGCTCTGCCTCAGTGCATACTGCAAATACTTCGAGGTTTCTTTTCTTCAGTTTTTCATTGTATTCCTTTAGCAGTACAGGTATTTCCTTTTTGCAATGCGAGCAATCGGGATCCCAGAATGCAAGAACAACAAAATCATTCCTGAAATTATAGAGGGTTTGATAAACACCGGATGTGTCTTTAAGCGTGAGATTGGGGGCTTTTTTTCCAATAAGCAAAGGCTTTAATTTGCCTGCTTTGTCTTTGATCTTGAACAAGGTTACACTGTCTGCCCAAACAGCCTGGCCTGTGCGGTAGTATTTGTCAACCATATCAACAAATACAGCTTCAAAACCCATGATGTTTGACTTTTCATAGGTGCTCGTAAATTCTACTACACAATATTTGAAGACCTCTTTGTTGGCTTTGGCTCTTTCGCATATTTCAATACAGGATTTGCTGATTGAGTCAGGAATCTGGAAGGTAAGATTGTCAAGATAGGTTTTTAGCCTTGCATGAAATACGGGCGTACGAAGAAGCCCTTCATTGGAGAAATCAAGACCATCGAAAAAATGTTGCTTGTAATAATTGTATTGAAAAACAGAATCTTTGCGGCCATTGGGCAACAAGGGGATCTCTGGTATTTCCGGATCCTGACTGGCTTTAAAGATGGTGGTAAGAAAAGATTTAGGGTGTTGATTGATAAAATTCTTTTTGTAATTCTTTACTTCATTGTCTGTTTCTGCTGCTTGCTTTTTTGCGTTTTCAATGCTGTCCTTGGGCGCTTTTTTGTCATCAATCTTTTCTCTTAAGCGGGTAATTAATTTGCCTTTGGCTTCAATAAATTTTAGGTAGTCATAAAACAACTGATTTTCATTACTCCCTTTTACTTTCATTGAATAAACAAAATTGCCGGTATCTGTTTCAAGGCTGAATTCCTGTTCCGATGTAATCAAAAATTCAAAGTACCGTTTGCTGGGTAAGACAGTGAGATATATGCCCGGTTTCAATTTTTCCTTGCCTTCAAAAACCAGGTTCCCTTTTGAATCACATCTTACTGTATCAATCACATACTGTTTATCTGCAAAATGATTTCCTAGCAATACAGTGGTATCTTTTAATCCGTTTATTTTAACCTTGATTTTGTAGCCCTGATCGGCAGCAAATACAAATGTGCTTGAAAGAAAGCAGAGCAAACCTGCGATATAACTGTATTTCATATGCTTTATCCTGCTAATATAGATAACCCCATGACAAATTCCCCGATTAATAATTGTTAAGCAATCATCAGCGTAAATCAATCAATTCATATCCGGGATAGTTCTTTTGGTTGAAGGAAAAACTATCCTCACTGATATTTGCATTGGGTATAAATTTTCTGATGGTATAGGTGGTTTCAGTGCCATCCTTACCCATGATTTTGAATGAGGTGATTTCCGCTTTCTGCTTGTCAATCGTGAGGACAAGTGTGTGGTAATTTTTTTTCTTAGGTTCAATGGGATAGAGTTTAACAAGCTGCACAACATTCCCTTTTTTTGTTTTCTCCTCTTTTACAAATTCAAACTTAAAGCCTTTTTCATAAATTGAAAAAATGTTTGAAGGCGTGATGGCATTTTCCGATTTTTCTTTTTCTTCTGCATCACTCAATTGTATTTCAGCCGCTTCCTTGATAATCGTATGGATGCTTTTGGAATCATTGATGACCGTTTGTCCGGAAGTTTCGATGCGGTACTTTTTTCCTTTCACTAAAATCTTTCCATCCTGTTTTTCATTTGTCCGGTTGGCTTTGTTTTCGACCAGGATAGAAAACTCCGCCTGAATGGATTTATAAGCCTTGTTTTTACTGCTAAGGCCGTCTAAAATCTTCTTTGCTTTTGCCTCAGTTGGATTACTTTGGGCAATGATGCGGAAACTTGAAAAAAGAAGAATACCCGACAAGACAATGAAGAATAGGTGTCGGTCAACCATTGATTCAATGCGTTAGGAGGCAAATGTCTGAAGTTTGCGACAGGCTTACAGAAAATTCTTTTCCCTGAGATAATCATCGAGTGCCTGCTCCGTTTGAAACATGACTTGTCTGGCTTTGCTGCCTTCGTTAGGGCCCACAATTCCCGCTGCTTCCAGCTGGTCAACAATCCTACCTGCGCGGTTGTATCCCAGCTTGAGCCTGCGCTGAAGCAAGGAGGTTGAACCCTGCTGGTGCTGAACGATAATTCGCGCCGCTTCAACAAAATACTGGTCTATTGAACCCAAATCCACTTCTTCTTTCTTTTCACCTGCATCCTCCCCTGTAAATTCAGGCAACTCGTAGGCACTTGGGTAACTCTGCTGGGCACCTATAAATTCGGCAATTTTCTCTACCTCAGGCGTATCGACAAATGCACACTGTATCCTAACCAAGTCATTTCCTGTGGAGAGCAACATGTCGCCCCTGCCAATAAGCTGTTCGGCACCACCTGCATCCAAAATGGTTCTGGAGTCAATTTTTGCCGAAACACGAAATGCAATCCTTGCAGGAAAGTTTGCCTTGATGGTTCCTGTGATGATGTTCACAGATGGCCTTTGAGTAGCAATAATCAGATGTATTCCTATGGCTCTTGCCAATTGAGCAAGGCGGGCTATGGGCATCTCCACTTCTTTTCCGGCAGTCATAATCAGGTCTGCAAACTCATCAATTACCAGCACAATGTAGGGCAGATACCGGTGGCCGTGGTTGGGATTCAGTCGCCTGCTGATGAATTTGGCATTGTATTCCTTTAGATTTCTTACCTGCGCATCCTTCAGAAGTTCATATCGGTTATCCATCTCAATACATAATGAATTGAGTGTATAGATTACTTTTTTTGTATCGGTAATAATGGGCTCACCGGAATCAGGAAGCTTTGCCAGAAAATGTTTCTCAATAATGTTAAACAGGGTGAGTTCTACCTTTTTGGGATCTACCAGCACAAACTTGAGTTGCGAGGGATGC
The DNA here is from genome assembly GCA_046297395.1 of Bacteroidota bacterium. Classification (GTDB taxonomy): domain Bacteria; phylum Bacteroidota; class Bacteroidia; order UBA4408; family UBA4408; genus JBEICQ01. The sequence goes on from JBKCNM010000032.1 coordinate 55,621, forward strand.
TTTTTATAGAGCAGAGAAACAAGAATTGCGTTGATGCCTACCGACTTCCCTTGGCCTGTTGCACCAGCCATGAGCAAGTGCGGCATTTTTGCCAGATCGGCTATGAAAATATCATTGGATATGGTTTTCCCCAGTGCAACAGGTAAATCAAATTCAGTATGCTGAAATTTTTCTGAAGACATGATGGAACGCATAGAAACTATTTCGGATTTCAGGTTAGGCACCTCGATGCCTATGGTCCCTTTTCCGGGGATGGGTGCGATAATTCGGATACCCAGTGCTGAAAGGCTCAGCGCGATGTCGTCTTCAAGGTTTTTAATCTTCGATATCCGAACACCCGGAGCCGGTACTATTTCATACAAGGTAACCGTTGGACCGACGGTGGCTTTTATTTTGTCAATCTCTATTCCATAATTTCTGAGCGTCTCAATAATTCTGTCCTTATTGGTGTTCAGTTCCTCATTGTTGATGGTGATTGAATCTGAACCACGCACCTCCAGAAGATCTATGGGAGGATGCTTATAACCGGAGAGATCTAGTTTGGGATCATAATCAACCTGTTTTTCACCCGGTAATTGAACAGCCACCAGTTTTTCAGTTTCAAATTCTGAGGGCACCGTTGTTTCATGCGATACAGATGGAGCAGGCTTTTCAATCTCAAATGCTACCTGCCCATTTGTAACTATGGGATCAGGGGAACTTTCCGGTAAGCTTACCTCAAGCTTGATGTCCGATTCTCTGACGGGAGGGAAGATGGATTTTTTGGCTGCTGCATCAAACATGATGACCGGTTCTCCCTGGCTGAACCTTTCAACAAGAGGATTTACGATATCCTTTGGTTCTTGTACCGATGATTCTTTTGAGGCCTCATCCGTAATTGTAGTACTTTGCTCTACCACCTTCGCCTCTATTCTGTCACGCTGAGGCATGAGCGACAACAGAATTTTTCGGTAAGCGATAACAGCGATACCGAGCATAAAAACCAGCATCAAGTAGGTCCCTGTGATTCCCAGCCAGGATTCACTGATTTGTGCCAGTTGGAATCCAAAAGTGCCGCCCACAAACTGATATTTTTCATTAAAAAAACATCCCAGAGAAAATGAGATGGAAACTACCCATGGCAGCAAGTGAAAAAAGGTGGTTCGGGGGCGAAAAAGAGACTTTTGAAACAAGAGGTTCATCCCCCATTGAAAAGTTACTGCCGAAAAAAGGAGGGTCGCAAAACCAAATCCCTTTGCGATGGTAAAATGACTGAGGATTGCACCGGTCTTGCCCAGAAAATTACCTGCGATTTTATTGTCTCCGGCCAGCCAACCTGAAAACAAATCGGACACCAGGTCATTATCTGAACGCCATGTAAAAAAATATGAGACTCCTGAAACAACAAAAACAACGGTAAAAAAAAGAAGCGACAAGCCTGCAATTCTTGCTGTGCGGTCGTCTGCCAGCATACCTGCTATCCCTTTGGCCTTTTTGTCTGCATTGCTTTGCTTTTTCAGGTAGGGCGATTCATTAGACACATCTTCTCCCTGAGAGGAAGCAGGGGCCTCGGGCTGACTATTTCGATTCTTTTTTCTTGTGGTTTCTGCCATGAAATCCGCCGCTAAAAGCCTAACAAAAGTATTTTAATTGCCTTCGACTGGTTAAGAACGATAAAAAATACATCAACAATTTAAGGTTGATAACCCCTGTTCATGAAAAAAATTGTGTCAAAACAAAGGAATACAATTTCAACTCTTGTTGCCGTATCCGTAGCTGTAACCATAGCCATACCCATAGCCGTATCCATACTTGCCAAGGAAATAACCAAACTTACCCATACGGACTTTATTCAGGATAAGCGCGTATTTTGGATTGCTGTTGATGGTACTCATTTCATGGAACATGTTCAGTGAGTCGCGATAAGGAAATCTGGAGTTAATCACATTGACTGCTACATCACAATGTTTAATGAGTTCCACTGCGTCCGAAAGAATTGAAAATGGAGGTGTATCAATAATTACATAGTCAAATTTTTCTCTTCCATAGGAGAAAATATCATTGATGTAATCACTTAATATAAGTTCACTGGCGTTTGGTGGAATGCTGCCGCACAGAAGCAGGCTAAGGTTGGGAATCGGCGATTGCACAATACAATCGGCAGTTTTGTTTTTGCCAATCAGAATATCGGATATTCCGGTCTCTGCCGTGTAGTTAAAGGCAGCACCAATACGGGGTTTATGAAGGTCGAATTCAAGCAAGAGCACTTTCTTGCCTGAACGGGCAAGAATCACGCTCAAATTGATGGAGCAAAATGTTTTTCCTTCACCCGGATTTTTGGAAGTTAAAAGATACACCCTGCAGGGGTTTGGTTGCGTAACCTGATACTGAAGATTGGTGCGGATGATCCGGAATGATTCCATGATCGGTGATTTTGGATTGAATCCGAAAATGGAATTTTCTGATTGTGCTCCTTTCGATTCATTCATATAAAGGACATCACCCAAAACAGTAAGAGATGTTTTTTCTTTGAGTTCATTGATTGATTCCACTTTCTCAAAAAAGAGCGTAATTACAAAGACAAGAATGACAGAAATAGCCAAACCTACACCCATAAATGTGAAAGTGATTCTGAATTTGTTTGGCCTTACAATACCATTTGATCTGGCTGACTCAATGATTTTGGATTCCGGTACAATACCGGCCCTGGCAATCTTCGTATTGGCTTTTCGCTCAAGCAGGTATTCATACATTTTCTGATTAATCTCCAGCTGCCTTTGTATGTTTAGCAACTCTCTCTGCCTGGTCGGAATCTCCCAAATTTCTCCTTCATATTTTTTGATGTTTATATCCAGCTTTTCGATTTGCTTGAGGATATCGCTCTTGGCATTTTGAGCATATTGAATGAGCTTTTCTTTTTTATATTGAAGATCTTTTTCAAGGTTCTTCAATTCCACAATACTCATTTGCTTTTTGTTTCTTTCAACAAAGATTCTTTCCTGTACTTCATAGATCGATTCCAAGGCTTTCTTCAGGTAAAATTCATCATCCGGAAGAAAAAACAAAGGAGGTGTCTCGCCATTATCCGGACGATCAATAATCATTTTTAGTACACCGTTATAGGCCTCTATGTTTATTTGAAGCTTCTTTTTAATTTCTTCGGCTTCAATTATCTGATTGAAGAAAATTTCCTCTTCTTTCCCAAGATTCAGAATGGCCTTATTTTCCCTGTAAGCCTGCAACTGACCCTGAAGTTCCTGTATAATCTTCTCAAGTTCATCAAGTTGTTTATTGATATACTCTATGGTTCTTTCGTTGATTTGCAATTTGGATCTCAGGGAGTAATTAATAAACACATTGCACAGGGAATCCAGCACGATTACGGCCCTTTCAGGAATATTGTCTTCATACATCACCTGAATGATTCCGGTGTATTGGGGAATCTCACAATTCAGAGACTGCTTCACTCTCTGTATCATGTAATTAGGATGATGGACCAAGAACTTATACTTTGAATTTTGAACCAAAAAAAGATTCTTAGGGGTAACCACAGGATTAAGGGTTACCAACATATTGAAATTGGTAGAAAGAGCACTCTCACCAAATTTGTAGACATGCTTGAATTCTTTCTGCCCTAACTTATACGATATCTCGTACTTATCGAATGAAAGGATATTGAGAAAAATCGGAGCTTCATACAACTCCGGGCGAATGTTTTCGACCTTTACCTTAAAAGGTAAATCAGAAAACACCTCGGTGGTTTTAAAACGGCCAATGATAAAGTAAGCCACATCCAAATTGAGATTCGACAGGGCATCGCTAATCAAATCGTGTGATTTAAAAACCCGGATTGCATTGTAGTTCTGGGTATAGTCAAAGTAACCGGCATACATCATTACACCTGTACCTTGTGTAATGGTGTTGTTGGCATCATAAGTATCATTTGATTTTATCAATATCTGCGAACTTGCAGAATACACATACTCTAAATCATAGGTGTAGATATAAGCGAATAAGTATGAAAGCACCTGTGAAGCAAGTAAAATTATCCAGTTCTTGGAAAATATCTTCCAAGCCGATTTAAGGTCACCGGCATCAATCAGGGAATTTGTTTTGCTTTTCACGGACTGAAAATAATGATCGTTTTTTTCCTTAAAATGATGCGCAATATACAACAAATAGGCATTAAGTTAGATTTTAAACGCCACCTTTCTGATGGAAAGGAGTATAGTGCATTTCTTGTGCATTGATGACCCATAAATGAGGAGGTAATAGATAGTTGGCCTGTCCCTTATTTTTAGGAGAAGCAACGGAATTTGAGTCAAAAATAGTGGTTATTCTCTACTTCCTGAGAGAGGCAATCCTGGTCATTCCACCTTTTACAATATCATCTTTGTTAACAAGGATGGTAGAATCAATAGGAAGGAACAAATCAACACGAGAACCAAATTTGATGAAACCAAATTCAGCATTTTGCAAACAGACATCACCTTTGTTAAGACGGCAAACCATTCGGCGTGCAAGGGCTCCGGCTATCTGACGCATTAGCACAGGGCCAAAACCTGTGTTTTGTATCACAACTGTTGTCCTTTCATTCTCTGTTGATGATTTTGGATGCCAAGCAAAAAGATATTTACCGGGATGGTATTTGTAATAACTCACCATGCCGTTGCATGGATTGCGATTGATATGAACATTGAAAGGAGACATAAATATGCTCACCTGAATAGCATCAGTCTTAAGATATTCCGGCTCGAATACTTTTTCGATAACAACTATTTTACCATCAGCAGGAGCAATGATGGCATCCGTATCAGATACCTGTATTCGCTCCGGGTTGCGGAAAAATTGTAAAATAAGCACCAGAAAAAGAATCAATAAAAAAGCAATAAATAAAGACCAAGATGGAGGCAAATAATAATGTGAGGCCAGAGAAAGCGGCAAGGCAATGGTTAAAAAAAGCAGCAGAGTAGCTTTGCCTTCTGGATGAAACCGATACTTCATTTTCTTGTTTTTATAGCGTTTGATTATTGATTACTGACCCTTCGAAAAGCCCGTTTACTCATTTTTGTACCTAATCTCCAGATGATAATCAGCGAAGAAGTATAAAACAAAGTGCAGGGGATTTTATAACGCACCAAGGCACCGAAATTGGCTGTTGAAAGGCCTACAAAGAAAGAAAAAAGTATTGTGTAAAAGGTGCAAAAAACAAGAATGGGTTCATTTAAAATAATTCGAAAAAAATTGACAAGGCCCACCTTGTAAACAATGTATAGTAGCAGTAAAATGAAGGCGGAATTTTCAAGAGCCGAAATAAACATGACAAAATTTTTCGCTTCCCAAATAAAAGGCCTGAATAATCCGGCGGTAAGTGCAGGAAAAAATTTAGATAAAATACCGGGAATGGTGGGATCAAATGACCCGATATCGAAGGAATTTCCCTGGTAGTATTCCTGCTTTAAATCATTTTGGGTTACTGACGCCTTTACCAAGATTGATTCCAGAGAAGAATATTGTCCCAGACTGCTTCGTGTAAAAACAAAAACAACTGACATCACACCAATAAAAACACTAAGGATAACTGGAGCAAGGATAAATTTTACGATTCTGTTGTCGAATCCCGAAATGTATTTAAGTGCGACCCATAGAAACAACCCAATCATCAGGCTCACAAAAATATAGGGTTTAATAGAGATTACAAGCATGGCTGCAAGGATGGCGGAAATAGAATAGGAGAAAATACTTTTCCTGAGGATGAAAATACTGTAAATGCTATAGGTCAACCAAAGTGCACCGCAGAGAGTATAGGAATCCTTCATGATTCCACCTCCCCAGAAGCAGACCGAGGGAATAAACAGCACAGAAAATGCAAAATGACGATATAATTGAGGATAATTATTCACAAAAAGAAGATACAACTTCCAAAAACCGGAATAGGTCACTAAGCTTAAAACAAGTGTTGCCGGGATGTATGAATTAAAAGAGACATATTGAAATACAGAGGTGAATCTCACCACAGAAAATGATTGAGAATCGTACCAGTATCCGGGATATCCAGTTTTTAAATCAAATTGAAAGTAATTTTCCAGCGACCTGTCATTCAGCATGATTCTGATATAGGCAGCCGGTTTTTTAAAACTTAATTTCTTTAAAGCAAGGCTTGAAAACTGATAAGCAGTTGAATCCCCTCCGTTGTAATAGTAGACATAAACAATGCAGAAAAAAAAGGAAAAAACAAGTTTAAACAATAGCCCCGTTGAGAAAAACCGATAGTGTGGCTGAGTGGCTATTCGCTCTGATTGATAAATTTTTGCAAACTGATAGAAAATAAATATATACAAAAACCCTAACAGGAAATCCCATTCATTGACATAAGTATTTTCAAACATTCGGTGTAAAAATACTTAATTTGCATGGGAATGAAAAAACGGATCATATACATCTCGTATGATGGGATGACAGACCCTCTTGGGCAGTCTCAGGTGCTTCCTTACCTGAAAGGTATTTCACTTGCAGGCTATTCAATTACACTGATAAGCCTCGAAAAAGAAATACCTTTTGGGCAATCAGGTAAAGAAATATCCGAATTATGTGAAACGCATTCAATCCATTGGATTCCTAAAATCTATCAAAAAAAAATACCCGTTCTTTCGCCAATACTAAACCTATTTAGCTTGATTCAAGAATCCGACAAGCTGCAAAAACAAGCGATTTTTAACATGATCCATTGCCGTTCCTACATGTCAGGAATCGTTGGTTACAGAGCCAAGCATAAATATGGTACCACTTTTTTGTTTGACCCAAGGGGATTCTTTGCAGATGAAAGAGTTGACGGAAATTTATGGAACCTCTCAAATCCCATCTATCGGTTGGTTTACAGGTATTTCAAAAAAAAGGAAAAACAATTCATTACTCAGGCAGACCATATTGTGTCGCTCACCCATGCGGGGAAAGAGGTGATTTGCAAGAAAATCTTGCCCGGTTTTCCACCTAATAAAATAACCGTCATTCCCTGCTGTGCTGATACCCAGCTTTTCTCACTTGCCTCAATAGATCATGGTAAGCTGAATACCATGAAAGCTTCCTTGGGATTAAGCAATAAGTTTGTGCTCATCTATCTGGGAGCCGTTGGAACATGGTACCTGACCAGTGAAATGATGAAGTTTTACGCTGTACTCCGAGAAAAAAAAACAAATACCCATTTTCTTTTTGTAACCGCTGAAAACCCTCAAATTATCATTGATGAAGCTGCTAAATGGCAAATTCCACAGACGGAGATTACCATTGTTAAATCACCACGCAAACTTGTGCCCTATTACCTTGCCATGAGCGATGCGGGAATCTTTTTCATCAAACCTTCCTTTTCCAAACAGGGCTCCTCTCCTACCAAACTCGGCGAAATGCTGAGCATGGGAATCCCTGTAATTTGCAACGCAGGAGTAGGCGATGTAGAAAGTATCATCAGCGCCACCCAAACAGGAGTATGCCTCAAATCTTTTTCTGAAACCGAGATGACTGATGCAATTGAAATTATTGCCGGCATGAGTGACAAAAGCATGAATGTTGAAAAAGCACAAAAAGCAATTGCCTTTTTCTCGCTCGAGCAAGGAATTAAAAGCTATCTGGGTATTTATGAATCGCTCTTGGGAAAACCTTAATGATGGTATTTGCTGCCATGCAAAATGGTGAATGCCCGGTATAGCTGCTCTACAAAAAATAAACGCACCATTTGGTGTGTAAAGGTCATCTTTGAGAGAGAGACCGAACCTTTTGATTTGTTCCTTAACTGATTGGAAAATCCATAAGGTCCACCACAGACAAAACAGATTGTTTTTGTTGACTGATTCATTGAAGACTGGAGGAATCCTGCAAATTCCTCAGAGGTAAAAGTTTTTCCTTTTTCATCAAGCAACCATAGATGCCAGTCGACATCTACTTTTGAGAGAATCTGCTTTTCCTCAGCTGCAATCTGTTGCTCGGGGCTGAGGCTTCCTTTTAATTCAGGGAGACAGATATATTCATAAGAGATGTACCGATGAATCTTTTCCTCATATAAGCGAATTCCTTCAAGTAAATAGGCATCCCTCGTTTTACCGGCAACCAGAAAAATAATCTTCATCTGTTACTTCACATCCACCAGCTCAACATCAAAGATGAGCGTGGCTTTTGCAGGAATCACAGGCGGTCTGCCTGCTTCACCATAAGCCAATTGATAAGGGATGATCAGCCTGGCTTTCTCTCCGGTGCGAAGCAAACCAATGCCTTCGTCCCATCCCTTAATCACCCTTCCCTGACCAAGAGGGAACTGTATGGGCTGATCGCGTTCTACAGAACTGTCGAAAATTTTACCATCCTCAAAATAACCGGTATAATGTACACTTACAGTTTTATTGGGTTCTGCTTTCAAGCCTGTGGCATTTTCATTCAGGCGTATCCACTTAAGACCACTGGCTGTTTGCAAGGTGTCTTTTCCGGACACATTATAGGGCACAGGCACAAATGGATCTTTTGCGTCGAGCAATTCAACCTCAAAAATGAGCGTGGAATTGGGAGGAATTGTTCCCATGTTTCGGTCTCCATAACCCAAATTCGGAGGAATGGTAAGACGGGCCTTGTCCCCCACTTTGAGAAGGGCAATTCCCTCGTCCCAGCCTTTGATAACCTGTCCGGCCCCCAGCTTGAAGCTAAATGGTTGTCCGCGCTTCACACTGCTGTCAAAAATAGTATCATTGGTAAGCCTGCCCGTGTAATGAACAGTAACCTTGCCATTTTTTACAGGACTGCGACCATTGCCCTGCTGGAGAATTTCATACTTGAGACCGGATGTTGTGGTAATGGTTTTACTAGATTCCATGGATTTGTTTTTATTTTGTGAATAAACGGGTACGGCAAGCAAACTGGCTGCCAGAAGAATGACAGAAATTTTCATGGTTTTGCTGATTTGATGACTTTTTTAATTTCAATGTCGAATACCAATGGTGAGAAAGCAGGAATTCTCTCGTTCTCCATGGCGCCATATGCCTTGGCAGAAGGAATGATCAACCTTGCTTCAGAGCCGGCATGCATACCGGGAATCGCTTCATCCCATCCTGAAATAACCATTCCGATGCCGATTGGAAATTTTGCAGGTTCTCCCCTGTCATAAGACGAGTCGAATACTTTTCCATCCAGCAAGGCGCCACGATAATGCACAAGAATGGTATCTCCTTTGTTTACCAATGCTCCTTTACCCTTCTTTTTCTCAATCACATAAATTCCATTTTTGTCAGGTTTTTGTGTAATTTTTTGTTCTGTTATGTACTTGCTGATGAGTGAATCTTCTGCTTGTTTGTTTTTCTCGGCCATCTCTTTTCTTTTGTCCATCTCCTTTTGCTGCATAGCCTTGAAATCCTTTTCGGTTTGCACAGCCTTAACCCTCATGGTAAATTTGATGTCTGAGCCCTTCTTGAATTCTTTGGGCATCTCACCTCTGAGTGTCTTGGTAAAAAACGAATCAGCACTGAGAATAAACTGAGCACTGTCTCCGTTATGTAAAAGTTTAAATCCTTCCATCAGATCGCCTTTGAATTCACTTTTTTCCACCTTGATCATAAAGGGTCTGCCAAGTCTTTTGCTATCGAAAAGGAGAGAATCCTTGATTGAAAAATATTTGAGTTCGAGCGTGAGAATGTCCCCGTCATTTATTTGCTTGCTGCTACCTGTTGAAACAATGCGATAGTGTAAGCCGGAATCTGTGATTTCGAACTGATCATACCTGCTTTTATTACAAGAAAAAAGGGTAATCAGAACCAAGGATGAGAACAAGAAGATGTGTTTATTCATATGCAGTCTGTGAAGCTACTTTTTCTAAAAAGAGCTCAAAAATAAGGGTTTTGTTCGGTGGTACAATATTTCCTGCACTTCCTTTGCTACCAAATGCGAGTGCAGGGTGTAATACAAACATGGAGCGCTCACCGCTTTTCATGGAATAGACAGCCATTTGCAGACCCTTCAGCAACTGATCGGGCGTTCCGGCCAGATACTCAAATGCATCATCATATTCATTGGAATCAAAAACAGTCCCATCGGTGAACATCCCCTTCCACTTGAGTATCACTTTTTCACCGGGCACAACCTGTAATCCTTTTCCCTCATCTACTGTTTGTTTATAAATGCCCGGGTAAATCTCCTGTTCAGCCGATAGGTGACTCCTGACAATAAAATTGGCGAAACCTGTATCAGCCTGATACTCATTTTCTACTGCTCCGGAGGTGGCATTCGCTGATTGAACATAAACGGGCTTTGCATTACTTATACTTATCGTACGCATATAAACATCAATCAAATCATCATCCGGCAAATCCATTCCACAAGAAAGACCTCCTGAATGAAAGAGGCTTCCTGCTTGCAATGTAAACACACTGCTATCTCCCGCCTGGTTGAACAGCAGCATTTTTCTCAGCGCAGATGTTGCAGGCAAAGAATCAAAAAAAACAGTATCAGCATAGGCTGCTCCGTTATAGCCCACAAGGAGAGGCAGTTCATACTTTTTTTTTGCGAAAGCTTTAACAACAAAATGGCAATACATCCCATGCAATGAGACCGGCCTGGAACCGGGCTCAATTCTCTTTGCAAAAAAATTTTTTCCCAGCATAGTGAATTCCTTTTCGGACTTACACCCCTGAGCGAAAACAAATAAAGAGGCAATCAAAAGAACCCACAGCGGGTTTTTCATCTGAACAACTTGATGATGTCGTTGAAATTTGCGTAAAGCATCAAACCTAAAAGAAGGACCATACCCACGGTTTGTGCATATTCCATGAATTTTTCTCCGGGCTTCCTTCTGAAAATGATTTCGTAAAGGAGAAACATCACATGCCCCCCATCCAGTGCAGGAATGGGAAGCAGATTCATAAAGGCCAGTGCAATAGAAAAAAATGCAGTAAGATTCCAGAACCTGAACCAGTCCCAGGTTGGAGCAAATACCTTTCCGAAGGTGATGAAACCACCCAGTGATTCATAACCTTTGATGCGGGAGTCGAAAAACAAATTAAACTGCTTAATATAATCACGCATGGTATGATAAGCCTTTACCGTGCCGGCAGGAAATGATGCAAAAAAGCCATATTCTTTTTTATCGAGATGTAAAAAGCGATCCGGTGTATGGTTGTAAACGCCCACTTTTCCATCCTCACCCACATGAATTGTCATTGATACTTCTTTTCCATTGCGCATCACAATAACATTGAGTGGCTTTCCTGCATGTAATCTGGTTTGTTTCCTGAATACATCAAAGTATGCATCCCTGATGCCATTTACAGACAGCAGACTGTCTCCCTTGAGCAAACCTGCTTTTTGTGCAGGCGTTCCGGGTGGAACCTCAGCCACCACAAAAGGAATTCTTGGCAGGATAAAATCACTTTCCTTGTTCATGAGAGATTTCATGATTTCAGGACTCACCGACACAAAAACTTTCTCCCCATTCCTGTTCAATTCAATTTTGTTGCTTTGATTGATGATGATATGAGGAAGGATTTTTGAAAAATTGACAATCTCCTCCCCATCGATGGAAACAATTTTATCCCCATCCCTAAAGCCTGCACTCAGGGCAAGCGAATCGCAGCTTATTCCGTATTTCAGACTTTTGGTTGGCAGGTATTCTTCTCCATAGAAAAACATGATCATGCTGTAGATCACAATTCCTACAAGGATATTCACTGTTACTCCACCAATCATGATGATGAGTCGTTGCCAGGCCGGTTTTGAACGAAATTCCCAAGGTTGCGGAGGCTGTTTGAGTTGCTCCTTGTCAAGGGATTCATCAATCATTCCGGCAATTTTTACATAACCGCCCAGCGGCAACCATCCGATACCGTATTCCGTTTCGCCGCGTTTCTTTTTGAAGAGTGAAAACCAGGGATCAAAAAAGAGATAAAATTTATCCACCCGTGTTTTGAACCATCTCGCAGGCAGGAAATGTCCGAGCTCATGCAAAATAATCAGCAGGGAAAGAGAAAGTATCAGTTGAAGGGCTTTGATGAGTATTTCCATTTGATTAATGTTTTATTTGCCCTGCCAGTTTACGGGTCTCGCGGTCGGTTTCAAGCAGAGCGTCCAGCGAGGGCTCGGCAAGATAAGGGATATTCTCCATGCAGCGCTCAATGAGGTTGCTCATCTCGGTAAATCCAATCTTTCCTTCTAAAAATTTGGCCACGGCAATCTCATTGGCCGCATTGAGAACACAGGGCATGTTGCCTCCTCTCTCCAGTGCCTCGAAAGCAAGCGCCAGGTTTCTGAATGTTTTTATGTCAGGAGATTCAAAACTCAGGGTTGGATAACGGAGAAAATCGAAGCGGGGAAATGCATTCGTCATCCGCTCCGGATAATGCAATGCATAATGAATGGGAAGCTTCATGTCCGGCAATCCCAGCTGTGCTTTGATTGAGCCGTCGCCAAACTGCACCATTGAGTGGATGATTGATTGGGGATGAACGAGCACTTCTATCCTTGAGGCCGAAACCCCGAAAAGCCAATATGCCTCAATCACCTCCAGTCCTTTGTTCATCAGACTTGCTGAGTCGATGGTGATTTTTGCACCCATTACCCAGTTGGGATGCTTGAGCGCCATTTGTGGAGTAACCGTCGACAAAAAGGCTTGGTCTTTGCCCCTGAATGGGCCGCCACTGGCAGTGAGCATAATTTTTTCAACCACCTGGCCACCTTCTCCTACAAGACATTGGTAAATGGCAGAGTGCTCACTGTCTACAGGAATAATCTGAACACCTTTTTCTTGCGCAAGCTTGGTGATGAGACTACCCGCCACCACCAGAGTTTCCTTGTTGGCCAGCGCAATATTCTTACCGGATTCGATGGCAGCAATGGTTGGTAACAAACCTGCAAATCCCACCATGGCTGTGAGCACAATCTCTGCTTTAGACAAACGGATTTCTTGCTCCAGTTCTTCGCCGCTTGTTACCTTCATGCCGGTATTGTGGAGCAAATGGGACAGTTCCGGAAGACCTTCCCTGTTGCCCAGAATAACCACCCTGGGTTTGTACTTCAAGGCTTGACGGGCGAGCAAGTCCACATTTGAACCGGCGGCAAGCAAGTCAACTTCGAACCGTCCCGGATGTTCATCAACTACTTGAAGCGCCTGAGTACCAATGGATCCGGTTGAACCCAGTAGGCAAATTGTTTTTTTATTATTCATCAAAATCTCATGTATTCCTGAGGATCCACGGCTATTCCCTGGTACCAAATTTCAAAATGCAGATGGGGGCCCGTACTTGTCTCTCCGGTGCTGCCAACGATGGCGATGGCCTCACCGGGCCCCACTTTTTCTCCCTGCTGCCTGAGTAAAACTGAATTGTGTTTATATACTGACATCAGGTTGTTTTCGTGCTGCAGCTGTATCACATAACCATGGTCCATGGTCCATCCTGCAAATACAACCGTACCGCCGAGCGTGGCCTTCACTGCGTCGTCTTTCTGTGCCACAATGTCTACCCCAAAATGTCCTCCGCTCTGCCTGAAAGAGGCACTTACGAGACCATTGAGTGGAGGAAAAAAAAAGTAAGAGGCAATGCCTTCAATATTTCCTTTAAAACCTGATGCCAGTGAGTTCTTCTCACGCTGTTCAACATAAGTACGAAAAGCAGAATCGTTTGGGGAAGCGTCCACAGGCAAATCCCTGTATTTAAAATCCTTTGGTATGGGTTGGTCTTCTTTTACAGCAGCTTTTTTGCCGGCAATGATTTGTTCAAGATTGCCAATATAGAGTTCTCGTGAGCGTAATTTCTGATCCATGGAATCTGTTCGAATCACAAGTTGAACAAGCTTTTTTCGCATGGTTACATCAGCATATCCGGGGATGTATTCCCTGAGGGGCGTAAACGCGATGATATAGGTAAGCAGAAAAATAAAGAACAAGGTCACAGATCCTATGAAAACAAATAGGTTGAGAGGGGAAATGACGAAGGAGGCTTTTTCCTCAAACGAGGACTCGTCCATAACCACCAGCCGGTATGGATTTCTTAATTTTTCTCTCCACTCTTTGCGTGGTGATTTTCCCTCCATGTTTGCACAAATATCGAAATAAGCATTCAAATTTGGTTTAAATGAAGCAGGCTTGTCAGCAAAAGACAATAATTTTGTCCATCCATCGTTTTGCGGGTTAGGCTTTGAAAAATCGTTTTATATACCGGTGTTTACTGACCATCATGCCGGTCGCCTTTCTGTTAGGGGCATGTTCTGTTAAAAAGAACACCCTTATTAGCCGCAATTTTCATCAACTTTCTACCCATTACAACGGCTGGTTCTACACCAACGAAATCATCAATACAGCGGTGGAGAAAATGCAATCCTCACACAAGGACAATTACAATAAAATTCTTCCCCTCTATATATATGGAAGCATTGAGGACGGCAAAAGCATGACTTCGGATATGGAAAAAGCCTTCAAGAAAATATCCACTTGTATCCAGCGTCATTCAATGTTAATCCGCGACCAGCAGTACAACCCATGGATATATGATTCGTATATCCTTGTTGGAAAAACCCATTTCTACAAACACGATTACTTTGCCGGACTGGAGTCTTTTGAGTATGTATCTTCCAGAACCAAGGGGAAGCCTGTGCGTTATGAAGCCATGTTATGGATGCTCCGTACCTACAATGAAACCGGCCTTTTTTCGAGCAGCCAGGGACTCATTGACCTCATGGCGGAGCAAAAGAAAATTCCACGCAAATACCTTAAGGATTATTACGGATTGGTGGCAGATTACAACATTAAAATCCGAAATTATCCTCAGGCAGTGAAGGCGCTTGCCAAAACCATTCCGCTCATGCGCCGCGGCAAGGAAAAGGCCAGGTTTTATTTTGTGCTCGCGCAACTTTACAGAAAAACGGGGCAGGCACAATTTGCGGCTACCTGCTACGGAAGAGCCATGAAAATGACACCCGACAACGAAATGCAATTTCAGGCGAAAATGAAACTTGCAGGCAGTGTGGCACCCGGTGGCAGCACCAAAGAGGTAAAAAAACTCCTTGCCCGCATGTTGAAAAGCGAGAAGTATAGCGATTTCAAGGACCAAATCTATTATGCTCTCTCTCAGGTGCACCATGCAGAAGCAAATTTTGAAGAAGAAAAAACCGATCTGATGAACTCAGTAAAATACTCTCAAAAAAATAAAAATCAAAGGGGAATGTCTGCGCTGGCCCTCGCAAATTTGCTTTTTGAAACCGGAAATTATCCATTATCTGAAAACTATTACGACACAGCTATTGCGGCCTTACCCGCAGATTTTGAAGACATTGAACAGATTAAAAACAAGAAAGCAAATTTATCTGCGCTGGTAGGTCATATTCGAACCGCACAGACCCAGGACTCTCTGCTCAGACTTTCGGAGATGGGAGAAGAACAGAGAAATGTGTTCATCGACAAAATGATTGACAAACTCAAAAAGGAAGAAGAGCGGGCCATGCGGGAGCTCGAAGCCGGTCAAAATAACCAGAACGGAATATTTACGCCAACGGTGAGCAACAACAATCAACCAAGCGGCGCAACCTGGTATTTCTATAACCCTGCTGCCCTGAGCCTTGGCTTTACTGAGTTCATTAAAAAGTTCGGAAACCGAAAACTGGAAGACAATTGGAGGCGCAGCAACAAACCTGCCGTGGCAGATGAAAGCACACAACAAAACCCAGAAAAAGAAGGAGGCAAATCAGGCTCCAATGCTTCCTCTGGAAGCAAAGACTCGACAATCACAACAAGCTCAGTAAAAACCCGCAAGGAATATCTTCAGGACATTCCTCTTACCCCTGAAAAAAAGAAATCCTCCTCCAATTCTGTAAAAAATTCCCTGTTTAACATGGGTTTGATTTATCGTGAACAACTTGGTGACAACAGACATGCTGCTGAGGCATTTGAAAAAATCATTAAAAAATTCCCGGGAGATTCCCTTGAATGCATCTGCTATTACTATCTCTTCAGAATTTATACCCAGCAAGGTGATGACAAAGAATCTGCCAAATACAAGCAGCTCATTCTCGACAAATATGGACAAACAGAATATGCTGCGCTGATTAAAAATCCTGATTTTAATCTTGAGAAAAATGCCAAGCTGAATGCTTCGGATATTTATTACACAGAAACATTTGACCTGTTTAAAAATGAGCTTTATGACAGTTGTTACAAACGCTGCACGGTCGCCGATAGTCTTTTTCCAAAATCCGAAAATACCCCCAGATATGCCCTCTTGAAAGCCATGTGCAAAGGAAAGATAGGAGGTAAAGACGATATGATCCTGTCTTTAAAACAGGTGATGGCTGACTTTGGCTCTCATCCTGTAAAAAACAGGGCAGCCGAAATCATTGAACTTCTTGAGGGAGGCGCTAAGGATAAAAAAGATACCACTGCCAAAGAAATCTATCTAGATCCTACCAACTCAGCACAGCTCTTCCTGATGGTGATAAAAAATTCCTCAGGAGATCTTAACCACCTGAAAACAATCATATCTGAATTCAACGGAACCAATTTTGGTTCATCCCAACTGAACACAGAAGACATGCTGCTGGGCAAGGAATACAAAGCAATTTCGGTAAAAGAATTCAAAGACATGGAAAAAGGCATGGTGTATTTCAACCAGATTAAAAACACCAAGGGCCTGACAGAAGGGATGAGCCCTGAAAACTTTATCATGCTGATGATTACTCCAGATAATTTGAGGATTTTGTTCAAGGAGAACAAGCCCCTCGAGTACAAAACTTTTTTTGAGAAAAAATACCCGAAAGGGATATAAAAAAGTGGGTAAGTACAATTTATCGCACCGCTCAACCTCTTATCCTTGCTACATTCCTGTCCTGGGGAGTTTGGGAGGGAGCTGGTCGTAAACGACTTACCCGGCACAAAAATAGAAAACTTTTGTTGTCATGCAGTATTGTCTTGCATTACTTTGGTATGTTTGCAAGTATGAAAGATGTGGGTTTATTCGCAAATTATGGCACGCTTGCCGGACTCCTGGCTTCATTGGTTTTTGTATTGATGTGCTTGGCAGGAATCAATCCTTTCGAAGGTGCCTCAATTGCCATCTCTGTCATTCCTGTAGCTTTTATCTATCAGGGAACACGCAAAGCAAGAGAGCGTGAGTCGCATGAGTTTTCATACGGAAAAGCATTTAAAGCCGGTTTGTACATTGCTTTTTTTTATGCTTCACTTTATGCTGTTCTCATCTACATTTATCTTCAATTTTACGGAGATGCCATTGTTGAGGAAACAAAAAACAGCACCCTCGATAAGCTGGAATTACTGGAAGGAAAGCTGGGATCATCGATGTATGAAAAGGCAGTTGATGGAGTGGAAAAAATATCTGCCGGAAATCTTGCCCTTGGTCGTTACTGGAACAACCTCATCTGGGGTGTCATTGTTTCACTTGTCACCTCTGCCCTACTCAAAAAGAAAACAGATCCTTTTAGTCAAACAGAATCCGAAAATTGAACAACAATCCCGACATAAGCATAGTTATACCATTGCTGAATGAGGCTGAATCCTTACCTGAACTCCATGCATGGATTGTAAAGGTGATGGAGCATCATGGTTTCACTTATGAAATCCTTTTTATTGATGATGGAAGTACTGACCAATCATGGGCTATTATCTGTGCACTTGCAAAAAACAATGTGTACACCGGTGGATGCAAGTTTCAAAGAAACTATGGCAAATCTGCTGCACTGAATACCGGTTTTGGTATGGTAAAAGGAAAAGTAGTGATTACCATGGATGCAGATTTGCAAGATAGTCCTGAAGAAATTCCTGAACTCTACAACCTTATTCAGCTGGAAGGATATGACATAGTGAGTGGCTGGAAAAAAAAACGCTACGATCCTATCACAAAAACCCTACCCACCAAACTATTCAATTGGGCAACCCGAAAAATAAGCGGCATAGAGCTGCATGATTTCAATTGTGGACTCAAAGCATATAAGCTACAAGTAGTAAAAAGTATTGAAGTTTATGGCGAGATGCACCGTTACATTCCAGTGATTGCCAAGTGGGCAGGGTTCAGAAAAATAGGCGAAAAAGCTGTTGCTCACCAAGCAAGGAAATACGGTACTACAAAGTTTGGTATTGAAAGGTTTGTCAATGGATTTTTGGACTTATTCAGCATTACCTTCATGTCGAAGTTCGGCAAAAGGCCCATGCACTTTTTTGGTTTTATTGGTACCATTGCTTTTTTAATTGGATTCCTTATTTCCTTGCTACTTATCGGGGAGAAGATTTACTCACTCTTCGTACTCAAGTTTATCCCAAGAGATGTTACAGATCAACCACTTTTTTACCTTGCCCTAACAAGCATGATCATTGGCACACAACTTTTTCTTGCCGGCTTTCTGGGAGAACTGATTACCCGAAACTCTTCTATTCGAAATCAATACTTGCTTGCTGAAAAAATTGATATCAAATGATGAAAATCATCTGTGTAGGGCGAAACTATAGCGATCATATCAAGGAATTGAAGAATGAAAAGCCGGATAAACCGGTGATATTTTGCAAGCCGGAATCTGTTCTTCTTCAATCACCTGCTGAATTTGTATTGCCCGCATGGGATAGTAAAATCCACTACGAATGCGAACTTGTTTTGCGTATTGGAAAAGATGGCAAACATATTCCTGAGCAGGCAGGGAATGATTGGATAGATGGCATTGGACTTGGGATTGATTTTACTGCCAGAGATTTACAGG
This sequence comes from Bacteroidota bacterium, assembly GCA_046297395.1. GTDB lineage: Bacteria > Bacteroidota > Bacteroidia > UBA4408 > UBA4408 > JBEICQ01. The sequence continues at coordinate 74,317 of JBKCNM010000032.1, forward strand.
AAAAACTAAAAAACAAAGGGCTGCCATGGGAAAGGGCAAAGTCTTTCGATGGCTCTGCCATCTTGGGAGAGATAAAACCATATAAAGCCGGATCTTATCAGTTTTTCATGAAGTTAAACGACCTTGTTGTGCAAAACGGAAATACTGAGCAAATGCTCTTCAGTTTCTCAGAAATTATTGCAGATATTTCATCCTGGATGAGTCTCAGCAAAGGTGATTTGATTTTTACCGGCACGCCTGCAGGTGTGGGTCCGGTGACAAAAGGTGATGTTTTAAAAGGGTACTTGGATGATCAGGAGAATTTTGTTTGCCATATCAAATAGCCAAAGCTAACTACACAATTTTTCCATCTTTTAGCATGATGGTTCTTTGCGTCATGGCTGCAATGTCTTTCTCGTGCGTAACTATCACAACTGTTTTTCCCTGATTATGCACCTGCTTCAATAAGTCCATCACTTCGTAGGAGGTCGTTGTATCAAGCGCTCCGGTGGGTTCATCTGCGAGAATAAGTTTAGGATTCGAAATCAGCGCCCTTGCAATGGCGACTCTTTGTTTCTGCCCGCCACTTAATTCAGAAGGCAGGTGATTTGCCCAATCTTTCAATCCAAGTTTGTCGAGTAACTCCATGGCAGTAAGATTTCTTTTTTTTCGGCTGACGCCACGGTAATACAGCGGAAGAGCAACATTTTCCTGTGCGGTTTTAAAATTCACCAAATTAAACGACTGAAAAACAAAGCCTATCAATTCGTTCCTGAGTTTGGCTGCTTTTGTCTCCGTTAAATCTTTCATGGCTTTTCCGTGGAGCAGATAATGACCCTGGTCATGAAAGTCCAACAAACCCAAAATATTCAGGAGGGTAGATTTACCTGAACCGCTGGAACCCATAATGGAAACCATTTCCCCTTCTTGAATATGCAAGTCAATACCCTTGAGTACTTCCAAGGAATGATCTCCCGTGAAATAACTTTTTCGTATGCCCTCCAACTTTACCACCATGCAAATAAAGGGCATTCAGGCCATCGATTCTTTAAAAATTTGTGACATTATGTAAAAAGCCGGGTAAAAGTTGGGAGGGTTTTATGATATAAGCCCATTTTCCTATATTTGCGCGTCCGGTGAGGTGCCTGAGAGGCCGAAAGGAACAGTTTGCTAAACTGTCGTACGGGTAACCGTACCGAGGGTTCGAATCCCTCCCTCACCGCCACCAAACATCGCCCGAAAGGGCGTTATTTTTTTGGAGTGAAGTCAAGCTTGCTTGAACGAACACAAGAAAAAATAATACCTCACGAAGTGAGGTGTGATGTTTGGTGAAGCCTCCCCCAATTGGGGATCATGAAATCATCCCTCCCTCACCGCCACCAAACATCGCCCGAAAGGGCGTTATTTCCCATTAAGACAGGATGTTCGTTAATGTAATATATCGGCAAACAAAAAGTGTTTGATTAAATAAAAAAAGCCGGACTATGTCCGGCTTTCTCTTTTTGCATTTCTGTTATTTCTTCACATTTGCACCCAATCCTGCAGGGCTACCTACCCTGTCCATGGCGCAACGGAAACCGAGCCAATTGGTGGATTGTTTCTCATCAAGAAAGCGCCTTGTGCCGGGATTCATATAATACGCTCTGTCTTTCCAGCTGCCTCCTTTGTATACCCTGGCTTTGTCGTCAACCATGGATGATTTTGCGTATTCATACATACCCATAGATTCTTTCTTTTCGGGATCAGGAACTGCTTTCCAGTCTTCAATCGCCTGCGACTGAATATCACCATCAAGATAATTGATGTTATCTGCTCTTTTGTAATTTCTACGCTCAGCGAGGTTGTCCTTCTCAACAGTTACATCTCTCCACTTCAACTGTCCGGGTATGCCAGTGATATTACCTGAGGAATCTGTAGTTACTTCTTCTAGTTTGGCATCAACTTTTCCTTCATCATCAAGAACCTTTGTCTTAAACACATTGCCTCTGAATGGACGGAAATCAGCTTTGTCTTCACCACTGAGAGGACGATAAACATCCATCACCCATTCGCTTACATTGCCTGCCATGTTGTAAAGGCCAAAATCATTTGGCCAATAGGCAAGAACTGGAGAAGTGATATCAGCATTGTCGTTGAGCGCACTGGCAACACCCATATTGTCGCCTCTGCTTCTTTTAAAGTTGGCCATCATGCGACCAATATGAATCTCCTGATCGTTACGAACATAGTGACCATTCCAGGGATAAATACGACGCTCACTGATAATTTCATCGTTGGTATTACCTATGAAAGAGAGCGCTGCATATTCCCATTCCGCCTCGGTGGGCAGTCTGTAGTTAGGCAAAAGCATCCCATCTTCCATGCGTACTTTTCTTTCTCCGGCGCCTTTTGGATTGAGGTCAGGCAAAAGTCTTTGAACGGTTCCTTCATACTGTCCTGCAAGATAGGCATCGGTGTTAAAAGAGTTTTGGTTGGACCAATTCGCCGGATCCCATTGGAGGATTCCTTCTCTTACAAGAATCATTTCGTTTACACGATCTGTACGCCAGGTACAATAGTTGGAAGCCTGTAGCCAGTTTACACCAACGACGGGATAATTGGAGTAGGCGGGATGTCTCAGATAATATTCAACATAGGGTTCGTTATATCCGAGTCTTTCTCTCCATACCAAGGTATCGGGGAGCGCCTTTTTGAGCACTTCCGGAAAATCTGTTCCGTAAACACTTCTTAGCCAATAAAGATATTCTCTGTAGTTTGAGTTGGTAACCTCTGTTTCGTCGATATAAAAAGATGAAACAGTAACCTTTCTTGGGATATTGTTCCAATCATACATCACATCTTGTTCAACCCTTCCCATGGTAAATGATCCGCCTTCAACAAGAACAAGTCCGGGACCTGTTTCCTGTTCCACATATGGAAGTTTTTCAAAACCACCATTGTCGGGAGAATTGTAATCCCAGCCTGTGGCATTGGATTTGTCTTTGCTGCAAGAGGCCAAGGTGATTGCAACGATGGCCAGGGAGAGCAACCCTTTGAACCCTGTGTTTTTCATTGTCATACAATGATGTTTTGAATTAAAACGCAAATTAATGGTATTTATTGCTGATTATCAAGTGCCTTTTTAACGGAGAGATCCGACAAAAGGTTTAGAAAGTGGGGCAATTAACTGTGTTAAATACCTTTCTTTTCTTTCTGCAATAGAATTGAAAAGAGGCTGTTAACTCGTGAGAGCCATATCCACCACGGAGTTTGGAGATGGTCACATCATAGCTGTATCCTATTTTGAAGATGTTGTATCTGAAGCCAACAAGTGTAATCAGGGCATCTCTGTTTCTGTACCAGAGACCACCTACGAATGGTCCTTTGGTAAAATACATTCCAAGATTGAGCTGTTGAAATGTCCCTTGCATCTGATAAATCACATTGGGAGATAAGTTGATGTCATCGTCCTCGCCCACAGGTATAATGGCCCCAATGTGACCGGTATACTTTCGGTAGAGGCGGGAATTATTGGCGCTTCCTGTCTTGATAAAAGCTTCATCCGGTTCTGCAAGATGGTGTACTGCTATTCCGCCAAAGAAATTGTTCCCAAAACCCATAATTCCTGCTGAAAAATCTGCAAAGGAGCGATTGTTTCTGGCGAATCTTTCGTTGGTATTATAAATGAATCCATAACGGGAATGAATTTGATCAGGAAAGTTCATTCGGGAAGGATCAATGGTGCGCTGGACAAAGGTTGCTTGTATGGCTGCACGAATTGAAAATGAACGATTTACATTGATTTGATAGGAGTAAATACCGGATACTGAATTGGTATTGATGGTTCCATTTCCCATTCTGTCGCTGTAGGCAATTACGCCAATACCACCGCCCAGATCATCAACATGTCTGTCGAATGTAGCTGCGTAGGTCACATAGTTACCAATCACTCCGGGCCATTGGTTGCGATAGGTAGTAACCACTCTGGGACAACGGACAGAGCCGGCAAATGCAGGATTTAGGAAAAGGGGGTTGGCATAAAATTGCGAAAAGTGCAAATCTTGTGCCTCCACTTTAAAAGTGATTGACTGAACAAGAATTACCAGTGGCAACAGGATTTTGATTCCCTTCATCATTTTTTTCGAAACAACAAATTTATTATTTTTTTGGTTAGACAATAACATATGTCGAATTTCGTTCTGATAAATCACAAAAAAAGTTGATGTGCTCTCGAAGTTTATGGTTTTAAAACCTTCCATTGTCAATATTATTGTGTGCTGCCTTTGCGTTTCTGCAGGTTCGATGCTGGCACAAACCAAGGTTAAAATCACTTTGAACTGGGAAAAACCTGCAATGATGGGTGTTGAAGGCTTCATGAAGCCGGGCATGAGGTTCAGAGATTTTTGTCAGCCTGTTCAGATTAACAACTGCTGGATTCCTGAATATCAGCGCAGCCTCACCAATTTCCCTGCACATGGGTCATCGCAATTGATTAATCCGATTGTTGAACCCCTCACCGAAGAGGAGCAGCTTACACTCACAGGCTGCAATGAGCTTCCGGAAAATTTTGAGGTTTTTACTAGTACCGGTTTAGAACGAGGAAAAAACATCCAGTTCATCAGGATGATACCAATCCGACAGCAGAAAGGCAGAAATCCCGAAAAGCTAAAGAGTGCCACATTGCTATTTAGTAATCCCCAACCTACCGGTGAACAGAAAAGAGTGCGCACATTTGCCACATCATCTGTTCTTAAGCAAGGCAAATGGTATCGGATTGGAATCACATCCGATGGCGTTTATAAATTGGATTATCGTTTCATAAAAAACACATTGGGTGTAGATCCTACTCAGATTAATCCACAACACATCCGGGTGTACGGCAATGGTGGAGGCCTGCTGCCTTTTTTAAATTCTGTCAGTCGTCCCGACGATCTTGTTGAAAATGCAATCAGGGTAGAAGGTGAATCTGATGGAATCTTCGATTCCACAGATTTCGTCTGGTTTTTTGGGCAAGGTCCGCATGTTTGGGTTCCCTCAGCAGGTTGTATTCCCCTCTCTCATCGTCTGCACTATTTCAGTGACACCAGCTATTACTACATCAATTTCGATACAGGTCCGGGTAAACGGATGAACAGAACACCCTACAACGACAACAGTACATCGGTTAGCATTACAAAATTTGATGAATTTCAATACTACGAAAATGAAGCTGTAAACCTACTCTTATCAGGAAGGCGTTGGTTTGGAGAGAAGTTTGAAAATATTCCTGAATACACCTTCGATTTCAATTTTCCGAACATCAGCACAAACGATTCTGCAACAGTAAAGGCAGTTGTTATGGCAAGATCAAAACCACAAAGCAGCTTCACACTTTCCTGCCAGAATTCCTCAAGAGAGATAAAACCTCCCATCATTGACCCCGGGGTTTACTACAGTGCTTATGGTAGAATTGACTCAGGATGTGTGAAATTGCTGCCAAACCAGCAAAAGCTTACTGTTAAGTTAGCTTTCAATAAAAACCCCTTGTTTGCCTCTGCCGTCGGCTACCTCGATTACCTTGAGGTTCATGCAATCAGACAATTAAGGATGTTCGGCAATTATCTTCAATTTCGGAGTCTGAGCACAGTTGCTCCCGGGCAGCAAGGAAAATTTATCATTGGTGATGCTTCAGCCACAAGCATTGTTCTAGATGTAACAAATCCACTTGAACCTTTTTTAATTGAAGGCAGAGTGGATGGCAATCAGCTGGTTTTTCATGCAGATGTTTCCGCCCTCAGGGAATATGTTGCGTTTAACCCTTCATCCAATGCATTAAAAACGCCGGTGTATTTTGGCGAAACATCCAATCAAGACTTGCATGGCAGTAATCCTGTTGACTTGATCATGGTTGTTCATCCGCTTTTTTGGGAACAAGGCCTCCGAATCAAAAGATTGCATGAAACCAATGATGGTTTGAGGGTACTCATGGCAACTCCGCAAATGATTTACAACGAATTTTCATCAGGCAAACAAGATATCACTTCAATCAAATCTCTTGCAAAATTGTTTTATGACAAAGCTGCCACCCCCGCTGATCAGCCCAAATACCTTTTGCTTTTCGGGGATGCCAGCTATAACAACAAGAATCGCACAAAAAACGGAAATACGGATTTCATTCCCAGCTACCAAAGTGAAGAATCTCTGGCCATGATTTTTTCATATGTGAGCGATGATTATTTTGGCTTGCTCGACGACAATGAAAGCGACATGCTTTCAAGTCCCATAGACATTGGCATCGGTCGTTTGCCGGTTAAAACGGCCGAGGAAGCAAAAAATGTTACTGATAAAATCATTCAGTATGAAACTTTAAAATACCCCGAGAATGCGCTGCAATCCAATAATTGCAACAGCACAGGACTTGCGGTGAATGGCGATTGGAAGAACACGGTTTGTTTTGTAGCCGACGACCAGGACAACGGCATTCACATGATGGATGCCGACCGATTGGCAACATTTGTGGATACTACACACAAAGTATACAACATCGAAAAAATTTATACTGATTTTTACAAACAGTTCACCAGTGCCGGTGGACAGAGATATCCTGATGCCAATAGTGCCATTAACCAGCGTGTACAGCGTGGTGCTTTGATTGTAAATTACACAGGACATGGGAGTGAAGCAGGATGGGCACAAGAAAGAATACTGGAGGTAAAGGATATTCTCTCATGGAAAAACGAAGAGAGGAATCCGTTTTTTGTGACAGCCACCTGCGAGTTTTCCAGATTTGATGATCCACTGAGAACATCTGCAGGTGAGGATGTAATCCTTCAGGCAGGGGGTGGCGGAATTGGTTTGCTTACTACCACAAGACTGGTGTATTCCGGGCCCAACTTTACCCTGAACAACAATTTTATCTCCAACGCATTTGTGATTGATTCTACCACCGGAAAATTTTATACCCTTGGCGATTTAACCCGCATCACAAAAAATATCAGTGCTACGCAGAATCCCAACAGCAACAACCACCGCAATTTTACCCTACTTGGTGATCCTGCAATGCGACTCAATTATCCCCAGAAAAAAATCACCACAACATCCGTGAAACTGATACCATCATCAAGTACTTCAGACACACTAAGGGCTTTGAGTAAAGTGGAAGTGACAGGATATGTAACAGATGAAAACGGGATCAAATTGAGCAATTTTAACGGGTTTGTTTACCCCAGCATATTCGATAAAAAATCCATCATCCGCAACCTCAGGAACGACAGCACAGGTTCTGACCAAACGCCTCGGAGAAACTTTTCCGTTCAAAAAAACATTTTATACAAAGGAAAGGTGAGTGTTACCAATGGAGAATTCAGTTTTGTATTTGTGGTACCTAAGGACATTGCCTATAATTTTGGGAAGGGTAAAGTGTCCTATTATGCCATCTCTAAAAATATAGATGCAAATGGTTATTTTGATGATTTTATCATTGGGGGAACAAATACAAATGCCCCCACTGACAACTCCGGACCTGAAATTAAATTATTTATGAATGATGATAAGTTTATAGCAGGGAGTATTACCGATGAAAATCCGCGACTGATTGCTTACATCAGTGATGAAAACGGAATCAATACGGTCGGCTCAGGTATCGGCCATGATATTGTTGCTTCACTGAATGAGAACAATCAAAGCAGCATTGTACTAAACGACTATTACCAGTCTGATCTGAACAGTTACCAATCTGGCAGTATTCAATATCCTTTTAAAGACCTCGCGGAAGGCAATTATACTTTGTCGCTTAAAGTTTGGGATGTATACAATAATTCCGGCAAAGGCAAGACAGAGTTTACAGTTGCTCGCTCCGCCAAGCTTGCCCTCGATCATGTGATGAATTATCCGAATCCGTTTACCACCCGCACCCGTTTTCTTTTTGAGCACAACAGACCTTGTGAGCCACTGGATGTGCTGATTCAGATCTTTTCAGTTTCAGGAAAGCTGGTAAAAAGCATCGAGTCCAGCATCCAATGTGAAGGGTATCGCTCAGACAAAATAGAATGGGACGGAAGAGACGATTTTGGAGATAAAATCGGAAAAGGAGTATATATATACCGAATACAGGTTACTGCTTCAGATGGAAACAGCGCCGAAAAATTTGAAAAACTTGTGATCTTAAATTAAGCATTACTCAAAACCATATCTTTGTCAGACCATGTTGAATCCTCTTTTTCCTTTGAAAAAAACCGCTAAAATCACCATCCTTTTTTTAATGGCTGTTGGTGGTTCCTTTGCACAAAAAGCCACAAATACCCAGCTCGCCAGTGATAAGCTTCAGATTAATACCATCACCACAGCTGTTCCTTTTTTACTCATCGGGCCGGATTCAAAGGCGGGCGGAATGGGTGAAACAGGAGTTGCTACCGAAGCAGATTGTAATTCCATGCACTGGAATCCTGCAAAGTATGCGTTTATAGAAAAACAAAGTGGGTTCTCGCTTTCTTATATTCCATGGTTGAGACAATTGGTAGACGACATCAATCTTTCTTATTTGTCAGGATATTACAAGGTGGGAAAAGACCAGACACTGGCTGCTTCCCTTCGCTATTTTTCTCTCGGAAATATCATGTTCACTGATAATAATGGAACGAACATCAGGGAATTCCGTCCCAATGAATTTGGTTTGGATGTGGCATACTCGCGCAAACTTTCGGACCGTGTTTCAGGTGGATTAGCCCTTCGATATGTCTATTCCAACCTCACAGGAGGCATCAATGTGGCAGGTGCAAATACAAAAGCCGGCCAATCGGTTGCGGCAGATGTATCATTCCTTTATCAAAACACCGATATGGAAATAAATGGAAACAAGAGTAGACTTGCCTTTGGTGCAAACATTTCCAATATCGGTTCAAAGATGTCCTACACCACTACCCTTCGCAGAGACTTTATTCCAGTTAATATGAGACTTGGGGGCTCTTTCCGACTGAACATGGACCAGTACAATGCAATTGCCATTCATCTTGATTTCAATAAACTTTTGGTACCTACACCTCCTGTTTATGAAGTGGATGCAAGCGGAAAAATTGTTACCGGCCCGGATGGTACTCCTAACATTGCTGCCGGAGAAAATCCACACAGGTCTTTGGCTTCAGGAATTTTCGGTTCATTTTCTGATGCTCCCGGTGGCAGCCGAGAGGAACTGAGGGAGGTAATGACAAATGTGGGATTGGAATATTGCTACGACAACCTTTTTTCTTTCCGTACAGGCTATTTTCATGAAAATGTTACGAAGGGTAACAGACAGGTTTTTACAGTAGGATTTGGCATTCGCTACAGCTCCTTTAACTTCGATGCATCCTATTTAATTCCCACCAACCGACAAAACAGTCCACTGAACAATACCTTTCGGTTCACACTGGGATTTGATTTCGGTGAAAGCAAAAAGAAATCCAAAGAATAAATTCCTCGGATGAGAGATATCCGCATAGGTCATGGGTATGATGTACATCAACTCACAGAAGGTCGCAAACTGATTTTGGGCGGGGTAGACATCCCTCATCATAAAGGAGCATTGGGGCATTCTGATGCCGATGTACTTCTTCATAGCATCTGTGATGCCTTGCTCGGTGCTCTGGCCTTAGGAGATATAGGCAAACACTTCCCTGATACAGATGCAAATTTTAAAAACATAGATAGCCGTATTTTGCTGGAAAAGGTCTGCCGACTGGTGACTGATAAAGGATACCTAATTTCAAATATTGATGTATCACTTTGTCTTGAGAAACCCAAAGTACTTCCCTATGCCGATGCGATGAAAAAAAACATTGCCGAAATAACCGGGCTCACTGCAGACAGAATATCCATCAAAGCCACAACCTCAGAAAAGATGGGCTTTGTAGGAAGACAAGAAGGAGTTTTCTGCCACTGCTCAGCCCTCCTCTTTCTGCCCTGAGTTTGTTAAATATGCGGGGTGGATAACTTTTCCCGAACTGAGATAAAGTACCCCAACACTTTGTAATTTTGATGCCGGAAAATGAAAAGATTCGCCTTGCCTCCCGGTTTCAAATGGCTTAAAAACAAATACTTCATTTCTTCTATTTTGATGCTTTCCTGGCTTGCCTTTTTTGATCGGTTTGATCTCATGAGCCAGTATCGTCTGCAAAAGACTCTTCAAAATCTCAAAGCGGAAAAAAATTTCTATGAAAAAGAAATATCGCTGAACAGAAATACCATAGATGAGCTCAACAACAATCCGGAGAAAAGAGAAAAATTTGGGAGAGAAAAATACCTGATGAAGAAGAATGATGAGGATATTTTCCTGATTATTGATACCCTCAGTCAATCAGCACAATAACACCTGAATTTTAAAAACTTGGCATAAAAATTTACGCTTACAAGTTGCGTAAAAAGATGCGCTTGGTTACAGGAAGGAGTGTTTCCTGAAATGGAAGTTGGTGCGTGCAAATCACCGCAGAAACGGCCGGATTGGGCAAGGTGCTGTTATACCTGATTAATTCTGTTTTTATCGAATTAAATGTATCCGTGATGCTGTTGTAAAAAGACTTGCAATAGTTTACATACATCAATCTGTATTTTTCTGAGGGATCTTCAATCATTGAAACCTCATAATGGTAAACTTTTTTTTCGTTTTGCGATCCGCTCAAAAAAATCAGGTATCCTGCATCCTTGTTTAGTGGCAGTAAACCTACCGCCTCAATTTTAACCATCTTCTCCACCAGGTTAAAAATTTCCTTTCCCTCTTCGATGCTCTTTTTCAAGCAAGGAGATGCATACAGCAACAATTCATTGATCTGCTCCATCACCTTATCATTGCTAATCATGTTTTCATAAAGCAACTGCATGTTTGTATAATCTATTCCCCTTAGCCGCATGGGAATGCTGTCCTGAAAGAGTTGTTTACGCTGCAAAAGGCTTTCCACATTGGTGTAATGTGAAATAACCTCAGAAAAAGCAGGGTAAAGCATGGTTTGGTCATAGCTTTCCTTTACCTCTTTAAGAAAGGCAAGCAGCATATACTTTTTATACTCCAAATCTGTGGTATACTCAGTAAGCCAGTTTTTAGAAAGTGGTTTCATGATTCTTTGTCTTGTTTACGAAAGACAAAGGGACACAGTTTCAGGTTTTACCTGAAGAAACTTTTTTTAGCTGTTCGCCACAAGATTTGAAAATCCAAAAAAAGATTTTGTTTCTCGGTATATTGCAAAGCTAATTCCAGCTTGGCAGGTAGTATCCTGGTTTTGTAGATCTCCTCCGGGTCATCGCCCTTGAGCAATTCATTTTCATCAATAAACAAAAGGGAAGCTTCATCGGTGATGCCGGGTTTTACCTGCAAGACTTTTTCATATTTGCCTGTATAGAAGGCAGCATAATCGGGAACCTCCGGTCGGGGACCTACCAGACTCATCTCGCCAAGGAGCACATTCAGGAGCTGAGGCAATTCATCTAGTTTGTATTTACGAAGCCACTTCCCTACCCGTGTAATTCGGTTGTCGTTGTGAGTGGTTATGGGCATGCCCTTTGCAGCATCTTTTCGCATGGTGCGGAACTTGAATAATCGAAAAGGTTTTCCATGTAAACCCATGCGGGTGTGAAGGAAGAATATCCCACCCGGGCTATCGATAACGATAATAAGAGAAAGCAGTACAAACAGAGGGAAAAAAAGCAGCAAAAGAAACAGAGAAAAAAAGAAGTCAAAAAGCCTTTTCGTCATGCGGGCAATAAAGAATTGCAGGCCTCAATCAGGTTGTGCACCACCACTTCCTGCTGTTCAGTAGTGATTCCATAAAAAAGCGGAAGTGAAATCTCTGTGGAGAAATTGTTGTATGCCACAGGGAAATCTTCCATTTTGTAGCCCAGCTCTTTGTAATAGGTTAGCATGGGTAAAGGCACAAAATGTACATTAACTGCAATATCTGCTTCAAACATTTTTGCCATCACCGCATCTCTTTGATCGGCAGAAATTCCTTTGATTCTTAGGGGATAAAGGTGCCATGCAGAAGTTCTGTTTTCATCCTGCAGCAAAGGCAACAAAAATCGCTTGTGATCCCGCAACAATCGGTTGTAATTTTCAACAGCTTTTTTTCGGAAGGAGAGTGTTTCCTCATATTGAGCGAGTCCAACCAAACCAAGAGCAGCTGCAATATCTGTCATGTTGCATTTGTAACCCGGCTCAACGATGTCGTATTTCCAATTGCCTTTTTGCATTTTGGCAAGTGCATCCTTTGTTTGTCCGTGCAAGGACTTGATGCATAAATCGCGGTAGGCTTCTTCGTTGGAAAATGGCGTTGGCAAACGAAAAGCAAGTGCACCACCTTCTGCTGTGGTAAGGTTTTTTACTGCATGAAAAGAAAAAGCAGATGCATCGGCAAGGTTTCCGGTTCGTTGGCCATGGTAAGTGGCACCAAAAGAATGTGCAGCGTCTGAGAGCACAAAGATTCTTCCTAATTCTTTGAATTTTCCTCTGGGATTTCCTTGTTGAAAAAGTAGCATATTGGCCGGATCGTTCACCATCCGGTAGATGGCATGGTAATCGCAGGGCATACCGGCAAAATCTACAGGCATAATCACCCGGGTAGCGGGAGAAATAGCTTTTTGTATTGCCTCTGGGCTGATATTAAAATCGTCCGGCCTGGTATCCACAAACACAGGTTTTGCACCGCAGTGCATCACCACATTGGCGGTAGCAGAATATGTATAGGCGGGCAGAATCACCTCGTCGCCCTCTTGAAGTTCCAACCAGCGCAGCATCATCTCGAGCGCAGCGGTGGCTGAATTCAGACATAGCGTTTGTGGATTGTTGCACCAAGCAGCCAGTTCTTTCTCAAACTTTTTTGTTTTCGGTCCGGTTGTAATCCAACCAGAACGAAGGGTATCCACCACTTCCCTGATGGCTTCTTCTGAAATATGTGGGGGCGAAAACGGAATCATTTCAATTGATATTGTCGCCTCTTAGTTTGCGGAATTTTACCCTGGCATCGGCGGCGTAAATACTTCCGGGGTATTTGGTGATGAGTTCCTGATACCATTTCATGGCAGCCTGTGTGTCTTTATAGTGAATAACATAAATTTCTGCTGCCAAATAGCAGGCATCATCAGCGTAAATTTCCTCGTTGTATGTACCTGCAATTTCTTCTAAATAAATCAGCGCCTGTTTGTATGACTGGTGCTTGGCTGCGATGGTATATTTTCTGAACAATACTTCATCCGACAAACCATGAAAAGGGTACAAGCGGGAGATGGAATCATAGGAGAGCAAAGCGAGTGAATCCCTGTTCTGGTATAAAAACAAATCGCCCCTGGCAAACATCTGCAACGGTTCTCTCACCGAGTCCTGCCCGAGGTTATCGGTAATAATCATGGAAAGATCGAGCGCATCATTGGCAATGAGTTTACTTGTGGCTGCTTTCAAAACCAACAATTGTGCCTGCGCCCATTCAAAATCACCGCGATAGTATGATAGTCGTGCGTTACGAAATTTGGCCTCTTGCCCCAACACATCATGTTTATAATTTTTCTCCACCTGTGAATACAGCAAACTGGCTTCCCACACATCACCTGTGAACAGGAGAACATCAGCTTTTTCAAGCTTGGCGCGTGTTCTCTGTACATCATCCACGGCAGGCAATTGAATCACCTGATCGAGGAGGGAAAGAGCCGTATCTTGCTGGTTCAGATAAAAAGCCTTGAAATGCGCAAAATCACGAATCATGGAGGCTGTTGATGGCTGTATGCCCAGTTCATTCAGTCCCATGGAAAAGGCGCTGTCTGTTTGTTGTAGGTCTATTTGGGAATAAACAGGTCTTTGGGAGAGCTTCAGGTATTGGTTGGAAATGTATTCTCTGCGTGCCTGATCATAATAAGGATTTTTCCGGCCTTTGGTAAGTTCGTACTGGAGAATATTTGCTGCTGCCGAGAAATCCTGGTTGGCAGAAGCCACCTGCGCAAGTTCAAACAATTCAGGCGACTTATTACCTGAGCGTTTATCGAGTGCCCTGAGTTGTTCGAAGGCTGCTAAAAAATTCTTCTCCTGCTGGAATAACCAAACCAGCATATTGGTAAATACATCCCGTTGTGGATACTGCTGAATCTTTTTCAGCAATTGTTGTTTGAGCAATTGTCTGCGCTCGGGTGAATTCTCATCATCAAGGTTGGTTTGCAATGCATTTTGCACCTGCACCAAATAGCCCTCATTGTAGTTAATGGCCTCAAGGTACTGATCAATCATGTTGGGCAGGTCTTTTTTTGCACTGTACATTTCAGCCAATTCAAAATAAAAAGGATATAAAAACCCCATTTTTTCTTGACCTGCCTGGAGCACGGCGATGCCCAAATCAGGCAAAGAAGCTGCCTGCAAGGCTCCCGACAAATTGATGAACAGGGATTGATCAGCATCAAAGGATTTTGCTCTTGCAGTTATCAATTTCATCGCATCCGCCGGGCGTTCGGTATTTGTGTATAAGGATGCGAGAGATACTATCGCAGCATTGCTGCCGTTGTTTTTGCGGACAATTTTCTTGAGGAATTTTTCAACTTCTGCTTCTTTTTTGAGAGACAACATACATCTCACATAAAACTGCATGGTCTCATCATCCTGTCCGGATTTGTAGAGTGTGGAAAATAAATCGGCAGCTTTTTTAAATTCCCCCGATTCATACAATTGTTTGGCGAGCTTCATGTCATCGTTTTGCTGACCCATGGAGACAAGATTCCAAAGGCATAAACAAACAAAAGATAACAGGCGCAAACGCATCTTATTTTTTACTGAGTTTGAGTATCACTGAATCAACCAGAACATCCAAGGAGTCAAAAGCTGCAAAGTGCATCTTGTATTGAAGGGATTTGTTTTCTGTATAGGTGTACAACTTGTCGATGGCCCTTTTCTCATCAGCCAAATAACGGCTTGCTTCTTCCTTTTCAAATTTTCCGTTCACATAATCATGACGAAGATTTTGTAGCTGGCTCTTGCTGTACTCCAATTGTTTCTCCAACATTTCTTTGGGCTCTTCTTCTGTTTCTTTCACCTCCTTGATGCCTTTTTTTTCTCTCTCCTCCTCTTCTCCGGATTGGTTCTCAAACCAACGAACAAGACTATAGGCAGATATCAGTTCAATGGTTTTGTCATCATGTTTTCCTCCGTCCAAAGCATTGATTTTTTCTATTTTCTCGGCAATGGTAACCGCTACTTTTTCTGCTTTTTCAAAGGCGATGCTCTCAAAGATACTATCGGTCTTTTCCAGTTTCATAGACAGTGAATCTATGGTCTGTGTATAGGAATCATTCTCTTTTTTAGAATTGCAGGCAACACATAGAAGGATAGTTGGTACAAGAAGAAATAGTTTAATAGAAGTGTTCATCATCGAATCCATTCAAAACCTGTATAAGGAACAAGACATGCCGGTATTCTGATACCATCCGGACTTTGGTTGTTTTCAAGCAAGGCTGCCACGATACGAGGCAAGGCAAGTGCGGAACCATTGAGTGTATGGGCAAGGGCAGGTTTTGCATCCCCCTCGCGGTACCTAAGCTTGAGGCGGTTGCTCTGAAAGGTTTCAAAGTTGGAAACCGAACTCACTTCGAGCCAGCGTTGCTGGGCTGTTGAGTATACTTCCATGTCGTAGGTCATGGCTGAGGCAAAGCTCATGTCGCCTCCGCAAAGCCTTAGGACCCTGAACGGCAATTCGAGACTTTTAAGCAGTCCGGCCACATAGGTTTGCATCTCTTCGAGCACCTCATATGATTTAGATGGATGGGCAATCTGCACGATTTCCACCTTGTCGAACTGATGCAGTCGATTGAGTCCTCGCACATCCTTGCCGTAGGAACCTGCTTCACGGCGGAAGCAAGGCGTGTATCCGGCATTTTTGATGGGCAGGTCGCCGGCTTTTACAATCACATCCCGGTAGATATTGGTGATCGGTACCTCGGCTGTAGGGATGAGGTACAGGTGATCGATGCCTACATGGTACATCTGTCCTTCCTTGTCAGGTAATTGACCGGTGCCAAAACCGGAATCTTCATTTACCAGAATGGGAGGCTGTACCTCTGTGTATCCTTCCTGCTCTGCCCGATGAAGAAAGTAATTGATGAGCGCACGCTGAAGTTTTGCTCCTTTCCCTTTGTAAACCGGAAATCCTGCGCCGGTAAGTTTCACCCCAAGTTCAAAATCAATAAGGTCATATTGTTGGGCAAGCTCCCAATGGGGTTTTGCATTGGCTGGAAGCACGGGTATGTCGCCATGGGAATAGACCACCTGGTTGTCTTCAGGAGTGAATCCCTCAGGCACGAGATGGTATGGCACATTGGGAAGAGTGACCAGGAAATCATGCAGGGCAGTTTCCGCTTCCCGAAGGGCATTTTCTCCATGCTTTGCAAGCTCTTTCAGGGAGGCAGACTTTGCTCTGAGGGTTTCTGCTTCATCCTTCTTTCCCTGCTTAAACAGCTGGCCTACCGAATCTGAGATTGCATTGATTTCGGAGAGCACCTGCTCAAGTTGTGTTTGTTGTTTTTTGCGGGCATCATCCAGGGAAATAACCTTATGAATAGCCTCAGCTGCATCCTTCACTTTTTTGCGGGTGAGGCCTGCAATCACTTTGTCCTTGTTGTCTCTGATATATTGTACCTGTAACATAAGCACGGCAAAAATAACCTTATTGACCATGCAATGTGTGAAAACTATGAAAACGAAGGGAATAAGTCTCTTAAATTATCTTACTTTTGTGTGCAAGTAAAAGAACGATGCATTTTGACCCATCCATGCTTGAGGAGTTAAAATCCAAAATTCTGGCACTTACACATGTTCATTCGGCACTTTCAGAGAAGCACCGAAGTTTACTTGCAGAAGCAGAGGGACTGAAACACGAGATCCGCACCAAGTCGGAGGAGGTTTCGGAGCTGCGCAGGGAACTGGCGCTGATGAGGGGGCAGTTGAACGAAAAGCAAGGGCTCGAAAAGAGCCAGGCAGAAACCAAAAAGTTCATCGGCGAAATGCTCTCGGAGATCAGCCGCTACCTTGAGGAATCCAAGCCTGACATTGCCTGAGTAAACAAAACAATGGCTGCAGAAACCATCCATATCACAATTGCCGGTAAAATATTTCCGGTAAAGGTTAGCAACCGGGCCGAGGGAGAAAAATATCTCCTCGCCGCCGGACTTGTTGAGGAGAAAATGGAAAAGTATGCCAGCAATTTCAATACCCGGCATAGCACTGACCTCATGGCCATGTGTTTACTGGAATTTGCCTTTCAGCAAGTTGACTGGCAAAATACTCAAAACGAACTAGGCAGACAGGTGTCTGACCTCACGGCAATGGTTCAGCAGGTTCTTTAACAGGACGGCATCAACGATTGTGTTCCGCCACAAAAAAAAGGAAACACAATGGACATTGTATCAATTGTCATCGGCCTCGCAGGAGGTCTCATTCTGGGAGCCAGTATCGTAGCTACCATGCTTCGCAAACAGGTGCTCAACCAGGTAAACATGCTTAAAAAAGAAGCTGAAGAAAAAGGCGAAATCATTAAGCAGGAAAAAATTCTTCAAGCCAAGGAAAAATTTCTTCAGCTCAAGGCAGAGCACGAAAAAACCATCGCAGAGAAAAATGCGGGCTTGCAGGAAAAACAACAGCAGGTTTTCCAGCAGGAAAACAAAATCAAGCAAAAAGAGCAGGTACTCAACCAAAAGATTGAAGAAACCCAGCGCAAACAGCAGGAGGCCCAGCAAGCCAAAGAGATTCATCAACAACAGGTGGATGTGCTCAAAAGGAAGCAGGAAGAACTTGACAAATCCCTGAAAAAACAAGTTGAACAACTACAGGTGGTGGCAGGTCTCACTGCTGAAGAAGCCAGAACCCAGTTGGTGGAAGCCCTGAAATCGGAAGCCAAAACACAGGCACTCTCCCATATTAAAGATATCATGGAAGAGGCCAAGCTCACCGCCAATAAGGAGGCTAAAAAGATTGTTATTCAAACCATCCAGCGCGTGGCCACCGAGCATGCAGTTGAAAATTCAGTATCGGTATTTAACATCGACAATGATGAAATCAAGGGCCGCGTTATCGGAAGAGAAGGGCGCAACATTCGTACCCTTGAATCTCTTACGGGTGTAGAAATTATCGTGGATGACACACCTGAAGCCATCATCCTCTCCTGTTTCGATCCGGTACGCCGTGAAATTGCCAGGCTGGCTTTGCATCAGTTGGTTTCCGATGGTCGTATTCACCCTGCCCGTATTGAGGAAGTAGTGGAAAAAGTAAAAAAGCAGATTGAAGAAGAAATCATTGAAACCGGTAAGCGCACGACCATAGACCTTGGTATTCATGGTCTGCATCCGGAACTGATACGGATGGTGGGCAGGATGAAGTATCGTTCCTCTTACGGACAAAACCTCTTGCAGCACAGCCGTGAAGTTGCCAACCTTTGCGCTACCATGGCAGCAGAACTTGGACTGAATGTGAAGTTGGCAAAACGCGCGGGACTCCTCCATGACATCGGAAAGGTTCCGGACGACCAGCCGGAGTTGCCGCACGCCATTCTAGGAATGCAGTTGGCAGAAAAATTCAAGGAGAATCCGGAAGTATGCAATGCCATAGGTGCGCACCATGATGAGATTGAGATGACCAGCTTGCTGAGTCCAATCATTCAAGTATGTGATGCCATATCAGGATCTCGTCCGGGCGCACGCAGAGAAATTGCAGAATCTTACATCAAACGATTGAAAGACCTGGAGACCATTGCCATGACCTATCCCGGCGTAAACAAGACCTTTGCTGTGCAGGCCGGGCGCGAACTAAGGGTAATGGTAGAAAGTGAAAGGGTTGACGACAAACAGGTAGATCAGCTTGCTTTTGATATTTCGCAGCGCATCCAAACAGAGATGACTTATCCGGGACAAATTAAAATTACAGTTATCAGAGAAACAAGAGGCGTGAGTTATGCCAAATAAGGATGAGTCAACACATAAATTTGGTGTGAACAAGAGTGATGAAGAATGGTTTCATGAATTGGGTGCAGAAGCCTATTATGTACTCAGGGAGAAAGGAACCGAGAGACCCTTTATCAATCATTATTACAAGCTGAATGACCAAGGTGTATATTGTTGCAGGGGCTGTGAAACGCCCCTGTTTTTGTCGGAAGCAAAATACGATAGCGGGAGCGGATGGCCTGCATTTTATGCAGCGCTTGATCCCTCAAAAATTTTAGAGAAAAGGGACACCACACATGGAATGATCCGTACAGAAGTTATGTGTGCCCATTGCGGAGGTCATTTGGGTCATGTCTTTGATGATGGTCCGCAACCTACCGGCATGCGTTACTGCATCAACTCTGCTTCACTGCATTTTGTGAAAGCAGAAAGTGAGAAGTAGCCAATAGACTGCTCGTTTACTAATCAAGCAGGCCGCAGTATAAATCGGCAATCATAGGCTTTTTTAAAAAGGTTTATATATGATTATGTGTTCAACTTGGGAAACTGATTGAACAAACTTCTTTAATTATGTAACAAGTCTGATCCAAATCATTTTCCATTAACTGATATTCAAAGTTTAAAATTACCGGAACAGGAAGGATTACATTCAGGTAATCACTAACGCAAGTCGTACCAGTCTTTTTTGCGGCTGAGTTTTAAGTCCTGCAACACTGATGCCCTCACATTGATGTCTACCGTGTACATTTTACGAGGCCCATAGGGAATCACATTGATGCGCATCTCCCAGCAATGCAGGTCGCGGTACAGGTTAAAATTAGGTATGATTACATCTTTTGCGGTAAAATCATATCCACTGCTGAACTGCAATTTCCATTTAGGTGTAATGCTCAGGTCACCGTTTACAGATATGGTTTGCACATAGCTTCCTACATAGGCAGGTTTATTATAACTGATATTATAAAATACAGAAAGGTTCCAAGGAATATTAAAATCTATGTAGGCATCTCTTTCTGCATTTATCTTTTCTAACTCCTCTGGCGTGGCTTTATCGGAAGTAACAGGTTTTTTGGCCTGGGGAGGCTTTAAGGTAAATCCAATATTGAGTGCTGAGGAAGTAAGTCTTGCCCACTTTCCGGTAACATCATATTCCCAAAGTGCGCGTTTTTTGCCGGAATTAACATCCACATAATAAGGATCAACAACTGCTGTGTAGTTGATGTTTATGTTATTGAACAGAATGGTTCTTGCATTGATATTAAGCGGACTTAACTTCATGGAATCGGCCCGGAGATTGTAAACCGAGCTGAGGTTAAATGCATCGAGCAAGGTAATTTTTTTTGCTTCTCCGGTAGTGTCGCCCGGCAGCTTATATTTCATTTGAAGATTGTTGCTAAGTGCAAATGTGGCAGTACTTTGTTTGTTCACAGGAGGAGCACCGTAGATACTTGTTTCAAAAGGGGAATAAGAGACTGTTTTGCCATTGAATTCATAACTATCGGCACCTGTGATGGTGGGTTGATAAGTATATGTCACACTGGGAATCATGAGGTGGCGGAAGCCCTGGATAAAACCTTTCTTAAACAAATAGTAGCCATAGATATTGGTGCGCACGGTGGTGTTTATTCTCAGCGTTCGAGCAGCGCGAAATCCGCTGATGGTATCAGTAACGAGTGAATCATTTTCACCTGCCTTTACCACGCGTCTATTAATGGTCTTAAGATACCATGCCTCATTGTAATTGGCAGCAGGTGTAACAATCAGGTTACGAAACAAACGAAAATTGGTGCTGAGGGATACATCTTGTCGCAATCCGTTGCGCATCACTTTGTCGAGTCGGTTACGAATATCTCTTATGAAAC
This sequence comes from Bacteroidota bacterium, assembly GCA_046297395.1. Lineage (GTDB taxonomy): Bacteria > Bacteroidota > Bacteroidia > UBA4408 > UBA4408 > JBEICQ01. The sequence goes on from JBKCNM010000032.1 coordinate 95,040, forward strand.
CGGTATCGGTGGTGGTAATCACATTCCTGAAATCAGCGGCATATACCAGCCTGAGGTCAGTAATAAATTTGGGTTTCCCAATGGTCCATTTATTACCCAGGGGATTGATTCCAGTCATGTTCAGGGTGAAAGTGGGCAGGTTCAGATTCATGCTTCTGGTGGCTGCATTCTGATCCTGAGAAGCAGTGGCATTAAAACTGAAAGGCGTTCCTAAAAATATTTTGGTGTAATTGATGTTGGAGGCAAATGTATTCTGCACATATCCTGCGATGTCGCGGGAAGCAATGTTACTTACCTTTCCAGCGTTTACGCTGGCTGAAAACCTGCTGTCGGGACGGGCTCTGGCATCCTGGTCGTGCAACCATGTAAAGCGTATGTCTCGGTTAAGCGCATAATTCGGGAAACCCCTTTCGCCTTGTTTGATATTGGCGTAAGACACACCGATGCTACCCGAGTATTTATAGCGAACGGCATACCCGGTTCTCACCCTGCCCCTATAGCTTCCGCGACTGTAGGCATCCACAGAAAATGTCATGTCCAGCTTGTCGTTAATGCCCCAGTAGTAGCCAAGTTCTTCAAGACCAAACCCGAGGCCGTCAGAATTAAACGGACGAGGCAAAATCAAACCATTGGATCTTCCCTTTTTGTTTGGAAAGAAACCGAATGGAACGGCGAGCGGGGTAGGAACTCCTGCTACCACCAAATCTGCAGGCCCTGTAACAATTTGTTTGTCCTTAATCACTTTCACTTTCCGGAGCGAAAAATAAAAATGAGGTGTATCATGTTCGCAGGTAGTGTATTTTCCCCTGCGCATGTAAAAATTATCCGAACTGTCTTTCTTCACTTGGTCGCCATGGAGGAATCCTTCATCCTGCTTGGTCCTAACATCATGGATTTTCCCTTTTTTGGTTTTGTAGTTATAGGTCATTTTAACGGCCTTAAACTCCTGGTCACCTTGTGTGAAGAGGGGATTGCCTATGATTTTTCCAGTTGAATCAGGCAAGCCGTGGGCAAATAGCAAATTCTTCTTGAGGTCTACTCTGATGAATTCCGACTTGAGAGCAATGTCTTCAAAATACACCTCCGCCTTGCCATAGAGATACACACGCTGACTATCAACTTCGAATCGCATGGAATCATGCGCTAGGTATTTCACCTGAGATTCAAGGGCATTCTTTGAAATCTTGACTTCGTTTTTTGGTTTAAAATTCAGGCTATCTGAACCGGTAGTGTCCGGTTTCGTTGGCAGATCACTGTTTTGTGCCCCTGCAATATGAGCATGAAGCAGGAGCAATACGATGACAAACAGGCAATGATTGCGGTTAATAACTTCCTTAAAAACTTGCTGAACTGAGGCTGGCAACCGGCTATGATTTGGTTTTAATTTGGTCGAGCGCAAATTTAACCAAATTTCGGGGTGTATATTGTAAGCAAATATAATACATGGATAAGTCCTGCCATGACGGCTTGTCTGCTCATGCTTTTTTGTTGCGTCTTGATACAGGCCGCAGCACCCGTGGGAAAGTTTACGCTTGTGATTGATGCAGGCCATGGGGGTGAGGATCCGGGTTGCCATGGTGACAGGTTCAAGGAGAAAGAAGTGGCATTGGCTATTGCTCTGAAATTTGGAAAACTTGTAGAGAAGAACTGCCGGGATGTGGAGGTGGTATATACCCGAAAAACGGATGTATTTTTGGAGCTCAATGAGCGGGCGGCCATTGCCAATAATAACAGAGCGGATTTATTTGTATGCATTCATTGCAATGCCTCTCCCAATCGCAAGGTTTTTGGAAGCGAGACCTATGTGATGGGGTTGCATAAGTCGAAAGGGAATCTGGATGTTGCCAAGAGGGAGAATGCCGCCATCCTTCTTGAGGAAAACTACCAGAAAAATTATGACAATTTTGATCCCAACTCCGATGAAGCCAATATCATTTTTACGATGTATCAAAATGCTTTTCTGGAACAAAGCCTGGACCTTGCCTCAAAAATTCAGTATTATTATAATGAGAAAGCCTGCCGTATCAACAAAGGCGTAAAACAGGCAGGTTTTTTGGTATTGTGGAAAACCTCCATGCCTAGTTTACTTACAGAAACAGGCTTTTTAACAAACCCTGAAGAGGAGAAATTTCTTGGATCAGAAAAAGGGCAGGATCATATGGCACTTTCTTTGTTTTTGGCATTCCGCAAATACAAAGATGAGGTGATGCAGAAAAAAACTGCACAGGCAGATAGTTTGGAAATGCTTCCCGGTTGCAAATCAGAAAAGAATGGCTCAACCCTCCCGCTGGATGATGTGCTCAAGGAAGAGGTAAAAGTCGGGAATGACAAAATGGTTTCAGATGCTGCGCACCAAAATGAGATCAAAGAGACACCTCCTGTTCCGGCAGGATATTTCAGTGTTCAATTTTATGGAACGCCTCTGCATGTAAAAGCAAAATCTTCTGAGCTTCGCGGGATAAAGCCTAATCTTGTTCTTGATATAGGAAAAGGGAAAAAATATTTTTCCGGAGAATTCTATCGTTTTGAAGATGCGATGGAACACCAGAAAAAACTTCGAAAAAAAGGTTTCGAGGATGCATTTGTAGTGGGCATCAAGGGTAAAAATAGAATTCCTGCAGGTGAGCTCCTGAATGAACAAAAGAAAAATTCAGAAAGCCTTGTTGAATGAGCCCTTTCCACTTGTTCATAAACATGTATATTTGCGAGCACTGTGGCATTAAACAGAGAAATTAAAATCGGCCTTGTCATCGCCATTTCGGTGCTGGCATTCGTATTTGGGTTCAACTTTCTAAAAGGAAAAAACATCTTCGGTTTCAGGAAAACCTATTACGCAGTATATGAGAATGTAAATGGTCTTACCGAATCAAACCCTGTTTTTGTCAGAGGGTTAAACATCGGTAATGTAAACAAGATTTATTTCCATCCCCAAGAAACGAATCTGATCATTGTGGAGATTGCGCTGAAAGACCGGGATTTGCTGATCCCCAAGAATTCTGTTGCCACCATATACTCAAGCAGTCTCTTTGGCGGAATGGCCATAGACTTGAAATACAGCAATGAAAAAACATTTTACCAGCCGGGAGATACACTGAAGTCTGCTTTGCAAAGCGGCCTCACAGATGAGATTGGCAAGCAGATTGTGCCGGTAAAAGAGAAAGCTGAAAAATTGCTTGTTTCCATCGATTCCCTTATCAACAACCTGAATACCGTTTTTGCGGGCAAAACCAAGGGTAACCTGAAGCAAAGTATTCAATCGCTAAACACCATGACCAACGATCTGGCGGGTTTGGTCAAAGAGCAAAGACAAAGGTTGGGAGAGATTGCTGAGCATGTTCATTCCATCACAAAAAATCTGAAAAACAGCAACAAGCGTATCGAAAATATCCTTGCCAACCTCAACCAGGTGAGCGATTCTCTCGTGAAGGCCAACATTGCAGGAACTGTTCGCAACGCAAACCAGGCGCTATCAGATGTGAGTCAGGTAATGGGAAAAATTAACCGGGGTGAAGGTTCACTGGGCATGCTTGTAAACGACCATAAACTTTACAACAACCTTGAGTCCAGTTCAAGGGATTTGGATAGCCTGCTTGCCGATCTAAAAGCACATCCCGGAAGGTATGTGCATTTTTCTGTTTTTGGTAAAAAAGATAGAAAATCCAAGGCCAAAGCCGCCAAATAAATCCGCTTGATTAATTTTAGCAAATAACCTTCTTTAACTGCTTATCGCCTGTTTTTTGTTGGGCATAATTTTCTACCTTAGCCGACATCCGTAAACAACACTATGGCAAGGATAGAAAGGATCAAAGCAAGACAAATTCTCGACTCCAGGGGGAATCCTACTGTTGAGGCAGATGTATTCACAAGTAATGGCAAGATGGGAAGGGCTGCTGTGCCTTCAGGGGCATCTACAGGCAGTTACGAAGCAGTGGAGCTCAGGGATGGAAACCAGGCGCTCTATCTCGGTAAAGGCGTACTTAAGGCCGTTGACAACATCAATCAGATCATCTCTGAAAAATTGCACGGCTGCGATGTTTTTGAGCAGAGTAAAATTGATGCAATCATGCTTGCTGCCGACAATACTCCAAACAAATCCAAACTTGGAGCCAATGCCATCCTGGCTGTATCAATGGCGGCTGCTAAGGCAGCAGCCCTGGAATCAGGTATGTCGCTCTATCGTTATGTAGGTGGAATAAACGGAAACCTTTTGCCTGTTCCGATGCTAAACATTCTTAACGGAGGTTCACATGCAGACAACAGCATCGATTTTCAGGAATTTATGGTCATGCCCTTTGGTGCCAACAGTTTTGCAGATTCACTGCGGATGGGAACAGAAATTTTCCATCACCTCAAAAAGGTGCTCAAGGACAAAGGCTATAGTACCAATGTGGGAGATGAGGGAGGATTTGCTCCCAACATCAAATCCAACGAGGAAGCCATCGAAACCGTGCTCATCGCCATTGAAAAAGCAGGCTACCGACCGGGGCACGATGTGTGGATTGCCATGGATGCTGCATCCACAGAGTTTTACAACAATGATGAAAAGATGTATCATTTTAAAAAATCTTCCGGCGATCGCCTAACAGCATCCCAGATGGTTGATTTTTGGAATGATTGGTGCAACAAATATCCCATCATTTCGATTGAAGACGGACTTGCTGAAGATGATTGGGAGGGATGGAAAATGCTCACCGAAAAATTGGGTAAAAAAGTACAGCTGGTGGGCGATGATTTGTTCGTGACCAATGTAAAAAGACTTCATACCGGTATCAAGCAGGGCATTGCCAACTCAATTCTTGTAAAAGTTAACCAGATTGGATCACTCAGCGAAACCATCCAGGCGGTGCAAACTGCAAGCAATGCCTCTTATACGGCGGTAATGAGTCATCGCTCCGGTGAAACAGAGGATTGTACCATCGCTGATTTGGCGGTAGGATTAAGAACGGGACAAATCAAAACGGGATCAGCCTCACGAAGCGACAGGGTTGCTAAATACAATCAGCTGCTTCGTATTGAAGAAGAACTTGGAAGTCAGGCGCAATTCCAGGGAAGAAATTTCAAATTTATCTAAACAATAAGCACACAGATAGTCAAACAAAGTCATGGATTCACTCAAGGAAAAATTCATCAGTAAAGCGAAGCCTCTTGCTGCTGAAATCAAACAAATCATCAAAGAACATGGTGATAAAAAATTAGGGGAGTATAGTGTAGCAGATGTGTACCAGGGAATGAAAGGGATGATTGGCATGGTTACTGAAACATCCAAGCTCGACGCCCAGGAAGGCATCCGTTTTCGCGGTTATTCCATTCCTGAACTCAGGGAAAAACTTCCAAAAGCACCCGGTGGAACCGAGCCATTGCCCGAAGGTATTTTTTATTTGATGCTCACAGGAGATCTGCCTACTTATGAAGAGGTGCATGATGTATCCAACAACTGGGCAAGGCGTTGTATCGTTCCCAAACATGTGTTTGATGTGCTCGACAGGTTGCCAAAATCAACGCATCCCATGACCCAGTTTGGAATGGCTGTAATGGCCATGCAAACAGAATCAGTTTTTGCAGCAGCATACCGCCGTGGAATTCCCAAAAAAGAATATTGGGATCATTGCTATGAAGATGCCATGAACCTGATTGCCAGGTTGCCTAGAGTGGCGGCTTATATTTATCGCAAAACTTATCATGGGGATGTGCACATAGAACCTGATCCTAAATTGGATTGGGCGGCAAATTTCGCCCATATGTTGGGATATGAGGCTTTCGATATGAAACGCCTGATGCGTCTTTACCTGACCATTCATGCAGACCATGAAGGTGGTAATGTCTCTGCTCATGCTACTCATCTTGTTGGCTCGGCCCTTAGTGATCCTTATCTATCCTTTGCTGCAGGTATGAATGGCCTTGCGGGTCCGCTGCATGGATTGGCCAACCAGGAAGTTGTTGCCTGGCTGCAGGAAATGCTAAACCAACTGAACACTACTTTGCCAAGCAAAGAACAAATAGCAGACTATGTAAAAAAGACACTTGCTGAAGGCAAGGTTGTGCCAGGCTATGGACATGCAGTGCTGAGAAAAACAGATCCGAGGTTTACTGCCCAACAGGATTTTTACAGAAGGTATATCAAGCAGGATGACTTCTGTGAGACTGTGCAATTGGTTTATGAAGTTGTACCTCCGATTTTGGAGTCGCTAGGAAAAATAAAAAATCCATGGCCCAATGTGGACGCTCATTCGGGCGCATTGCTCATGCATTATGGCATGAAAGAGTATGATTTTTATACTGTTTTGTTCGGCGTAAGTCGTGCTCTCGGTGTGATGGCTTCACTGATATGGGACAGGGCATTGGGACATCCAATTGAAAGGCCAAGTTCCATTACCACCCAGGGTCTTAAGAAAAAGATTGGCCTGGTATAATCAGATACACCAAAATAAAAAAACCTCCCTTGGGAGGTTTTTTTTTGCACTTTTATTCATTTTCGAATTGTACTTATGACTCTGCCGGTGATGAAGCACCATCAACATTTTCCTTTTTTGGACTTACGCCCTGCTGGGTCTGGTCAATAATTTTTAATTGCTCTTTAAGTTTTTGTATTTCTCTTTTTGTGTTCTCCACTTTGGTTCGTGCATCTTTGAGAATACTCTCGGCATTGGCAGACTTAGCAAAAAATCCCATGTTGTTTTCCGCCTGAAGAATTTCCTGATTAAGGCGTCCAATCCTGTCGCGAATCTTTTGCTTCTCATCTGCTAATTTTTCTGTCCCGCGGCTGTCATTTTTCATCGACTGGTATTTCATGGTGAAGAGTGATCGCTGGTTGTCACCAACGCGCGCCCTTACTTCTTCAAATTTCTTGTCGATGACTTTACGGTAGCGGGAATTGAGAGATTCCTTTTCCTTGAAAGGAACATGCCCAATACCCATCCATTCATTTTGAAATTGCTTGAGCGCTGAGATGGTATCGTTGTTGTTGTCGAGAAGTTCAAAAGTTTCAATCTTTGAAATCAGTTGATTTTTGAGTTCCAGATTTTTCGATTGTTGTTCAACCTCATCGGCAAAATGCAGCTTTTTGTTTTCAAAGAAGCTGTCGCATGCTTTGCGGAATCTCGCCCACACTTTATCGGAATGTTTTTTAGAGACAGGCCCAATCGATTTCCATTGTTCTTGTAATTGCCTGATGATGTTTCCGGCATTCTTCCAGTCCGTACTATTGGCAAGTGTTTCGGCCTGTTCGCATATATCCTGCTTGAGTTTGAGGTTGTGTGAAAGTGCTTGTCGGAGTTCAGCATAAAACTTTTCTCTCGATTTATAGAAGGTATCCCTCAGTGATTTGAATAACTTCCATAGTTCTTCATTTTTTTCCTTGTTGGCGAATCCGGCCAGTTTCCACTTCTCCATCAGTTGCTCAGCCTGCTGACTAACTTCGAGCCATTCCTTGTGACTGAGCGGCTGAGCCTCACTGATTTTCTGCATCTCTGCAATCAGGGCCTCTTTGAGCTGAACAGACTGGGCATGAGACTCACGCCTTGAATCGATATACTCGCGTTGGCGTTGAAAAACTTTGTCGAGTGCTGCAGTAAATCTTTGCCATAAACTCTCATTGATTTCTTTTGGCACAGGTCCAATTTCCTTCCATGCCTGCTGCAATTCTTTGGCTGTTTCCAGGGCCGTTTTGAGTGATGGCTCAATGATATTTTCTTCCGCTTTTTCGCAAAGGGTGTTTTTGGCTACCAGGTTTTTTTTCTGATCGAGCTCTCTCAATTCCTTGTCAATTTTCAATCGCTCATAGAACCTACCGGTATTAAATCTGTAATCTTCCCAAAGGTTGTTGCTTTCACCTGTGGGAACCAATCCGGTGGAACGCCAACGATTTTGCAGGTCGTGAAGTTTCTCAATCTGCTTAAAATTAAGCTCTACACTATCAGCAAGCTGGCGAATCTCCTCGATGATTTGTTTTTTCACCAAAAGATTTGCCTTTTGCTCTTTTTCGCGGGTTTGCTGCAATTGATAAAGACGATGATTGAAAGCACGGAGGAGGTTCACGAATTGTTCATGAAATTCATCAGGCTGTTGAGCCTGCTTTTCGTCCTCAGATTCATCCTCCTCACTTACAGCTTTGATTTTTTCTTCCTGCAGCTTTCTTTCTTCTTTGGTAAGATTTAGAAAACAATCGCGAATTTCCCTCACAGGTTTTCTCAAGGAGAGAATGTCATCCTGTTTGAGCAATTCCTCAAGTTTAGCAAGCAGTTCCTTACGACTGAGGTGGGAGTAGGATTCCTCAGCAGCACCTTCATCAGAAAATTCTTCAGGATTGGCTTCATGGATTTCAACTACCGGCATATCGGAAGCTTCCTGATGGACCGCAGGAGAAGGACTTTCGTAAGCGCCTTCCACAGAAGGGATTTCTTCAGGCCTGTCTTGCCCCGTACCTTGGGATGTATGATTATTATTGACAGATTCAGTATGATGAAAATCTGCAGGCTGCTGACCTGAGGATTCAGAAACAGCAGGTTGAATTACTGCTTGCGATTCATTGCTGTTTGCATTCATTTCGCTGTGAGATGCGTTCCGGCTGACGGCTTCATCGATGGGTTCTGCGTGCGCATGCATGTGTGGATGAGCGATGGTTTCTTCATCGGGCAAATGGGTAGCAATGGTTTGGTTTTCGCCGATCATCGGTGAACCCTCCGGCAGGGATGCAGACGAAGTCCCCGCAGAAGGTGCATTTTCTTCTTGTATCATGTTGTTTAAATACGATTGATATACAAATGTAAGTGAATTTTACAGCAAGTACAGAGAATTTCAATTTTCTGCACCCTACTTTCTCACTTGAGATAGACAAACACGCAACAAGTGAAAAGGGTTCAAAAATTAACTTATTAATTTGCGTATAATTGCGGTATCAAAACCATGAAAATCAACCATACGGCCACATGGATGCTCGTAACCATTGTGCTGATTATATCCTGTAAAAAAGGAAACTACGAGCGGGATTTTATGCCCAAGCCTATTCCTTCCGACACTTGCTCTGTCAATATCACTTTCAGCAAACATGTCTCGGCAATCATTGGGTCTAAATGTGCTGTTTCCGGATGTCACAACAGCACAGGCCTCAATCCTGCCTTTCTCAACTATCAGGACATCAGTTCTTATGCATCGCGTATCAAAACGCGTATCAACGATGCAGGTAATCCCATGCCACCCGTAGGAGCCACTCCCCTCACCTCCTGCGAGGTTGCCAAGTTAAGTTCATGGATAAGTGCGGGTGCTCAAAACAACTAAATCAACATTCCCATGAAAAACACCCTTCTCATTGCGTTCCTGGTATGCATGGCTTTTGCCTTTCACAGCGCAGCACAAAGCGACATGGATTTGCTTGATGACAAAGAAGAATCTTCTCCTGTTCTTGCCACATTCAAAGGCACACGCCTGATTAATTTTCACACCATTGAAGTACCCGGCAAACGCAGTCTTGACTTCCGAATTGCACACCGATTTGATGAATTAAACAAAGGCATTTACAACATGTGGGGGCTCGACGGCGGTGCAAACATCCGTCTGAGTCTGCAATATTCCTGGGACGGCAGACTTGCTTTTGAGATGGGCCGTGCCGGAAAAGAAAAAAATTATGACGCACAGGTGAAATACCGTCTGTTAAGACAAACCACCGATCATACCATGCCCTTAAGCCTTACCTTGGTGGGTGGCATGTATTATGATTTTACAAAAAATCCTCTGCTACCTTCCAACAAAGTCTATCGCCTCTCTTATGTAACACAGGTAATTGTAGGAAGAAAATTCAATGAGCGATTTTCTTTTCAAGTGGCACCGGTTTGGATTCATTTTAACCTCACTGATAGTATTGGCGACAACAATGATGCCTTTACGCTGGCTGCCTGTATGCGTTATAAATTTACAAAACGACTTGCGCTTACAGCGGAATATGGTTACAGGCTGGTGAAAAATTTCACTAACGATACTTATTATGATCCATTTGGAATAGGCTTGGATATTGAAACCGGTGGGCATGTATTTCAGGTTCATATTACCAATGCGATGTTTATGCAGGAACATTTGTATTTTTCAAGAACATCAACCACCTTCAAAGACTGGGGAATAAGGCTTGGTTTTAATGTCTCCAGATTATTCGCCATTTAAAACAACAATAAGCTATGTACAGAGAATATATAGACGCCAACAAAGAGCGATTCGTAAATGAATTGTGCGATTTGCTTCGTATTCCATCCGTAAGTGCTGACCCATCATTCAAAAAAGATGTAATCAGGATGGCCGAAGCAACCCGAGATGCACTCAGTGCTGCGGGGGCTGACGATGCCCGCTTGATGGAAACGGATGGTTTTCCTATTGTGTTTGCGCAAAAAATAATTGATCCCGGACTACCCACTATTCTTGTATACGGGCACTACGATGTGCAACCGCCCGATCCTCTCAATCTATGGGAGAGTGGCCCCTTTGAACCTGTCATTAAAAAGACAAGCATACATCCCGATGGGGCGATTTTTGCCCGAGGCAGTTGCGACGACAAGGGACAAGTATTTATGCATGTAAAGGCACTGGAAGCAATGCTCAAACTCAACAGCCTTCCCTGCAATGTAAAATTCATGATTGAAGGTGAGGAAGAAGTGGGTTCATCAAGCCTGGGTGCATTTCTTGAGAAACATAAAGCACTTTTAAAAGCAGATGTCATCCTGATATCAGATACATCTATTCTTGCCAATGATCTCCCATCGGTGGATGTTGGCTTAAGGGGTCTCAGCTATGTGGAAGTAGAAGTAACCGGTCCAAACAAGGACTTACACTCAGGAGTATATGGCGGTGCAGTTGCAAATCCTGTGCAAGTTTTGTGTGAGATGATTGCATCATTGAAAGACAAGAACAACCACATTGTTATTCCCGGATTCTACGATGATGTATACGAGCTGAGCGCTTCAGAAAGAGCCGAAATGGCTGAAACACCTTTTGATATTGAGGTGTACAAAAAAGACCTAGATGTGAATGAATTGCGTGGAGAAGAAGGATACAGCACTTTAGAGCGCACCGGCACCAGGCCCACGCTCGAGGTAAATGGCATGTGGGGAGGATATACTGGCGAAGGCGCAAAAACAGTGCTTCCCTCAAAGGCTTATGCCAAAATATCGATGAGACTTGTTCCCTATCAGGATCCGGATAAAATCACCAAACTATTCAGTGATTATTTTTCCTCCATAGCACCTCCATCTGTAAAGGTTCAGGTAAAACCTCATCATGGGGGCCATCCATACATCACCAAAACAGACTCGATAGAGTTTAAGGCAGCGTCGCGTGCCATGGAAAAAACTTTTGGAAAAAAACCTATCCCAACCCGCGGAGGAGGCAGTATTCCCATTGTTGCGCTGTTTGAGAAAACCCTTGGTTTAAAATCAGTGCTTATGGGATTTGGACTTGATAGCGATGGATTGCATTCACCTAACGAGCATTATGGCATCTTTAACTTTTTGAAAGGGGTTGAGACCATTCCTCATTTTTTTCACGAGTATACACAACTGAAAAAACAATAAGCCTATGATCCTGCTAAGGATGGCGGCCTATGTGGCAGGCCTTTACTTGCTCATCAGGTTCAAGAAAAAACTCACCTGGTGGATCATGGCAGGAATGGTGCTGGGCATTGAAACCGGCATCAGCTTTCCGGACTTCGCTGTGCACTGTAAAATTTTAAGCACCATTTTTTTAAGGCTTATCAAATGTATTGTGGCTCCGCTCCTTTTGGGGACTCTTGTTGGTGGAATTGCAGGTCATTCAGACCTCAGGCAATTGGGACGACTTGGTTGGAAATCGCTGCTTTATTTTGAAGGAGTTACTACGCTTGCACTTTTTATCGGACTGGCTGCCATCAACCTCTCAGGTGCAGGGTATGGACTCTCACTCAGCGGATCAAGTGAATCATTATCGGGTCTGGAGATAAAACAACCGGGAGGAAAGGATATCATTATTCATGCATTTCCGGAAAATATTGCCAAGTCCATTGCCGAAGGTCAGGTTTTACAGGTTGTGGTTTTCAGCATTCTTTTTGCCATCGGCTTAGTGATGGTAAAAGCGGAGAAACGCAGACCAATGTTGACATGGCTTGAGAGTTTAAGCGAAACAATGTTTAAGTTCACACATGTGGTGATGTACCTGGCGCCATTGGCGGTATTTGGTGCGATTGCAGCTACCATTGCAGGCATGGGCCCGGGGGTTTTGGTTAACCTTTTCAAACTCCTGCTCACACTCTATGCCGCGCTGTTGTTTTTTGTGCTTGCGGTTTTATTTCCGATTGCATTGGTTTGTCGCATTCCCATTAAAAAATTCATCAGGGCGGTAAGTGAACCGGTTTCATTGGCTTTCGCAACAGCAAGTTCTGAAGCAGCGCTGCCGGATGCCATGGAGAAGAGGGAGGCATTTGGTGTGCCCGGAAAACTTGTGTCTTTCGTGATGCCTACCGGCTATAGTTTCAACCTTGATGGAACAACTTTGTATCTCTCGCTGGCATCAGTATTTGTTGCCCAGGCCGCGGGCATCGAATTGTCCTTGGGTACCCAGCTTGCCATGGTGTTTACCTTGATGCTTACAAGCAAAGGTGTTGCCGGTGTTCCGCGTGCATCACTCGTGATATTGCTGGGTACACTTTCTACATTCAATTTGCCACCGGAACCCGTATTTGCCATTCTTGGCATTGATGCGTTGATGGACATGGTGCGCACAGGGGTAAATGTGCTGGGCAATTGCTTGGCCTCCGCAGTTATTGCGCGTTGGGAGGGAGAGTTGGAAACAGAAGCGGCTTAAAAGAGCGGCCGATTATTTTCTAATGAAATAAAAAGTACCGTTTTCGTCTTTTAATCCCTGAATATTTCCAAGTTTAGGCTTAGCCGCCTGACTTGATTTGGCTAATTGTGAAACCTTTTCAGAAACCTTATCAATGGAGATGCATTTGTCATTCACCCCATTGAGCACATTCACAAATGATTTTGCAAAGGCTGATTTGTCATCATTCAGATCGAGGTTGGTTGATGAGAATACCTGGGCCGAACGAAGACGGGTGGTTTCCCAGTTTCCACATTCACGGGGCTTGCCAATATCTCGCATGGCCAGGTAAAATGCAGGACCTGTTTCACAGGCATCTGAAACCACCAGGGTATGCTTTACTTTCTGGTAACTGGCAAGATAACCCCTCAGGTTATTCAGGCTAAAGAAGGTAAAATCATCTTTTTTATTGGCATCAACAGGCAACCAGTAACCGGTTTCGTTCAGGAATTTACCATGACCGGCAAACCAAATTAAGATTGAATTCACATTGTTTTTGTTTACCATTTCCCGGAGTTCAGAGGCAAAGAATCGTTCCATTTCATTTTTAGAAAGATCCTTTTTAACGATGATTTGATTGATGTTGTAACCGCTGAGAGCAGCTTTCATTGCATTAACATCATTGCTGGAGGCCTGCAATGCAGGCAAATTCTGATAATTGGAGTTATCAATAAACACTGCCCATGTCTTACCCATGGGGGAAGCTGATGAATCACTCATCTGGCTGCGGTTTAGCTTAAAGGCAACCGCACCTATGTTATTAAAAATATCGGTTGCTTTTATTCGTACTGAATCTATTCCTACGATGTCAAGCGTGTGATTACATGAGACCGGACGGGCAGTAGCATCGAATGAAACAGACTGTCCGTTTATTTCAATTCTGGAAATCTCACTGGCATCCTGGATGGTAAGGCTCAGATTAAGAGCGTATCCAATGGTATCGTTCAGCATAATATCCTTGCCGTTGTTGGCCGGACTCAAAAGGGTGATTTGAGGAGGATTTGACTCTGAGCGAAGCATGCTGATTTTTTTTGTTGAGAGGTTGCCATAAACATCAGAGGCAAGGATATCAAAACTTCCTTGCGGGGCAGGAGCTAATCTGATAGAAAAGCCCGGATTGATGGCTGTTGTATCAATGGAAACAGAAATCCCGTTCACAATAAGTTTTTGAATTGGATTTCTGTCCGTAACAATGCCTTTCAGAATGAGTGCAGAAGAATCTCTGTCAAGGTATATAGTTCCGGGATTGTTTTTGGAGGCGGAAGCAAGCTGAACTTCAGGAGGATTTTTCTCGCGGTTCTTCTCAAAAATCTTTTTGCGAATCACAGATTCCAGTTTGTTGACAGATTCATTGGTGGAGCGTATCTTTTTAATCTGAATAAGCGCTTCCTCTGATTTACCGAGGGCGTCAAGGCACCTTGCCCTTCCGAGCATGGCTTCCTGGTTGTCGGGATCAAAAACCAAGCTTCTCTGAAAATCTCCTATGGCTGGATCGGTTTGTCCGATTTTATAAAAATGATTTCCTCTGTAAACATAATATTGTGGGTTTCTCTCGTCCATGGTGATTGCCTTGTTCAGGTTTTCAATGGCAAGTGCATTGTTGCCTGTAGAAGAGAGTGCAGCGCCTTTCATGGCATAAAACAAGGACTCGTCTTTGTAAATATTCATGGCAGCCTCACTGGCAGCCAGGAGTTCGGTAAACATTCCGTATTTGTTGAGTGTCCTAACCTGAAACTGAAAATAATTCAGATAGGATTTTTTATCTGCCTTGTTGATGAATTCTTTTGATGAAGTAAGCAGGGAAACGGCTTTGCTCGCAAAGGTGCCTGCCATCATTCCGTTACCGGAACTGTCAGCAATGGTGGCCTTCAGTAGATAGGCTTCCGGCATGTCATCATCCAGATCGATAGCCTTTTCTCCAGCTTGCATTGCCAAATCATATTGCTTTAAACAGAGACGGGCGTTCCCAAGCAGCAAATAAGCATCCTTGTATTTTTTCTTCTGTTCAATGGCCTTCTGGGCAGATTCGGTTGCCTCTTTACACATTCCGCCGAACAGCTGGGCAGTTCCCAAAAAATAATACAACTCCTCATCATTCGGACTATCTGCGATAGCTTTGTTGAAATCTGAGATGGCCTCTTTGTACCTTTTTAGTGCAATGAATACCCTTCCCCTTGACCTGTATGCATCCGTGTAAGTACTTTTTACTGCAATTGCTTTGTTGAAATAATCCAGAGCCTCGTTCCACTGAGCTTGTGTTGCTGCTGCAACCCCGTCTTCATAAAACCGTTTTGCGTTTTGCGCAAAGCCGTTTTTATTACAAAAAAAAATGAGGGCAAAAAACAAAAGGGAAAAATTCACTGTAAACTTATTCATGGTTTTTATTTTGTTGTGTTTAACTGCCGGTTCGTTGTAAATGTTACTCATTTGGTCAAAAAAAAATGTGTTTTCGTCTATGATTTGAGTTAATTGCTTAAGTTTGAACTATTCTATGACAAATGTATTAAAAACATGCTGGAAAGTTCCCAAGGTTCTGTTCTTTTTTTATCTCCTTCAGGGAACATTTTTACACGCTCAGGAAAAAGTTTTGTTTTTGAATGGCTCTGAAGGAGTATACAGTATACTTGACTCAACAGGAACAAAAATAAAAGCAGAATATAAAGCGGGTGAAAAGACCAAGAAGACAGAGCTTGAGAAAGATGATATTTTTTCGATTACATACAATGGTAACAATGAAGTAATCATATACAAGCAGGATTCTCTTTCACAAGACAATTATTTAGATGTTAATGATATGCGTGCATATATTGCCGGAGAGCAGGACGCATTGAAACACTTTCGTTCACCTTTTTCAACCATCAGTAGTGCAGGCATCGGACTTGCAAGCGGTTTCTATGCACCAACGCTTCTTTCACCGGTAGCACCCGCATTGTGGGTAGGATTTATGGGTTCAAGATGGATTAAAATCAAACGCAGGCATGTTTCGGATAGCAAATACATCAGAGAAGATATGTATGTGGTTGGATATGGCAGAACGGCCAGAAGTTTGCGTGTTCAAAATGCACTTAAAGCAGCTGCTATTGGGCTAGCCACCGGGCTCATCGGAAACTTTTTAATTTACGGAAACAACAAACTCATCAAGCGCTGAAGCAGGAAATTACCTGATTTCAGGGATGGCCGACAGCAGGAGTTTTGTGTAAGCAGATTGGGGTGAAGAAAACACTGATGTTGTCTCTCCCTGCTCTTCAACAATTCCTTTTCTCAACACCAATATGTCATCAGATAAAAACTCTGCAATGTGCAAGTCATGGGTAACAAAAATCATTGCAAAACCAAAGGCGGTTTGTAAATCCTTTAACAGGTTGAGGACCTGAGATTGCACAGATACATCCAATGCAGCCACCGACTCATCACAAATGAGCAACCGCGGACGACATGCCAATGCGCGGGCAATAACAATTCTTTGTCTTTGTCCACCACTGAACTGATGCGGGTATTTATAGAATGCTTGTTCACCCAAACCTACCCATCCAAGCAATTCCAGTGACCTTGTTTGTGCTTCTTTTGAAGACATGCGGGCTTGGTTTGCCTTAGCTGCCTCAGAAATGGCACTTCCTACAGTGAGAGAGGGATTGAGAGCCGCATACGGATCCTGAAAAACCATTTGTACAAGAGGATTGGGAGGAGACCCGGGATGCACAGTCTCACCCAGAAATTTGTATGTACCATGAAAAGGAAGCCAATTTACAAGAGCTTTGATTAGTGTTGTTTTTCCACTGCCGCTTTCACCAACCACCGCCAATGTCTCTCCGGGTCTCAAGGAAAAACCAACATCAGACACTGTATAGGCTGAGTTACCGCTTTTAATTTTCCCCTGACCGGAATAATAAACAGAAAAATTCTCAACAGTAATTATCGGCTGAAGAGAGAATTCATCAGATTTGACAGCAACTGAGGGGAAAGGCGAAAGGTTGTCCTCAGGTAAAAAATCACTGATCACCGGCAAGCGCATGCCCCTGAATGCGGCAGATGGCCTACATTGCAGCAAGGCCTTGGTATAAGGATGAGCAGGCTGATGGCAAATCTGATAGGTAGTTCCCTCTTCCACACAAACACCTTTTCTCATTACCAGAATCCTGCTGCAATATCCTGAAACCAGTGCAAGGTCATGACTGATGAGAATAAGTCCCGTACCAAATCGATTGCAGAGTTCTTTGAGAAGATCCATAACAATTTTTTGTACGGTAACATCCAGCGCCGTGCTGGGCTCATCGGCTATAATCAAGGCAGGAGAACAACACATGGCCATGGCAATCATGACCCTTTGTTTTTGTCCTCCGCTGAGCTCGAAAGGATACCTGTGAAATATTTCGGACGGATTGGGAAGCTTCACTTCTTCGAACCATTGCAGGGTGGCTTCCATCGCCTCATGCTTATTTTTGTAACGATGCAGCAGAAGCATTTCCAACAACTGCTCCCCTACTTTCATGACCGGATTTAAACTGGTCATGGGTTCCTGAAAAATCATGGATATCATGCGTCCGCGAACACGGGTATAATCTTTCTCATGCAGCCGGCTCAGGTGAATTGACTCCGAAGGAGTATGCAACCAGCTATTGCCCTGCATCCGGGCATTGGCGGGAAGCAGGCCCATGAGGCTTAGCATGGCAATTGTTTTGCCGCTTCCGCTCTCACCTACAAGCCCAACAATTTCGCCTGGTCGGCAGTTAAATGAAAAATTTGTTAGCACCCGGTGCATGTTGCCGGCACCGGAAAAACCGATGTTTAAATCATTTACCTGAAGCAGTATATCACCTTGTTGCACCATGCAAACATAAATGGTTTTTATATACATTTATCCCGTTAGCATATGTTGAGGTCCCTTCCCATTTTCTCTGCTCTGTTTTTGTTGATTAGTTCATTCTCTCTCCTTGCACAGGTGCAGGATGATTTTTCGGATGGAGATCTGTTGAACAATCCCGCATGGAGCGGTGATCTATCAAAGTTTACCACCAATACCGCAGGTCAGCTTCAATCAAGTTCATCCCTCGCAAATGATGTTTTTTATCTTTCCACTCCTTGCAATATCGCTCCCAATTATGAATGGAATGTGTGGATCAAACTTGGATTTAATCCTTCGTCAGCCAACTACACAGATTTTTTCCTGATGGCGGATGGCCCCCTGCTCAGCAGTGCAAGCAATGGCTACTTTGTGAGGGTTGGCAATACCACCGATGAAGTTTCTTTGTACAGACTGAGCGGAGGTACCTCGGTGAAAATAATCGATGGTGCAGACAATACGCTTCCATCCGGTACAAATAATACATTAAAAATAAAAGTTACTCGAAGTGCAAGCGGTGAGTTCACACTTTTTCGAAATCCGGGAGGCACTGGAAATGCCTACATAAATGAAGGCAGTGTTATCGACAACACCATTTCCGGAGGAACACATTGCGGCTTTCTGATCAAGCAATCCACCACTTCATTTTTTTCGAAACATTTTTTTGACGATTTGCTTATCCAGCCTATTCCGGTTGATAATACTCCGCCTGCGCTGCTGAGAGCAGAGATGATTAGCCCGCTGCAAATTGACCTCATGTTTAATGAACCTCTTGATCCTTTGAGTGCGCAAAATATAACCACTTACAACTTGAGCAATCTGCCGGCAGGAATTTTCTCTGCAAACCTGGATGCCCAAAACAACAGCATTGTTCACTTGGTAACGGGTGATAGTTTACAGAACGGCATCGCTTATTTGTTACAGATTACTGGGATCAGCGACTTGGCGCAAAACACGCCTTCACTTCCGCTTTCCACTACCCTGTACATGGCAAAATTGTTTGATTTGCTGATTACCGAAATCATGGCCGATCCTGACCCACAGGTTGGTTTGCCCAATGTGGAGTACATCGAAGTTAAGAACAATACCACTTATCCTATCCGATTGATTGAATATACGCTTGAAGCAGGCAGTGGCAGCTACACCCTGCCGGATACAGTGCTTGCGCCGGGCGCCTATTCAGTACTGACAGCGGAAGGAAATGTATCTCTGTTCAATGTGCATGTTACCGGAATTTCAGGTATGTCTTCCACTTTACTTACCAATACAGGCACAAGTATTGTGCTGAGCAATCGTTTTGGAGATCAATTGCATGCAGTTACTTATTCTGATGATTGGTACAATGACCCTAGCAAAAGCAGCGGAGGCTGGAGCCTGGAGATGATTGATCCGGGTAAGCCCTGCACCGGAAGTGGCAACTGGAAGGCATCCATCAATGTGTTTGGGGGAACGCCGGGACAAATCAATTCCGTATACGGCAATCAGCCGGATAATCTGGCACCGTTTATCTCCTCTGTAAGTCTTGTCTCATTGACCCGGCTGCAGGTAAATTTTAGCGAACCTGTGTTTACGCCCGGGCTTCTGCAAGCAGGAAATTACCAGATTCAGCCCGGAAACATCAATGCCGGCACAGTAAGCAGCCCCGGAATCATCAGCCATTATGTGCTCATAGATCTTGCCAATCCACTCCTGCAGGAATTGGTTTATACACTCACGCTGAACGCATCCGTAGGTGATTGCAGCGGAAACAATTCCGGCAATTTACAATCGCCTGCCTTTTCTGCATACCGTCCACAGTTGTTTGAAATTGTGATCAATGAAATCATGGCAGATCCTGATCCGGTCATTGGTCTGCCCTCTGCCGAATACCTGGAGTTGTTTAACCGAACCAATTTTCCTGTTGATTTAAGCGGATTTACCCTCAAGCTAGGAAGCAGCAGCAAGGATATTTTATCGGGCACTATTCCCGCAAATGGGTATGCAATCATTGCAAAATCCGGTGTGTCTGCCTTGCTTGGAAGTGCATTAAAATACATTGAAGTTGACGGACTTTCTTCTTCGTTTTTAACCAACAGCGGTACCACCATCGAATTGCGCGATACACTGAATCAGCTTGTAAGCATACTTACATACGCTGACACATGGTACAAGGATCCCGGAAAAGTGGATGGAGGATGGAGCTTGGAACAGATTGATCCTTCCAATCCCTGTGGAGGTATCTCCAATTGGAGGGCATCACAAAATCCCGATGGTGGAACCCCCGGATATGTAAATTCTGTGAATGCTCCCAATCCGGACAATAGTTCACCTAAGGTAAGTGATGTATGTGCCAATGGCAACCAATTGCTCGTGGTATTCAGTGAGCCTGTGCTTGCAACTGCCCTGCTAAATACAGGTGACTATTCGGTAAACAATGCAGTTGGGAATCCCAACTCAATTTCCACGGGAGGTGGAAATGTTATTACCGAGGCAAGTCTGTTTTTCTCTAGCGCATTCAATGCAGAAGATGTTTACACCCTTACATTCAATCAGGTTTTCAGCGACTGCAAGGGAAACAATAGCGCACAAAACGCCAACTTTTCTTTCAGCAACCGAATCCCAAAGGCTTTTGATATCGTGATCAATGAAATCATGGCCGATCCAGATCCAATGGTTGACCTGCCCTCAGCGGAATATGTAGAGTTGTTTAACAGAAGCAATGTGCCTTTTAGTTTGAGTCAATTTGTGTTTACAACTGGAAGCTACAACACCGTGATTGGTTGCCGGAGCATTGCTGCCGGTGATTACCTTTTGCTTTGTGATTCCAATAATTCCGCACAACTTTCGGCTTTCGGAAAAACAGCAGGACTGGCATCCTTTTCCATCACAAACAGTGGCACAACTCTTTCCCTAAACACGCCCAACGGAGAGCCGGTTTCATTTGTAAATTTCTTGGATTCCTGGTACGGGAGTACGCTTAAAAGTGAGGGCGGATGGAGTTTGGAACAGAAAGATCCGAATAATCCATGCGCAGGCTCAGAGAACTGGAAAACCTCAAATGACTTGCATGGTGGCACACCGGGTATAAGAAACTCTGTTTTTATAGCCAATCCTGACAAGCTGCCTCCTCAGGCATTGCGAGCCTATCCTCTCTCTGAACACACGGTGAGGCTAAGTTTTTCTGAACCTCTTTTTCCTGCATTACAGGCCTCTTGGTTCAATGGCGATAACGGGCTTGGGCAAGCCATACAAGCAGTGGCAATGGAACCTGACTATACACAAGCAGTGCTTACTTTTTCGGGAACAATAGAAAAAGGAAAAATCTATACACTCACCATACAGTCTTCAATTAAAGACTGTGCCGGCAACAATATGCAAGGCACGCAAGAGCTTCGCCTGGGGTTGCCGGAGATGGTTTTTGGCGAAGAAATCATCCTTACAGAAATGTTGAATGATCCTGTTAGCGGAGGTTACGACTATGTGGAAATTTATAATGCAAGCCCGAGGATTACCGATGCAAAATACTTTCGTGTTTCGTCATACGATACCCTCACAGGTGCATACAGCTCTACATATGCTATCGACACAGCCGGTTTTTTACTCTTTCCCGGTGAATACTATGTACTCACAGAAAATCCGGATTGGGTCAAAAAAAATTACCGTGTGAATCATCCTGAAAACATCATCCGATGCATGAGCCTCCCTTCCTTCAATATTGAATGGGGAACTTGTGCATTGTCTAAATGGAATGACAGTTTACTAGACAGGATGCAATATCATCAGGACATGCATGTTCCTTGGCTGAGCAATACCAAGGGCGTGAGTTTGGAGAAAATAGTGCTTCAGCTACCGGGGACAACTTACAGCAACTGGTCATCGGCCTCTCAGGTGGCGGGGTTTGGCACGCCCACCGAAAAAAATTCACAGTCGATGGAGAATCCGGTGTCCCGCGGCAACATTACCCTATCGGCAGATTATGTATCTCCTGACAATGACGGGTATCAGGATCAGGTAATCATTACTTACCAGCTTGACAAGCCAGGGTATCAGGGGAAATGTTTCATTGCTGATACGAAAGGGAGAAACATCAAAACCTTGATCAACAACCAGTCGCTTGGCAGCGGTGGAGAATTTATATGGAACGGAGAAACCGAGCAGGCTGACAAGGCGGAGATTGGGATTTACCTGGTGGTCATGGAACTTTTCCATGCCGATGGAAGCAGCATCAATCTGAGGAAGCCTCTGGTTGTAGCAGGCAAGCTCTGAACTTATTTGTTGATAATCCCTGAAAATTCAAACCTGCTGTAAATTTCTTTTGCCCTACTTTTATTTTGTTTGTGCAAACAACCAATGGAACTTCGTAAAAAAATTATTCTGGGCAGTGCATCCCCCCGCAGAAAATCTTTGCTGGAACAGATGGGCATCGTATTTGAAACGAGGGTGATGGAAACCGATGAATCCTTTCCTTCGCATTTAGAGGCTGGTGATATACCTGAATACCTTGCCCTGCAGAAAGGAAATGTACAAAAGCATTTACTTCAAGAAAACGAAATACTGATCACTGCAGATACCATCGTTTGGCATCACCAAAATGTGTACAATAAACCGGCAGATGCTGCCGAGGCTTTTGACATGCTGAGCAGACTTTCAGGCGAGTCTCATGAGGTATACACCGCCATTGCGCTCACGGGGAAAGATGAGCAAATCTCAGCCTGCGACAGAACAGAAGTCCGATTTAGAGAACTCAGCCCGGAGGAAATCCATTTTTATATAAAACATTACGCACCATTTGATAAAGCGGGAGCCTACGGAGCGCAGGATTGGCTGGGATTAACGGCGATTACTTCACTAAGAGGTTCGTATTTTACCGTGATGGGATTGCCCACACATCTTTTGTATCGATTGTTGCAACCATATATACACATATGAACGAAAACATCTCCAAAGTAGCAGACTTTCATGTTGCCTTCAACATTGAAAACAACAGCGCACCAACACTTTTATCTGAAAAAGATTTTATGTTGCGCTACGAACTTATCCGTGAGGAAAATGAAGAATACCTGGAAGCCTGTAAAAAAGGTGACATCGTTGAGATTGCTGATGCCCTTGGTGACATATTGTACATCGCTTTTGGCACCATTCTCAGGCATGGCCTGCAGGACAAGATGCAAGCCATCTTTGATGAGATTCAGCGAAGCAACATGAGCAAACTTGACGAGAATGGCAAACCCATTTACCGTGAAGATGGAAAAGTATTAAAGGGTGCAAACTATACCCGTCCGGATATAGCTTCTATCCTTGCTGAGCATCGGTAGCAGGATTGTTTTCTATCTGAGGATTCACTGGATTCTCGGCAGCAGGAAGCTTGGCATGTTCTGCAGAGAGATCGATGGATGGAACACTTTCGGCGGGTAAATCCTTGGGGTCGAACGGACGCTTCCCAATCAATCTTTCCAGGTCGTTCTGAAAGATGACTTCTTTTTTCAGTAGTTCCTGGGCAACAGTTTCCAACTCATGTTTTTTGGAAGTGAGAAGGTTTTTGGTGCGGGTGTAAGCTTCCTCCAGAATTTTTTTCACCTCTTCATCAATGGCCTGAGCAGTGGCTTCACTGTAGGGTTTGGTGAATCCGAAATCAGGAGCTTTGGGATCATAAAATGAGATGTTCCCAATGCGCTTGTTCATCCCATAAATGGTAACCATTCCATAAGCCATTTTGGTAATGCGTTCCAGGTCGCTGAGTGCTCCGGTTGAAATGCGGTTGAAAATAATTTCTTCAGCAGCTCTTCCTCCCAGCGCCATGCACATGGAGTCAGTGAGTTGTTCAATGGTATAAAGAAACTGTTCCTTTGGAAGGTATTGGGCATAACCGAGCGCAGCCACACCGCGGGGAACGATACTCACCTTTACAAGTGGATCTGCGAACTCCAGAAACCAACCTGCCACAGCATGCCCGGCTTCATGATAGGCCACTATCTTTTTTTCCTCAGGGGAGATGAGTTTGTTTTTCTTTTCCAATCCACCAATAACCCTGTCGATGGCGTCCTGGAAATCCTGCATGTTAACAGCTTCTTTGTTGTGTCTTGCGGCAATCAGTGCAGCTTCATTACATACATTGGCAATTTCGGCACCTGCAAAGCCCGGAGTTTGTGTAGCAAGTCTGGCAGCATCCACATCAGTTGCAAGTTTCAGTGGCTTCAGGTGAACTTTAAAGATGGCTTCTCTGCCAACAACATCGGGTTTGTCTATGGAGATCATCCGATCAAAACGGCCTGGGCGCAGCAGGGCCGGATCGAGTATATCGGGGCGATTGGTTGCGGCGAGAATGATGATACCGGAGTTGGTGCCAAAACCATCCATTTCCACAAGCAATGAATTCAAGGTGTTTTCTCTTTCGTCGTTTCCCCCTTGGATGGAGTTCCGGCTGCGTGAGCGACCAATGGCATCAATCTCATCAATAAAAATGATGCAGGGCGCTTTTTGCTTGGCCTGGTTGAACAGGTCGCGCACACGGGCTGCACCCACACCACAAACATCTCCACAAAATCGGAGCCCGAGAGGGAGAAGAAAGGAACATTTGCTTCACCGGCAACAGCCTTGGCCAACAGCGTCTTCCCTGTTCCGGGAGGACCAACCAGCAAAGCTCCTTTGGGAATTTTTCCTCCAAGGTTGGTGAACTTGGATGGATTCTTCAAGAAAGAAACAATCTCTTCTACTTCTTCTTTTGCTTCTTCTAAACCTGCTACATCTGCAAAAGTGATTCTAATTTTATCTTCAGCATTATAAAGTGCTGCTCTCGATTTACCGATGTTGAATATCTGGGAGCCCGGACCTGAACCTCCCGACATCCTGCGCATGATAAAAATCCATAGGCCGAGCATAAGAAGGATAGGCAAAAGGTATTCGAGGATATCCAATCCCCAATTTTTACGGGTTTCACTCTCAGGATTGATTCGCTGGTTGCGGGGAACAGCAGACTGAGCCTCATCAAGTTTTCTTTCAAAACTTTCTACACTGCTCACAGGAATGATGTATTGAGGCACCACTTTCCCGGAACGGATTAAGGCGTCCTTGAATTTAGGATTGTTGTATTGAGAAGATTTAAGATACACTTCGGCTACTTCTTTGTTTACAATCACTACGCGATCTACCGCACCTGAAGTAAGCATATCGTTTTCGAAACGATTCCATGAGATGCTCTTGGGACCGCCCGTACTATCATACAATTGCAGTCCGATAAAGACGGCAATGATGATGGCATAAATCCAGTAGAAATTGAATCCGGTTCCTTTGCCCGGCGTCTTTTTCTGAAATGGATTCTGAGAATTTCCCTTTTTGTTGTTTTGGTTTTCTGACATGTTCAAAAAAAAAATTGTTTTTAACTCGGTGATGAAACGAGTCTGCTTTCTGCATCAGCCCATAACTTCTCCAGCTGGTAAAAAGACCTTGTTTCAGGCTGAAATATATGTGCAACTATATCCACATAATCCATCACAATCCACTCTGCATTGCGGGAACCCTCCGTATGAAAGGGGTTCTCGCCGGTGGCTTTCTTCACGGCCTCATGAACCGCATCTGCAATGGCTTCTACCTGCGTGTTGCTATTGCCTGTGCAGATGACGAATGCGTCACAAACGGCCCCTCCGATTTTAGAAAAATCAAGAACCATGATATCGGCACCTTTTTTGTCCTGCATACCCTTGATGATGGCATCCAGTAGGATTTTGTTTTGTGGCACGGATGCCTGAATCTTTTTTTTACCCATTCAGCTGAAAGATGAAGCCGCAAATGTAGCCAATTTTAGAAGCTTTGGAGGGGAAGTGGACTTCCCTACCTTTGCTTTCAACAGACTTGTTACTCTTGGAGACGATATTCACAGGGAAATATTTTACGAGGCTCGAAAAAACTGATTCAACCAATCTGGTTGCCCTCCGGTTGATCCATTCCGGACAGGCCGTTCACGGGCAGGTTGTTCAGGCACAGGAGCAATCACAAGGTAGGGGACAAAGCGGAAAATCTTGGGAAAGTGCCTCCGGGCAGAATCTGTTGGTGAGCTTTATTTATAAACTGGAGGATGTACCCGTTGCCCGCGCTTTTTACTGGAACATGGCTGTTGCACTGGCGGTAAAAAAAACCATAGATGCATTTTCATCCGGAGAGCGAGTAGAAATCAAATGGCCAAACGACATCCTCGTAAGACAGCATAAAGTGGCCGGTTTGCTCGTGGAAAACATCCTGGGCTCAGGGGGCATAAAATGGACTGTGGCCGGAATCGGAATCAATGTGAACCAGGTTTTTTCTGAAAGGGATGAGCGTCTTTTTCCACCTATTTCTCTTGTAAATATGAAAGGGCAACAAATTTCTACGGATGAAGTGCTTGGTTCGCTGATGATGCGAATGGAGCAAGCTTATTTTCAGATGAGAGGGAGGGAAACAGAGGCCATTCTGGCTGCCTACAACGATTGTCTGTTTGCAAGGGAATACGAGAGAAAATTCAATGCACAGGGAACTACCTTATGTGCTGAGATTATTGGTGTAGATGATATGGGCATGTTACAGATCAAAGACAATGCAGGTAAAATAAAGTCGTTTCAACATGGAGAAATAAACTACCTATGAGTATGGAAGCAATGATAAGTGTTATTGCAATTAAGCATCAAAAAAAACACTTCGGTTCTCTTTTAAGAGGGTTGGTTTTATCAATCTGTACCATGTTTTGTTTATTACTTCCTGTGCATGCAGCAAATACAGCTGAAAAACTGATTCTTGGAAACTGGAAATGCACAGAAGTAATACCTAATAAACTACATCACATTAACAAGGACGGCTATACTTTTTACAAGGATAGCATTTGCGATTACATGCCAGGTTATGTTTCCAAAGAGACATCTGCGGATGCAAGGCATGTTCAAAAAAAATTCCTCGGAACCAAAACAAAGTACCGTCTGCTGGGAAATCGGCTTGGTATTTTTAATAAAAGTAAAAATGACTGGCAGTATTTCCGCATCAAGAATATAGGCGTAAAAAAAATGACACTTGTTTCGGACGAGGGTATTGAGTATGTGTTCAGCAGAATAAAAAACAAAAAAGTTGAGGATGTTTCTTATGACCAAATCATCCTCTCAGCATCAGGTTGTTTTGGCTCGTGTCCTTCAAATATGATTTCTGTAAAAGAATCGGGAGAAGTTGTTTATTGTGGAATTAAATACAATTCAAAGAACGGCTTATTTAGCGCCCGGGTGGATAAAAAAAATTTCAAAGAGATTAAAAATACCTTCAGCCGAATACCTATTTCCACACTGAAAGAAGAATACATCATGCCGGTGAAAGACACAGAGGAAATCACAGTAACATTTATCAAGGACGGGAAGATTGTAAAGACCATAAGGGACAATGATCAATTGGTTCCCCATGAGTTTTACTGGGCTTATTGTTCATTGCGTTACCTGTATCAGAGTCTTCCAATGGATACAATTTCATCATACTTTGGTCTTTTCCCTTTTACAAGTATGCTCATAGAAAGTACAAACACGCGATATATACTCCGTGGCTCAGAAGCCTTTTATCTTTGGTTGATGCTGATGAATAAACCTGAGACCAATCAATCATTCATGGAGGTTTATCAAATTCAGAATATGGGAAAAGACGAAATAAAAACACTGACATCAGACGGTCGGTTTTTCAAAATTGTTTATGGGGATGGCAGATCTAAAACCTATGATTTGGGTTATGACTTTTTTACCCATAACCAATTGCTCAGTAAATTCCTTCCCAGATAAAGAAGGCAAAAAAAATCCTGCATACCAAGAGGCAGGCAGGATTCATATGGTCTATTCGCTTCTTATTGAATAACAATTTTGCGTATTTCTTTGTGGCCTTTGTATTGAATATGCAACAGGTAAACCCCTGATTGCAGATCAGCCAAATCGATGGTAGTTCTTGTGCTTGCGGAACCGGGCGACATGTTGCTGAGCAGAAGATTTTTTCCGCTCAGGTCGCAGAATTCTATACGGATATTTTCATGTTCATCGAAGCCTGAGGTCTCAACAAACAGCATACCATTTTGCACCGGATTGGGATAAAGCATGAGTTGAGCATTTGCCATGTCAAGCATTTGCAAAGCCACCCATTGGGTGTAGGTGCTTTCTCCGGAAAAATCAGTTTGGCGCAAACGGTAATAAGAAGTTCCCAACAACGGGTGATGATCAATCGCGGAGTAGGAAAGTTTTCCGTTATGATTTCCGGCTCCCTCAATCCTGGCTAGTGTATGAATCTCACTCAAATCGGAAGAACGCTCCACGGTGAAAAATGCATTGTTGGTTTCACTTAAAGTTACCCAGTCAAGCACCACTTTTCCGTCTTGTGGTGTTGCCTCAAATGACAACAGGGAAATAGGGAGAGGTGTTCCTCCGCCATTGCCGGTAAAATCAGAAAAACTGGTGATGCCTTGCCATTGCATGGTATTGGTATTGATATCCGTTGTGCCTGTTCCAACAGTATAGGATGCACTGGAACCACCACAACCAATCCAGCCGGTACCGTTGCCGATGCCCGGTGTCCATTTAAAAGGAAACAACAAAGTTTCACTTCCAACAACATCAGCATCGGTGTAGGAAAAATTCACATTGTAGGTAAATCCTGAATTCAGTCCCGTTTGCTCCAATGTCCAATATCTGTTGAGGTAATTGCTGGTGGTACCCAATGATGGATGGGCTGCGGGAGTTGTGCTGCAGGTAATAAAGCTACCACTGTTTGCTCCGCTCACTATGTCAATAGTAAAAGGAGTGTAAGATGTATTGTCACCTACAGGAAACTGATAGGATCCATTTGTATTGGTAAATAATTTAAGTGGAATAGAATTGCTGCCCGTCCAGGTAACGATGTACCTGTTTGCTCCTGCGCCAACGATGGTTCCGTTGTTTCCGGGGATGCCCAATTGGAAGGTAGATCCTGTTCCAAGCTTCATCTTACCGGAAGTAAGGGTCATCGAATTTTGTATCACAAGATTCACATTGTTTCCGATGCTAACATCGCCACCACCGGTATTTGCTATTTCTATATCATAAAATGTCTCAGTGTTCACACCGTTACCTGTAGTGATTACCTGGTCTCCTGCGATGCTTCTGTTGAACACAACTTTTTTGTTGTTGGTGTTCACAAAAGCAGAAGTTACACCTGTTCTTGTCCAATTGCCACCCACATTGAATGTGTTGGAGCCGGAATAAATCAATCTGAGTTTGCCGTCAGTAATGCTCAGGTTGTTTCTTACTGACCGTTCCTGATTCAGGTAAAGGTCTGTGTTGGCATCACGGATTTCTACATTCCATGGAATACCGGGAAGACCGGAATTGATGGCTCCGCTTCTCCATGTGTTGTCTCCCGCATCAACCTGATAATCGAAGTTGTTGTAGAACCTCAGTGTAGATCCCACTGCATAAATACAGGAGTTGGGGAAAACACTTCCCCCACCGGCAATTTGCAGCACACCGCTAACTGTTGTGATGGAGTTTCCTCCTGAGAGACCAAAATCAAACTTTCCATCGCCGATACTCAGCGTAATGTTGGAGGCAAAGTTGAGTGTTCCTGTACCTGCGCTATTTGAAATTGTCTTTGTAAAAAAGGTGGGTTGATTTGGACTACCGGAAATTGAAAATCCTCCGATGCTTAGTCCTGCAGAATTGCTAATCTCAGAGTTGCCATTCACAAAAATGGTACCTGTGGGAGCAGAAACATTGTTGCCGCTATGAACAAGCGTAAAGCCATTTACATTGATGCCTGCACCAGAAAGAAGATTGATGTCACGGTTAACCGTGCGAGAGGCAGAAAGGGAAAGTGTACTTCCTGATCCTGAAACGGTGAGATCGCGTAAAGCTGATCCATCAGAGAGAAACTCAGGACCTGATGTCATGCTCGCATCATAACGCAGGTCATAAGTGTTGCCCGCACCAACGGTAGGTTCTGCACTAAGGCTTGCCCCGGATGACTGACGCCTGATGGAACTATTGGCAGCAAGATTGAGGGCAAAGCCATTGAGGTTTAGCGTACCATCAGTAAGACGCAGACGATTTTGAATGGTGATGGCTTCTGAAAGTTGAACAGAACCACCTGCGTTGTTGATGGCCAGGAATCCCGGTGTGGTAAGTCCTGACAACACTTGTATGTTTCCGTTTCCATTCATTTCAATTTCGCGACTGTTTTGATTAAAGGTAGAGGATGCCTGCAAGGTAAAGTTGCCACCTATGTCGAGGTCACCGCCGAGGGCAGAGCCAAGTGTGAGATTACCACCGTTTGCCACGGTTACATTTCCTCGCACATTCAGTGCATCAGTCATGGATTGCATGGTAAGCACACCTCCATTGTTGATGTTGAGATTACCGGCTATTTGTCTGAGGGCAGATCCTCCATTACTCAGGTCAAGGGAAGTAACTGTACCATTTTGATCAATGGTCACATGCCATGGGTAACCCGGTCCGGAAGTGGCACTCCATTCGAGGCCTCTTCCATAAGAACTTCCGGTAAAATACCTCAGGGTAGATCCGCTTGCATAGTTGGGTGGGTTGTTGCTTACAAATCCTCCCAATGCAATCTGTAGTGTACCGTTGATGGTACTCAGGTTGTTGCCAAAATCCATTCCTGTGCTGAGTGCAATCCTCACATTGGCTCCGGTACTGAGTGTTCCGCTGTTCTGAGCGTTCACTGATTTGGTGGCATTGAGGATGTTGAGTGAGGAGTTTGCTCCACCTATGATGTTGCATGTTCCTCCATTGGCCAATATACTTCCGCCAGCACCGTTCAGGGTAAGGCTTTGTCCATTCAAATCGAGCGAGGAAGTGGCAATGAGTCCAAGCACATTTCCAACCGAGGCAGACACTGTTACATTGGTTCCAGATGCCAGCTGAAGGTTGCCTGAAGTTTTGTTGTTGTATAAATAGCTGAATGTTTCTGTTCCACCTCCAATCACTTCAATGGTCTGCAAAGCATTGGAGCCATTAAAGAAAACTGCTCTGCTGTTGGGAGCAAAAGTGAAGCCGGCGGAGCGGGACCAATTGCCTGTAAGCGAAAGGTTATTGTCTACATTGCTGTTGAGTGTGAGCGCACCACTGCTGAGGTTGATGTTTCCGGCCACAGCCAATGGAATATTGGGCATCTGTATTGAGGTGTTTCCCTGGATGGTCAATCCTCCGGGTGCCCCTGAACCGGGTGTTAAAGCGTTGGCATTCCACTCTAATCCGGGGGTATAACTTCCTCCGGTATTGTATATCAGGCCCGCATTGGAGGAATAAACCGGTGATGCATCGGTAAGGTAAGCGTTTGCATTGATTTGCAGACTACCGCTAATGGTGGGTGCCTGCACCAATGAAGTGGCTTCATTGATGATGAGGTTTCCGATGGTAAAGGGATGAGAACCTGTGATAGAAATTGCGGCATTGGCAGTAATGTTTCCTGCACCAAGATTTTTCGATGAACCTGATGAGTTATTCAGGTTACCCCCACTTAAAAAAGTCAAGGTTCTTCCGGATGCCAGTGAGAGAGAACCTCCCGACTGAACATCAAGACCCAATACGGGCGCCGGATCGCTATCACTGCT
This sequence comes from Bacteroidota bacterium, assembly GCA_046297395.1. Taxonomy (GTDB): domain Bacteria; phylum Bacteroidota; class Bacteroidia; order UBA4408; family UBA4408; genus JBEICQ01. The sequence goes on from JBKCNM010000032.1 coordinate 126,275, forward strand.
CAAGACGGAAACAGCATGTTGCAAACACACATTGTCACCGGATTCAGGAAGCCCAAACGCCCAAGTGGATACATTTCCCCAAGTACCATTTTGCGCTGTGGTATTGCAGTTGCGATAAGCCCTCAGGTTGCCGATGGTAAAGAGTCGGTTGCTCAGGTTGCCGGTGTAGTTCGTAGAAGAGGAAGATGTATATGGATTGCTGCCGGTGGTAGAGGAACTTCCACGAAGATCCCACGCAGTTCCGTTCCATGAACCATGAAACACCCCAATGCTTCTGTTAAATGAGGCTGCCTCAGAGGAGAGAGGCCATTGAAAAGAAGTAAACAGACTGTTTGCGTCTGCGACACTTTCATTGAGATACCATTGCACATTAACGGCACGGCTGTCGTTTATCAGGGTTTGGTCAAACGGAGGGGCTGTTTCACAAAGCACACCAATATTTTCTGCTGTACCGGCCTGGTTGAGTGTAACAGGTGCATAGATGGAAGCAGAAGGACCAATAGGAAACAATACATTGGAACTACTTACCCTTTGAATCAATTGTCCTGTTGAGTTGGTTACAATGTATCTGCTGGTTGAAATACCGGTGATGCTTGCACCCGTGTTCATGGTGAGCGAATGGGCCCCTAGTATTACACTTCCGTTGGTAAGCGTAAGTTGGGTAGAAACGGTTTGAGGCGCTGTGAGCGTTATGCCCGCAGGATTGTCGATGAAAAGAAAAGGAAAAGGATTGCTTCCGGTATTGCTACCTCCAATATTTTGATTGGAAGTACCATTGAAAAATACAGCTCTGTTGTTTGGAAAAAAGTTGTTGCCTGTTCCATTATTGGACCAATTTCCTGCCAAGAAAATATCAGAACCATTGGCCCCGGAACCGGAAAGATTTCCGCTGAGGTTCAGGTTCCCTAACACAACAAGATCTTCTGTCATATTGTTCCCTCCAAAATCCATGTAGATATTGGAGCCTGAGGAGATGCTCAGGTTGCCACCACAGCGCATGGGCACAGCCGCATTGGGAGCCGATGGAGAGGAAGCAGGATTAAGTGTGGTATTGTTTGACAAAAGAACATGGTGAGGATAACCTTTGCCGCTGGTGGAACTCCATTCAAAACCACGGCCATAATCTCCATTGACATTGTATTGCAATGTTGATCCTGAGGAATAAGACGGCGCGTTGGTGTTCACAAAACCTCCGGCATTAATAACAAATGCACCACCGCTTTGTATACTGATGTTTCCAGTACCAAAGTTTACTCCACCGGAAGTGCTCACAACATATGGATTTCCGCTCCCGGTCCATGTTCCTGAGCCGTTAAAATGAATCGTTCCTGCAGCGGCACCTGTAGCAAAATCACCGGAGGTAAAGTTTACACTGCCACCGGAAGAGATATTGATTTGCTGTCCGCTACCGGCAGCAAAAAGTCCGGAATTGAGGTTAAATGTAGAGACAGTTGTATTGGTATTGGTGAGGGTGAGGGTGTTGTTACCGGAGGCGCCGGTGTTTAACATCGTAAGGGAAGCGGTAATGGGAGAAGGCAGTCCCGATCCGGTAACCTGGTTTGAACTTCCGGTATACCTGTAATGGGCAGATCCATTGAAGTTTCGTGCTCCATCGGTTTGTACATTACCCTCTGCAGTCCCCGACATGGTGATGCCCTGAGGATGCCCAATCAATAATGTGGCACCTGATAACACTGTAAATCCGGTGTTGGCACCGGAAATAACACCGGTCTGCATATTGAAAGTTGCGTTGCCATTTACATTGATCTGATGTGCGGAACTTCCTAAACTCCATGTGGAAGAAGTCAATCGAACAGTGTTTGTAGTGGTACCGTTTCCTATGTTCCATGTTAAGGCTCCCGATCCCTGTGTTCCTCCGAATGCAAAATCCTGCTGTCCGCTTGCTTTCAAAAAATTAACGCTGTGTGATCCGCTTGAAGAGCGCTGAACGGTTCCGTTCAGGGTAATGTCACCAAAAAAGTTGAATGTGGTATTGCTGGATGCGGCTGCAAAATCAATGGTGCCCTCATTTTGAGTGAAATGATTGTTGGCATTAAAAACCGCCGAGCTACTGCCTGTTTTGATGAGGATAGACCCCGCACCTAAGATGTTTACATGACCGTTGGCATTGATGGTTGCAGTACCGGTAATTGTGCCACTCGCCATGTCAAGAATCCCATTTCGAATGATCAGGCTGTCGCCTACAGTGAGTGTATAGGCGGTGGTACTGCTTAATCGCCAGGCAAAACTTGCATGGTTGGTGGTGAGTTTAAACTTACCATTGATGGTCTGTAATGCTCCGGAACAATTTACATGGTTTCCTAAGGTTGTGTTTACTGTAAAGTGATGGAATGTCTGTGCAAGACCGGTTGGGGCATTTAATGTAGTACCTGTTATTAAACAAGTGGACCCTGCAGACCATGTACAGGTTGGGATGGCTCCGGCGTTACGGCCATGCTCATATACACCACCTGATGCCACAGTGATGCTACCGCTGTTAGAAATATCCGGTGAACCATTTGCCCCATTATTTTTGAGTAAACCGTTTACTACAACTGCAGCACCGGTATTAATCACCAATGAATTGCTGGCAGAAGAAGAGAATTGCAATGTGCCACCTGCATTGATGTTCAAATCTGTTGCGGCCGAACCATTGGCAATGGTGAGACCATTGGATGTTACCGACAAGATTCCTCCGTCGGAAACCGTGATATCATCGGCAGTTACGGCAGTGGTAATGCCTACTGTATGTCCACTTGCTATTGTAATGCCTGCACTGTTGGAGGTTGTTGGTATCAATATAGCAGCAACACCTGTTGGAGAGAGAAATGCGGGATCTGTTGAAATCTGCCAGGTGGAGAGACTTGTCCAATCACCTGATGCATTAGAGCGGTAATAGATGGGAGGATCTTGCCTGGCGGTGATGGTGTTCCCAGTAAGAATGGAAGTGGTGCTTGCACCTGAAGTAAAAGTGAGCACATTGGAGGCCGCACTGCTGCTTGCAAACTCTGTCCAAAGCAGCGTACCTGTATTAAATGCATTTGCCTTGAAGGATGATTGATTGCCAACGATATCGGAAGCAGTATATCCAAAAGTTGCGGAACCCCAGGTTGTACCTGCGGTAAGGTTGGCAGTATTGTAGGTCCAGTAGCGTGTGATATAATTGGAGGCAAGTCCATTGTTTGGATCAACAGCATCTGTTACCCTGAATCCGATATATGCGGTGGATGCGGCGTTTCCGCTTGAAGATCCAATTGTTACCGGTGAATATTCTGCTGTGCCGCTTACTTCACCTATTGGCCAGGTAAATGATGTCCATACGCCTGTTGTAATAAATCGATTAAGCGTGCCCGTTCCATCTGTTACAATCATTTTTGAGGAAGAGAATGGAGCACCATTAATCACTCCTGAGTTTGATATGAACATATCGAAATTCCCCAAATAAATTAGTCCGCTGTTTGTGAAGTTAAGTGTTTGTAGGCGTACAGTTTTATCAAGCGTAAGCGCCGTTGTTCCTGTCCAGGTTATATTGTAAAATGAAGTTGAACTGAATCCGGAAAAACCTGCAAAGCCGGTATTCACATTCGTACCGGAAAAACGGATAGTTGCTCCGGCAGTAAAAGTGCAACCGGCCGGTGCAGACACCTGAATCGCTCCTGCCAAACCCGCACTGCTCGATGTAATAAGAGTTGCTGTTGCATTCATTGCCACACTTCCCGCACCACTGATGCTGTTGGAGCCTGCATCTAATGACCCGGTGATGGTCATCGTTTTTCCTGCATTTAAGGTGCGATTGGCATCCAGGGTAACTGTGTGACCGCTTTGAATCGTTACATTATTTCCTGCAGCCGGCGCTTGAGTGGCAGCCACCCATGAAACCCCATTGTAAAATTCCCAGGTTGCGTTTGTATTCCAACTCCCGGAGGCCACTGAGCGAAAATCAGCATTCGAAACATCAATAAGGGTAGTTGCCATGATGATGTTGGAATTGCTTGAAGTGGAATTGCTTCCTACAGCACGAACACGGTAGTAATAGGCTGTATTGCTGTTAAGTCCAGTTACTGATTGTGAAGTTCCGTTTACCGTTAGGTCGTTGTAGCCACTAACAAAAGCAGAGGTTGCACTTGCAGAGGTAATGCTCACATCATCAAAAGCAAGATTACCTGCATTCATGGTGTAGGTAAACCTAAACTGTATCATGCTGCATGGCAGGCTCGGTGTAGAGGATGCATTGTAGGTTTTGGTAGTACCTGTTGTGGGAATGCTGTTGGTGATGTTCTCAATAGTGACCCAGTTCGTACCATCAGTAGTTCCCTCCACCAATAATGCGCTAAGCGTGTTGGTACCATTCCCTTTCAACCAAAAACTCAATTCCGTTGCAACACTTCCCGAGAGTGGATTGGTAAGAATACGGTCACCGGTAGCATCCATCTGAATGGAAGGAGAGGCCAGCCCAAAGTTCCCGGCCGAGGTGTAGGTACTTCCAATAGTTGTGAATGTCCAACCGGAGGGAGCCGTTGTGCCGGCGGAGAAACCTTCGTCCTGGGTAGAGGAACTGCCATAGTTCACAAAACATGGCGTTGTACCAACATCAAGCCGGTAGTTAAGAGCCGCAGAAACAGCATTCCAGTTGGCAGTGAAACTACTGCTGTTTACTGCAGTGGCAGCTGCAGCAAGCGGGGCAGAAACAGGGTTGGTAGCCTGGCTGCCGCTGAGTGGAGAGGCGGTGCGGTAATTGATGCTGCTTCCGGAACCGTTGTAACTGAAAACTTCATAAAAATAGGTGGTACCGTCGATGAGTCCTGTTTGGGCACCGGTGGTTACTGCACTTCCAACAAAAACAACAGTGGCATTTCCCAGTGTTGCTCCGGCTGTGTAGGTGGTTCCGGAAACCGGATCTGTGTTGGGCAATGAACCGGTAGAGCGAAGCACGATGTATCCTGAAGGCGAGCCAGTTGCCGCAGTCCAGGAAGTGGTGATGGTGTTTACTGTTACTGCAGAAAATACGAGGGCAGTTGGCTGGGCTGCGGGCAGGGCAGAAAAAGTGGTGGCTGATGCCGTGGGGGCAGAAGCTGTGAGATAACGATAAGTTCCTGCATTGGTGCCATCCCAGGTAAAAGGAACCAGTAAATAATTGTATGTAGTAAGTGCAGCTAAGCCCGTGCTCGCAGCACTTGTGGAAGCCCCACTGATGGATGCACTGACGATGGTGGTGTTTGTACCGGCTGTAGGAGCTGCACCATCAGTGTTTGCCAGGGAAGGCGTGTTTGGACTTGTGGCACGCAACAAAACATAACCTGTTACACTGGCGCCTGATCCCGGAAAGCTTGCGGCTGTCCAGCTCAGGTTGATACTGCTTTCGGAGGCAGTTGTAGCTGTGAGACCAGATGCCTGCACAAGCGGTGGATTCGAAAAAGTATAGAAATTGAGTTCATTGCCATAAGCGGGGCCAACCTCGTTGGTGGCATACGCACGAACGAAATACCTTGTTTGAGGGGAAAGAGAAGTGAGAGAAGAGGAATAATCGCCTGTACCCGTTCCATCATTGGTAAAGTTATTTGCCAGTGTGGGAGAGGCAGAAGTATGCCAAACAATCCCTTTGGCACTGATGTCTCCTCCTCCATTGTTGATAGTGCTTCCTCCGGAACTTGCACTCGTGCTGGTGATAGCAGAAATGCTCACAGTACTTACACTGGCCTGACTCACCGGAATGCCTGTTGTGGTTGCTGCACCTGCGGTGAGGTAATGGTAGGTGGTACTATTTGTTCCGTCCCAGGTGAACGGAATGAGTCGGAAATTATACAGATTTCCGGGGGTTAAACCACTAATGATTGTGCTTGTTGCAGGATTGGTAGGAAGAGTGGTTGGAGAAACCACAACCAGTGTTCCGATCGCTGCAGAAGGTGCTGTACCATTTTGCGATCCCAATGCCGGAGTACCTTCACTATAGATGAGGGCGTACCCTGCCTGTGTGGCACCTGAGGAAGGGAAGGAAGCGGATGTCCAGGAAAGGGTAAGTTGATTGGAACCGGAGACTGTTGCAGTGAGCCCGGATGCCTGTGCGCTTGCCGGTTCGGACAAGGTTCGGAAATTAAGTTCATTGGCGTAAGCAGTACCCGAGCTGTTGGTGACATAAGCACGCGTGTAATAAACCGTTTGGGGGTTCAGGCCTGAGAGCGTACTGGTGAAATTTGCCGTTCCGGATCCATCGTTGGTGATGTTGTCGGCGATGGTAGGTGTTCCGGTGGTATTCCAGGCAACACCTTTAGATGTGATGGCACTTCCTCCTGTTGTGATTGTACTGCCGCCGCTACTGGCCGAATTGTTGGAGATGTCACTCACTGCCGTAGTGGTGGTGATGGCAGGAAAACCTGCGTCGGTGGTGGCATTGGCGGCCGGTGCAGAAGTAAGCAGGTAATTGTATGTTTCTGTATTGCTTCCATCCCATGTATAAGGAATGATGATGTAATTATACTGCGTAGATGCGCTTAGTCCTGTGTTATTAAAGCTCGTGCTTGCACCCGAGGTAATTGTGGTAACAAGTGATGTGCCTGAAGGCAAAGTGAGTGAGGCAGGGGCCACCCCATCGGTAACATTTGTGGTAGTAGGATTGCTTGCATCGCTTCTCCTTAAGATAATGGACCCGTTTGCTGTTGCTCCGGAGCCGGGGAAAGTTGCAGCGGTCCACCCTAAATCAATTTGTGCTGAACCATTGGCAGTGGCAGTAAAAGAAGTTGCAGCGGCAGTAGGTTCGTTGGAGAGGGTGCGGAAAGTGAGCTGATTTCCATAGGCGGTACCCACTTCGTTGGTGGCATAGGCACGCACATAATACAATGTCTGAGCAGTTAATGAGGAAAGCGAACTGCTGAAACTTGCTGTGCCTGTTCCATCATTGGTAGCGCTGTTGGCCGTTGTTGGCGAAGCAGCTGTATTCCACACCACACCTTTGGCCGATATGTTGCCACTGCCTGCGCTAATACCCGAGCCACCGGAGCTTGCACTGCCGGCGGTAACAGAAGAAATTGCGGTGGTGGTGGTGATGCTTGGATTGCCCACTGCAATTGCAGAGGCAGTTGGTGCCGAGGTCGTAAGATAATTATAGGTAGCTGCATTGGTACCATCCCAGGTAAAAGGAACAAGTAGGAAGTTGTAGGTGGTGCCGGGGGTTAGTCCGGTAATGATTGAACTAAGCGCAGGAGTTGAAGGGAGATTGGTTGGAGTAATGGTAACGAGTGTACCAACGCCGGCAGCTGGAGCAGATCCGCTTGCTGATGATAAAGAAGGTGTACTTGTAGAGTAAATCAAAGCATATCCCGCTTGTGTGGCACCGGATGCAGGAAAGGTCGCACCAGTCCAAGATACGGTGAGTTGCCCGCTTGCAGAAGCGGATGCACCCAAACTACTTGCCTGCACGGAAGGAGGATTGGATAATGTTCTGAAGTTAATGGCAGGACCATAACCCGTGCCTGAGGCGTTTGTAGCATATGCACGCACATAGTATTGGGTTTGTGGGCTTAAACCACTTAGGTTACCTGTGAAATTGGCTGTGGTTGTAGTGCCATCTGTAAGCACGCTGTTTGACAGCGTAGGATTGGTACTAACTGCGGCGGTACTATACACAAGTCCCTTAGCCGAAAGTGCCGAACCGGTGATTCCCTGTCCGCCTGAGGAGGCTGTAGTTGCTGTAATAGATGAAGCTGCAGTGGTGGTGGTAATACTTGGAACCGCAAGCAGGGGAACCAATTCTCCTGTGCTAAGAAGAGCACCGCCTGAGGAATATCCACTAAAAGTAATTTGAGCCAGTTGGCTTGAAGTGAGTGTTGAGGAAGAGTTCCCGAAAAAAATTTTTCCAGCTGTTCCGCTACTACCTGCTGATCCGGACCAGCCGGTAATGGTAAGTGTTGTACTACCTGTCCAGCTTACTGCCGAAGAGTTGGAGAATGTGAGCGTGTGATTTCCCGTACCAAGCGCTATGGTAGAGCTTGATGTGAGCGCAAGGGTTCCCATGGTTTCCGAAAATCCTGCAGAAGCGCCGGAAGACAAGGTACCTCCTCCGAGAGAAATAGCGGAACCATCCGCAATTACACCCGAAGCACCCAGTCGAAGGATGCCACCCGAAACTGTGGTGGTACCAGAATAGGTGTTGGCACCACTTAAAATTAATGTCCCTGAATTGCTCTTGGTAAGTCCGCCTGTACCGCTGATGATACCTGCAAAAGTGGTATTGCCGGATTGGTTGGCCGTTAGGGTCGCAGAACCCAGGGTAATGTTTCCGCCATTGCTTCCACCGCCACTGATAGAAGCTACAGATTGATTAAAACCACCCAGGTTTAGGGTGGTACCGCTGGTGTTCGCCAACACAACTGCCGAAGCAGCCGGTAATGTTGAAACAGCACCACAGGCAAGTGTGCCGGAATTGATGGTGGTAGTACCAGAGTAAGTATTGGCACCGGAAAGAGTAAATACTCCCGTTCCACTGCCACTCTTTGTAAGGTTTCTATTTGCACCCTCTATAATTGAGCTTATGGTGATTCCACCGCTTGAAGAAATATTTACTATGTTGTCTGTTGAATTGCCCAATGCAACATTCATTATCTTACCGGTACCTGTTTCATTATCCTGAACAGTAAAAAGGGAGCTTGAATTATTGGAGAGAATGGTATTGGATGTTGCCCTTACAACAGCACCATTTAAGGTAAGTGTTCCGGCTGTTGTAACACTGTTCCCTATGGTTAATACTCTGGTTCTGTTAGAAGTAACATCTATAGCTCCGATGGATAATGGTGCTGTCCCCATATTGATTCCGGAGGTAGTGGCAGTGCCTGCATTGTTAAATTGAGCAATATTGGAGGTAGTCCAAACATTTGATGCTGTTGATGGAGACCAATTTCCTGCAGTATACCAATCTGTAGCCGCTCCCGTGTTTATCCAAGGAATGATGATATTTGAAGAGGGGACCAACTCACCGGTAGACAAGATTGTTGCGCTGAAATTATTCGTTCCATTATTAAACACAATTTGCGAAAGCTGCTGTGCTGTCAAGCCCGAAGAATTCGAACCAAAGAAAATTTTTCCTCCTGTACCTGTTGTCCCATTATAGCTTCCAGACCATCCTGTAATTGTTACAGTAGTTCCAGCCGTCCAACTCACCGCGTTACTAGCGGCAAAAGTTATAGTGTGTGCAGTTGCCGATGCAAGAGCGATTGTTGAGTTGGCAGTTACATTCAAGGTTGAAGAACTCGTCCATGTGCGCGAAGCCGAAATTCCGGTTGTTCCCAGCGTTCCGCCGTTGAGCACCACTTGCGAGGCAAATGTAGCATTGGCCGATGGGTTCAGGCGAAGTTCACCACCTGTAACTGTGGTGTTGCCCGTAAATGCCAAGGCGCTGTTGGTAAGAATCTCCACACCAGTATTGGTTTTTGTTATCCCACCCGTTCCACTGATGGTTCCTGCATAGGTATCCGTTCCGGTATTGTCTATGTTTAGGATTCCGGAACCAAGGGTAACAGAAGCTGTGGTGCTGGCACTGGCTAAAGCTACTTTTTGGTTGGTACTATTGAGGTTGAAAACCCCATTACCGTTTATGGTGATTAAAGAAGGTGTGCCGGTACCCAATTGATTGTTGGCGTCTGTCCTTAGTGTTACCCCGGTATTGATGGTGACATTCCCGGTACCAATGGCTCTTGTATCCGCAGATTTATTGAAAACCGTAGTGGTTGCACCGGCGGTAAATGTATTGGTATAGGTGTTTTGAGAGGCACCAGAGAAAACAACTATCCCTGAACCCGAAGTTGAAACAGCACCTCCACCGGAAACCACTCCTGATATTGTGGTAGTACCTCCTGCATTTAAAGCATTTATGCGTAAGCCACCCGTTGTTGCATTATTGGTAATAGCTCCGGAAAATGTGTGGTTTCCGGAGGTATTCAAACCACCGATTTCCCGGGTTGTAAGGTTACCATTATTGATGGTGAAATTATTTGAAAATGTGGTTCCACCGGTAGCGTTGCTCAGCCATAGTTTGGTTACATTCCCTAATTGTCCTCCGTTGCCTACAAAAATTCCGCTGCTTGCGGAAATACTGCCTCCTGAGCCAATCCAAAGCTCCCCATTGTCAATCTGGGTTTGGCCTGTATAGGTGTTGGCTGCGTTAAGGGTTACATTTCCTGTTCCGCTTTTATTAAATGTGTTGTTTAATGTATTGGAAGATGCCGAGTTCGCATTTAGCCCATTGAACATTACGCCACCAATTGTATAAGAGCCATTGCTCTGTCCGTGATTGAGTGCACCCTGGTTGGTTACAGTATGCTGATTGCCCACTGCACCAAGACCCCAGAAAATGTTTCGAGCTGCTCCGCCATCCCAATCGTCCTCCAGAAAAATACTATAGTCTGTAATCGGGTTGGAAGTATTGAGCAAGATGTCATTTAATGTGCTTGTGGTGGTTCCGTCCGTCCAGGTAGCGTTCATACGGTCCGGAGCGGTAAGCGTAAGCGTGAATGTGAAGTTTTTGTAGGTAGTTTGCTGGCCGGCCACATTAGCAGATCCGGCGGATGTTGAACCCCCGTTAAACCTTGCATACCAGTTGCCCCATATACCCGCTCCGGCATATGCAGGTCCATCAAGATTGAAAGAAATGGCATAGTTACTTTCACGGTTTGCCCAACTTCCTGTGCCCGGACTGGCAAGCAGTGCAAAACCTATTTTCCCGAATGCCCTGGTTGCCGAAAGGGTCACTACAAACTGGTCGCCAACCTGAAGAGCCCGGTCACCGGTTGATGAACCGGATGCATCGGTGCGGAATTTTCTCCACGACACCACCTGCTTGGTTCCGCCCCCATTTGCATACATGCCAACCTGGTTTGCACCTTGGTTGAAAGCACCTGCTGTGCCCGTGGTCCATGTGGAATAATAGTTTCCCGTTTGTTGTGTGTATGTTACTGTGGTTTGGGAAAAAAGACTTTGACAGGACAAAATAATACCTGCAAATACAGTCAAGCGGAGAATCAACTTCATGTCAGGAAATATCTGGTGAGTACTGTTTGTTTTTTGAGGAGATGCTTTTTTTGAAAAAAGAAAAGTGGTAGTCAAAAAGTGATTGATCGATGAAACAAAAGCATTTGAATGGCCGATCAATAGATGCATATTTTTCGGTGAAGAAAACCCTGCAAACTTGTCTTTATGGGTATTGGAGACCTTTGTATCTGGTGTATAATCCGCCTGTGTTTGATTTCTTGACACTGCAACATATCCTTCACTTTCCCTCAATTCAATCATTGAAAAAGAAACTTCGTGGGTCAATCTTTTCAAGTTGTTCATGCGCTTTCAGTTTGTTTGTGTTTACAATCTTTTCTTTGTGCAGTGCATAAATAAATGATGAGCAAGTCATGTAAGAGAGAGGTATTCTCAGACAACAAAAACTTGTCTGTATTTATGTCCATTTGACACTAAGTTTTAATCGGTGAATATATACATATACCTGATGGTATCAAAATAATTAACGACTAAAATCTGTACTTGTTTAAAATTAGTTAATAAAAAAACCGGAAGCAATGCCCCCGGTTTCTTCCGATTTCTGTTAATGAGTTTTTACAGCCCGTTTTTTGCAGCGTTTACGCGAGCAATGTATTTATCAATTTCCCTACCTTCAGCGGTATTGCTGTAATCAGTTCTTATCTGATCATAAATCTTGAGGGCATTGTCGTAGTTTTTCTGGTCCTCATAAACCCCGGCAGCTTTCATCAGATAAACAGGTGTAGTGAACTTGTTCTCGTTCACCTTTGCGGCCTTCAGGTAATGAACAACAGCTTCTTCGCTGTTGCCCATCTCCATATAAGCATCACCCATGGCTCCGGTGGCTACCGAGCCAATCACCTCATTGGGTGTATCAAACTTCTTAAGTTCATCAATGGATTCCTGGTACTTTCCCTGACGGAGATAACATATTCCCAGGTAGTAATGGGCAAGTGAAGCACTTTTGGTCATGCCATATTCATCGGCTATGGCTTTAAAACCCAAATGATTACCATCGCCATTCACAGCTTTTTTCAGGGAATCATTCTCAAAATACTGCTGGGCCCAAAACATCTTTTCCTGCGCCTCAGTCTCCAAAGGAGCAAGGTACAGACGGGTCCAAGCGAAATATCCGCCAATGAGCACAACAATGGCACCGGCGATGATGGCCAGGCTTTTTTTGTTTTCCTCTATATATCTTTCCGTTTTTGAGTAGGCGTGTTGCACATCCAGCAACACATCGTCTTTTTCGGCTTCAGATTTTGACATAATTCTTGTTTTAAGGGCGGCAAAATTACCAAAATTTAAAGATCAGACAAACCCGGGGCAATTTTATCAAGGGAATCAGTATTGTTCGCCCTCAGATGGAAAATCGCCCGATTTAACATCGTTGATATAATGATTTACAGCGCCTTTGATATCATCATAGAGATTGAGATACCTTCTCAGAAATCGTGGATTAAATTGCTTGTTCAGCCCAAGCATATCATGTAGCACCAATACCTGACCGTCGCAACCATTGCCTGCCCCTATACCAATAACCGGAATACCAAGTGAAGCAGATACACCTGTGGCAAGCGAAGAAGGGATTTTCTCGAGTACGAGGCTAAAGCAACCGGCCTCCTGAAGCAGGGCCGCATCCTTCTTCAAACGATCGGCCTCGGCCTCCTCCCTGGCCCTCACCGTGTAAGTACCAAACTTATAGATGGATTGAGGGGTGAGTCCAAGATGCCCCATAACGGGAATACCGCTATCTACCAGTCTTTTTACAGATTCAATCACTTCTCCGCCACCCTCTAATTTAACCGCATGTGCGCCTGCCTCTTTCATCAAACGAATGGCGCTTTGCAGAGCTGTTTTGGAATTTCCCTGATAGGAACCAAAAGGCATGTCTACCACAACGAGGGCTCTGTTTACTGCTTTTACCACCCATGTGCCATGAAAAATCATTTGCTCCAGGGTGATCGTCACCGTTGTTTCGTTGCCCGACATCACATTGGAGGCTGAGTCGCCAACAAGGATGACATCAATACCTGCATCATCAATGATTTTGGCCAGGGTATAATCATAAGCCGTGAGCATTGAAATTTTTTCGCCCCTGCGCTTCATCTCCAGCAAGGTATTGGTGGTAACTTTTTTAATTTCCCGGTGAACCGACATAAACACGCATTTAGACAAATCTAAGGCAAATTTTCAATCTCCCAATCAGTTTAACCAAAGGTGTTTTTTAACGACTATTCGGATAATCAAAAAATTAGATCACAACTGTTGGTATGATATCAATAGACTTGAAAACAAATGTTTATGCCGATTCAAAAAAAACTGCCGATAATATGAAGATTTATTAAACCATGCTCAGAAAAATTACTCTAATATCAAATAATCTAATCATAAAACATGAGAAAGAGCATAATGGTAAGCCTGTTCATAGGCAGCTTCCTGATGAGTAACAATCCTGCCGGCGCATGGACGCACAACATCGTACTTGGCAGACCCACAAATCAATCGATAACTGCAAGTGTCATGTTTGATACAGTGGCTGTTTTTTACCTTGAATACGGAACTCAGTCTGGATTATACAGCGCACAAACGCCTGTTTTTAATGTCCAGCCGAACACACCTGAAGAAGTTGAAATCAGCGGTCTGTCGGGAGATACCAAGTACTATTATCGTTTGCGGTACAGTGTGAGCAGTAGCACACCAAACACAACCGGGGCTGAACATACTTTTCATACCCAAAGAGCACCTGGACAAGGTTTTACTTTTACTGTTGAAGCAGATGAGCATCTGTATGACAAAAAAGGTGTGGCAAGCCTTTATCACCTTACCCTGGCCAATCAGCTTGCCGACAATCCGGATTTTATGCTCTCGCTGGGCGATATTTTTGGAGATGACCATGAGCCCTTTACCATCACCTCCTCTGCACTGGATACCCTGCACCGCGATTACCGTCCGTTTTTAGGTGAAATATGTCACTCTGTGCCATTTTATGTATGCTTAGGAAATCATGAGGGAGAAAATGATTATTACCAAAGCATCAATCCTCCCTATAATTTGTGTTATTACGGTACACAATGGAGGAAATTTTATTACCCGAATCCCTTTCCGAATAATTTTTATTCCGGAAATACCACCATTGAACCATATGGCATTGGGTATCCGGAAAACTATTTTGCCTGGACATGGGGCGATGCTCTATTTGTGGTGCTGGATGTGTATCGCGACCAGAATGATACGGCTGCCAAACCACAAGGTTGGAACTGGAGCCTGGGTGATCCCCAGTATTTCTGGCTCAAAAACACGCTCGAAAGCAGCAACAGTACCTACAAGTTTGTTTTTGCTCATCACATCCGCGGACAAGGAAGAGGTGGTATTATCCCTGCCTATCTTTACGAATGGGGAGGCTATCAGAATGCAAATGGAAATTATACTTTCCCTATTCGAAGACCCAATTGGCCCAAACCTATCCACCGTTTGTTTGTAGACAATGGTGTAAACATTTTCTTTCAGGGACATGATCACCTGTATGCAAGAGAGGTGATGGACAATGTGGTGTATCAGGAAGTGCCCATGGCAGCAGATTCAACCTATGAAATTGGCATGCTGGCAAATGCATCTGCATATACAGCCGATACCTTACCCGGCTCGGGACACCTGCGCGTAAATGTGCAACCTTCCTGCATTACGGTAGATTTTATCCGGGCCTATCTTCCTGCAGATACCCTTGGAGGGATGCATCAGAACGGCGAAAATGCATTCAGCTACACCATCGGAAATTGCTTGCCTACAGAAGTAAAAAATACATCACAAATTTTTGAGCCCGGGGTTTATCCGATACCTGCGAAAGAAACATTGTATATCCAATATCCATTGCGTGACAACCAAACAGCGCTTGCCGGGCTTTATGATATAAACGGAAAACTGATTTCATCCGTCAACATCATGAAAGATTTTTACACAACGCCACTAGATATAAGCAGCACAGCGCCGGGAATATATGTGCTGAAGATTCTTGCCGGAAATTACTCCTACACCAAAAAAGTTGTCATCACAAAATAAAACCATGCGTCATTTTCTTCTTCACTTGGTGCTTTTACCAGGCCTTTTTTTTTCAAATACTTCTGCTGCTCAACAGGTAACGCAAGCTGAGTTTCTGGGCCGTCCAACAGATCATAGCATCACCCTGCAAATGTTCTTTGATACTGTTGCAGAGACCCGCACATTGATAGGAAATACATCCGGAAATTATACGCGTACCACCGCCTGGCAATTACATGCACAAGGCAGCCATGCAGAATGGCTAATTGATAGTCTTCAACCCAATCAGCAATATTTTTACAAAGTGCAATACAGATTACCGGGTAGCAGTGTGATCCAAAGCAGACAGGAGCGGTTTTTCAGAACAGCAAAACAACCCGGAAGCAGTTTCAGGTTTTTGGTGCAAGCCGATCCACACATGGATTCACAAACAGATACGGCCGTATACAATCGTTGTTTGAAAAACCAACTGGAGGACTCTGCTGACTTCATGATAGATCTTGGCGATTTTTTGATGACTGATAAACTCAAACGCACAGGAACAAACATTATTCCTTTTGACACCATTCCTTTTCGTTGCAAACTTCTGAGAAATCGTTATGAAATTGCTTCTCACTCCATGTCTATATTCAATACCCTTGGCAACCATGAAGGAGAGGCAGGTTGGATGTTGAACGGAACAGCTAACAACATAGCGATATGGAATACCAATGAACGCAAAAAATATTTTGTCAATCCTTTTCCTGATACTTTCTACAGTGGCGATTCAACCCACTATCCCTTTTGTGGTCAGCGAGCTGCCTACTATTCGTGGACATGGGGAGATGCCTTGTTTGTTGTGATTGATCCTTACTGGTTCACCAATCCTAAACCCGATTCACTGCATGGCTGGAGATGGACACTTGGGCAGCAACAATACAACTGGCTGAAACAAACGCTTGAACAGAGTCCTTCTACTTTTAAATTTATTTTCTCTCATCAATTGGTTGGGGGTGATCCGAATGGCAGAGGAGGAGTTGAGTTTAGCCACCTGTACGAATGGGGAGGAAAAAATCTGGATGGCAGCGATGGCTGGGCAGCAAACCGACCGGGATGGGCCATGCCGATTAAAGATGTACTCACGGCAAACCGCACCAGCATTTTTTTTCATGGACACGATCACTTTTTTGGTAAGCAGCAACGCGACTGCCTGGTGTATCAGGAATGTCCACAACCCAGTCATCCCAATTTCAACAATGCAAATGTAGCTGCAGATTACGGCTATTTTCAAGGGCAGATTCTTCCGAACTCCGGACACATCAGGGTTACGGTGGGTCCTACCCAAACCAAAGTTGAATACATCAGGGCTTATAAAGCTGCTGACGAAACACCCAACAGACATAACAAAGATATTTCCGCAACCTATTTTATCGAGCAGGTAAACTGTTACGATTCAGTGGCTGTTGGCTATCCCATCATCTGGAACAGCAATTACAGCGAGGAACTTATTTTTCCGAATCCTGCAGCAGATGAAACTTGCATCAAATTCCGTGTAAAAGAATCATCAAACACCCTGATGGAAATATTTGATATGCAAGGCAAGCTCATCAGAACACTTATCCATAACAGTGAGATGCTGCCCGGAAATTATCAACTCTTTTGGGATGGGCTCAATGCAAGTGGAGAGATGGTTTCAGACGGTACATACCTCTGCCTACTAAATGGAAAATCCCTCGGAAAAATCATCAGAAAAAAACCATAAAACCAAGCAACATGAAAAAAATTCTTTTCATTCTTGTAAGCTGCGTGCTTACGATAAGCCTACATGGGCACGAAATGAATTACGAAAAAGTATTTCCCCATACTTTCACGAACACATCCGGAAAAATCCTTGGGAAAGGCTTCTTTCTGTTTGAAAAAAACAGACAGGTGTGTATTGAGTCCATCACAGGAAAAACGATGACCTTGCCGATTAATGAATTATCAGCAGATGACCGGCAATACATCGGCGAAAAAACAAAAAGACTCAAGCTACTGAATGGCGCTGAACATCCACTTCAACCAGAAAAACAAATGCATCAATATCCCTGGATTCTTGCCGGGTTATTAATCATGCTGGGCGTGCTCGTTGCCTATGTTATTCCAAAAAAAAGCAGAACATATACCTTGCCCTTGCTTGCCGGTATGCTGCTGGCAATTTTCTCCGGGTTCAGGAACAAGGTTGTGCAGCTCTCACAAAGCACCACCAGCACAACTTTTCTCGACTCAGTTTTTGCCGCCTTTGTACCGGAGATTAGTACCTATTACAACAACACATATTACTATGTGCAATCCAATGGATTGCCAAAAACGCATACCCTGATGGTAGGTATTTCAAATCACGGATGGCAACAGCAGGTGCCTATTCCGCAATGCTATTACGGAAGCAATGCATGGCCCATCCCACTAAATCCTGTGATGGCTGCAAATCCTATCCCGGTAGATTCTATTCATTTTACAAGAGGAGCCATCGCTGTTGCAGCCAATGGTATACCTATCTTTAATGTGCATACCAACACCGGTGTAGATTCCTATCTGGCCGGACAATTAGACAATTACGGAGGCCATTGCGGGCGCGCCGACGATTACCATTATCACATTGCTCCTTTGCATCTTTACAACTACACCCCTACTTCATTGCCTTGTGCGATGGGGCTCGACGGATATGCTGTTTATGGCAGCACAGAGCCCGATGGCAGCCCAATGCAAGCGCTTGATGTAAACCATGGTCATTATGGTAGCAATGGTGTATATCACTACCATGGAACAGCAAGCGCCCCTTACATGATTGCACGAATGGCAGGAGAAGTAACCGAAGATAACACACACCAGCTGGTACCTCAGGCTGCTGCCCATGGCATTAGACCTCCGCTCACGCCACTCAACGGCGCACTCATCACAGCCTGCACACCCAATGCAAGTTACACAGGTTTTAACCTTACCTATGTGCGCAACGGTCAAACCGATTCAATTGTTTATACCTGGACACCTTCACAGGCATTCACCTTCAGGTTTTATACCGCAGGTAACGGAACCTTCACCCAAAACAATTACCAAAGCAATTATGTGTGTAATTATCCATTGGGAGAATCCGGACTTCCGGAAGATGAAAACCACCTTCGTTTGTTTCCAAACCCTGGCGACGGAAATCTTTACATTGAGGGAAATACAAAAAATGAAGCCATCAGCATTGCTGTATTCAACCTTGCCGGAAGCATGGTGAAACAAAGTTTTGCTGAAGGCAACCTCCTCAATTTATCCGGACTCAATCCGGGCATTTACATGTGCAGACTATCGTCTGAAAGTTTCCTGAGTGTTCAGAAGATCATCATCAGATAAAATCATGCAAAGAATTTTCATCATCAGCCTCCTTCTGGCGGGAAAACTATGCGGTCAGGGAATACAAAAAACCATGCTCCGCCTTCCTGATACGGGTCAAACAAACAGCTACACCAACACGCCCGGTGAAGACAGTGATTTTTTAATCCATGTACCCGGTTATATTGACAATGGTGACGGAACCCTTACTGATACGATTACCGGACTTATGTGGCAAAAAGGAGATGGTGGCGAAATGCGATATGCTTCTGCACTGGTCTATTGCGATACGCTCACACTGGGAGGTTACAATGATTGGCGACTTCCCAAGCCCCATGAAGCCTTTAGCTTAATGAATCTGCAAAATGTAAATCCTGCCCTGAATCAAATATTTATCAATACCACTGCCGAGTACTGGTATACCTCTGTGCTGCAGGCAAACGACACCGGAAAGATATGGGCAACCAATGCCGGAGGCGGAATCGGTAATCATCCCAAAACCGAAACCATCAGTGCCGGTGGGATTAAAAAATTTCATCCCCGGGCTGTAAGGCAGGTCATCCCTCCTACCCTCTTGCCAGCGCAATTCTCAGACAATGGTGATGGAACAGTAAATGACTTAGTGACCGGTCTCACCTGGAAAAAAAATATCAGTACTGATACACTTACTTGGGAAAATGCTTTGGTGTTTGCAGATACCTGTACGAGCGGAGGATACAATGACTGGAGATTGCCCAACATCAAAGAAATTCATTCCCTCAACAATGAATCTCTGGTAAATCCTTCTGTGGATGCCTTGTTTTTCCCCGGCTCGGGCTTAAAAAAAATATGGTCTTCTACCTCGCTCTCCAACCAAACTGCAAAAGCATGGTACCTGGATACACGCTATGGGATAACCACCTATTATCTCAAAACAAGAAGAATTTACACCATGCTTGTAAGAGGCTCAGGAAACATCATCACACATGCATTGGCGAATCAAAAAGAAGAAGCTGAGTGGTTTCTTTATCCAAATCCTTCCGGCAGAAAAATAAGCCTTTCAGGTGCCTCGCCTGAAGACTATTTTCAAGTATATAAGCTAACCGGCGAACTTGTTTTTTCAGGAGACGCATACTCCGTCGAACATCAATGTAAACCGGGAAGTGGCTTGTTTATTGTACGCGAAACAGGGAGCGGCAGAAGCATGAAGATACTCGTAACGGAGTAAAAAAAATCCGTGGTGAAGGAACATTTTTTTGTGTTGGGATTCACACATGTCATGCCTTGGGGCTATGACCACCTCTTGTTTATCATCTGCTTGTTTTTTGTTCAAAAAACTTTTAGGGACCTGAGTCTTTTGAGCCTCTGTTTTACCCTTGCTCACAGCATTACACTTGCAGCCGGATATTTCAAAATAATTGTCATTCCACCCCCGATTACCGAGCCTCTTATTGCTTTGAGCATTGTGGTTCTCGCATTATTCAGGATGAAGGGAAGCGCGCAAATGAAGTTTCCTTTTTTCTCTGTTTTTGTTTTCGGTTTGCTTCATGGCAGTGGATTTGCCGGCGCGCTCAGTACAGAGTTGGACAAGAGTTACTCATGGTTTGCTCCTCTGCTGATGTTTAACCTGGGAATTGAGGCAGCACAGTTTTCCCTCCTTGCATGTATGTTCATCCTCTTTTCTGTGGCATTTAAAAAGAATGAAAGCAACATGGAAAAACCAAGCAGAATAATTTCTGGAATTTGTGCCACGGCCGGAATGTATTTATTTGTTAGCCGCTTGATTGAATTTTTCCTGAGATGATAAATAAAAGTTAATTAACAAGTTTCCTCAAGTCCTACAAGGCAATATATCTTTGCTGGGAGTAGTTTTACAAAAAAAAGATAATGAACCCTATTATTAGTAATCTAGAGAGGGCCATCAGAATGGTGCTTGCTCTCATTATGCTTGCAACATGCTCATCCGAACTAATCAGCGGAAACCTCACCTGGCCAATGGTATTTCTTTCCTTGTTTTTGGCAGCAACAGGTGTTTGGGGCTATTGTCCTACCTACAGACTTTTAAATAGTATTGTTTTGACGAGAAACAAAAAGTAGTCCCCGGAGAATCAATATTTGGTTTCTTTCACTTTTGCCTCAGATACATGCCATAGACTGCATGACTGATGCAGTTGTATTTTCCTTGTTTTGCAGGAAACTCCAAAAAGCGGTCTTTTCATTGTATTGAAAATATTACTTTTGGGGCGCTCATGAAAAAATACATTCTCCTGCCGGTTTCCATGATTCTTTTGGCTTTTGTAAGCTGCACAGAGAAACTTTCCCTGAATGAACCCTGGAAAGAAATCATGGTTATCTACGGATTTCTCGATCATACCCAAGCGATTCAATATGTTCGTGTAACCAAAACATTTTTAGGTGACGGAGACAATTCCGCCTACGCAAAAATACCGGACAGCATTTATTATGATCCGAAAATAATTGATGTCAAATTGTATGAATATGCGGGGAATACCGCTACCACGCTGCTTCGCACAATTACTTTAAGAGACACCATTTTAGAGGATTTACCTCCCGGTGCCTTTGCTCAATCGCCCAATCGCTTGTTTTATACAAACCAGGCACTGGATGTTGCCAATACCTACAAAATTGTTGCTAAAAATATCCGAACAGGATACGAAGCCAAAGCCAGTACAAAGCTTATCAGCGTTTTGCCTCTTGTGTCTTCCTCTCTTTTCTCAGTCATCACAGGTGCCGGCAATGACCGTGCATATTCCAATTTTTCATTCACCCAGAAATCCACTCCAAATACCAAGAGTTTTCAATGCACGCTCCAGTTTTTCTTCGCCGACAGTTTCAATAATGGCAGTGTAACAGAAAAAATGCTTGAGTATAAATATCCTCTACAAATACTTGACAATCCAAAAGGTGGAGTAAGCAGCAATCAAGTCATCAATGGCAGAGATTTTATGGGTTTCTTAAAATCCAACAAAGCAAATGCCTTTCCTGCAAACGGTGCCTTTCGTCGCGCCAGAGGCGTATACCTTACACAGACCGCTGCGGCAGAGGAGCTCACCAATTACTACAGCATCAACAAACCCGGTGGCGCTCTGCTTTTAGAAAAACCTGTGTATACCAACATCACCAATGGGGTTGGAATATTCTCGAGCCGTGCCTATCGGGTGCAGGGAAATCTTCAGCGAGGAGGCCTCATGGGTTTATCCGATGGAACCAAACAAGTGCTTGCCTCCGACTCGATTGGTCTTGGGTTTGTTTACCCCTGATTGTTCCTGTGTCTTTTTGTCACATTTTTTTTAAGTTCAACTGACTTGCTTGCAGGTTTGCCCTGTAATTTGTCGCAAATCAGGAGATGGCACAATCCTTGAAAAGGAAAAGCAAAATTCAAAAAAATGGGAAAAATCATAGGAATCGACCTTGGGACCACCAATTCATGTGTAGCCGTAATGGAGGGCAATGAACCGGTGGTAATCGCCAACAGCGAAGGAAAAAGAACCACTCCTTCCATCGTTGCGTTTGTAGAAAACAATGAGCGCAAAGTTGGAGATCCTGCTAAACGCCAGGCCATCACCAATCCAAAAAAAACCATCTACTCCATCAAGCGCTTCATGGGTGAAACTTTCGACAAGGTATCTACCGAAATTTCAAGGGTTCCCTATGATGTAAACAAAGGCGACAACAACACCCCAAGGGTGAATATTGATGGACGCCTTTACACACCACAGGAAATATCTGCCATGATTCTTCAGAAGATGAAGAAAACAGCCGAAGATTTTTTGGGAACCACAGTAAGCGAGGCAGTCATCACTGTTCCTGCCTATTTTAATGATGCACAGCGACAGGCCACCAAAGAAGCGGGAGAGATTGCAGGCTTAACTGTAAAACGCATCATCAACGAACCCACAGCAGCAGCCCTTGCCTATGGTCTCGACAAGAAAAACAAAGACCTCAAAATCGTGGTATTCGATTGCGGCGGTGGAACACATGATGTATCCATCCTCGAACTCGGAGATGGCGTGTTTGAAGTAAAATCAACGGGTGGAGACACCCACCTCGGTGGTGACGATTTCGATCAAGTAATCATCGATTGGCTGGCACAGGAATTCATCAACGACGAAGGCATCGATCTGCGCAAAGATCCCATGGCTCTTCAGCGTTTGAAAGAAGCTGCCGAAAAAGCAAAGATTGAGCTATCCAGCACCACCAGCAGCGAAATCAACCTGCCTTACATCATGCCCGTAAATGGCATTCCAAAGCACCTTGTGCGCAACCTCAGTCGCGCCAAATTTGAACAACTCGCCGATTCCCTTATCAAGCGCACCATTGAGCCATGCCGCACCACCTTGCAGCAGGCCGGAATGAAGGTGGGTGATATCGACGAAGTAATCCTCGTAGGAGGGTCTACCCGTATTCCCGCCATCCAGAAAGCAGTTGAAGACTTTTTTGGGAAAGCACCCTCAAAAGGAGTAAACCCTGATGAGGTAGTAGCAGTAGGCGCAGCTATCCAAGGTGGTGTGCTTACAGGAGAAGTAAAAGATGTGCTCCTTCTCGATGTAACGCCATTGAGTTTGGGTATCGAAACCATGGGTGGGGTGATGACCAAGTTAATTGAATCGAACACCACCATTCCAACAAAAAAATCCGAAACATTCTCAACCGCTTCCGATAGTCAGCCCAGTGTAGAAATTCATATTCTGCAGGGAGAGCGCCCCATGGCCTCACAAAATCGCACCATCGGTCGTTTTCACCTCGACGGCATCCCTCCTGCACCCCGCGGAGTTCCGCAGATAGAAGTGATCTTCGACATTGACGCAAATGGCATCCTGCATGTAACAGCCAAGGACAAAGCAACAGGCAAATCTCAAAACATCCGTATCGAGGCTTCCTCCGGATTATCAGATGCAGAGATTGACCGCATGAAGAAAGAAGCCGAAGCCAATGCCGAAACCGACAAACGAGCCCGTGAAGAAGCTGACAAAATCAATGCAGCAGATTCCATGGTCTTCCAAACAGAAAAACAACTCAAGGAATACGGTGAGAAAATTCCTGCTGATAAAAAATCAACCATTGAGTCAGCGCTCGCCGAACTGAAAACGGCACATGCCGCCCGTAACTTAACAGAGATTGATGCGGCCATTGAAAAACTGAATGCTGCTTGGCAGGCGGCTTCCTCCGATATGTATGCAGGTGGAAGTACACCCAATCAGGAGGGCGGACAGCAGAACAATGGCGGAGCTCAGTCCGGCAACAATGCCGAAGCTACTGATGTGGATTTTGAAGAGGTCAAATCCTGATAAAAATCCACAAAAAAAAAATCCCGGTTCATCCGGGATTTTTTTTTGCGCATAAGCGTAATTACTTAAAAAGGTAA
>JBKCNM010000033.1:0-46819 GCA_046297395.1 Bacteroidota bacterium
ACCTAAAAAAAAGAACAACAAGAAACCAAAACCTGAATATACTTGGGTTGCCACCCAAACCGACCGGGTGAGCAAAATGTTAATCATGTGCAATGAAGAAAAGACGCCGGCATATGCCAATTTTTTTTGAAAGCCTTTTTCTTTTGCAAGCAGCAGCTGCCAGGGTGCGGTGAGAAGAATGATTTCGGAGAGGATATTTTTATGACCAAAGGTGCCTGTAATCTTGTATGTTTGCGCATGAGTTGCACCGGGTTGCAAAGCATATTCAACAAAGCCATATGCGGCTATCAAACAGGTGAGAAAGTTGATGAGAGAAAATGCAAAAGCAGTCTTATGGAGACCTTGGCTTGTATGGCTAAACCAAGAAGAAAAAGAAAGGAGAAGTGCAGGAAGAATAAGGTTGCATGAGGCGACAAACAAACCGTCGGAAACATTTGAACCATGAAAAACCTCTGCCAAGCTGAGTAAGGCAAAAGCGAGCAGGATGAAAACCACGGGATGAAAAAAAAGGGAAGCCTGCATTTTCTTTTGCATCATCCAAATGCCGCATATTCCGATGAGCAGAGTGGAATAAAAATATTTGGGGAGCAGGGTTGCATCGGCAAGCTTGTTGGTGTAAAGAAAAAAACAAGGTGCGCAGTATAAAAAAAACAACAGCCCTCTGAAGGATACGAAGCCAGAAGTGCTTTCAGCTGTTTGTTTTTTTTTCACAGTTTTTGAATTAAACAGATTCACTAAATCAGCCGGCAAGATCCATGGCTTTTCTCAGGAGCCGGAGTGCGGCCGACAATTCCTCTTCCGTGGTATTGAGCGGAGGTGCAATCCGAAGTGCATTGTCGCAGAACAGAAACCAATCGGTTACGATTCCCAGATGGAACCCTTCGCGGATGATTCGTAAGGCAGTAGGATTGTCATTGACATGCGCGCAGAGCAAGAGTCCTTTTCCTGTAATGGCATTTACGGAAGGATGAATCAGTTCGTTTCTCACAAGTGTTTCTAACTGTAATGCACGGGAAGCCAGATTTTCATCCAGTATGGTTTGCAGGCAAGCCATGCCGGCAGCGCAGCAGAGTGCGTTTCCGCCAAAGGTGGTGATATGGCCAAGGATGGGATTTCTACGCAATTGTTGCATCAGGTAAGAAGAGCCAATAAATGCGCCAAGGGGCAATCCACCTCCGAGTGATTTGGCTGTGCACACCACATCGGGGAGTATTCCGAAATGCTCGAATGCCCATGTTTTTCCTGTGCGGCCCATACCCGACTGGATCTCATCAACCACGAGCATTGTGCCTGTTTGCCTGCAGCGTTCGCTCAGGGCAATCATGTAATTTGTGTCAGGTACAATGCAGCCTGCTTCGGCCTGAATGGCTTCAATGAATACGCCGGCAGTATCAGTGGTAATCATGGAAAGATCATCCATGTTGTTGAAGCGTATTTGTGTGATGCCCGGCAGAAGGGGTCTGAATGCCTGTTTGTAATGTTCGCAACCCATCAAACTGAGCGGACCCTGGGTAGAACCATGGTAAGCATTGTAACAGGAAATTAGTCCGGTGCGCGCAGTGGCTCTTTTTACAAGCTTCATGGCACCGTCAATGGCTTCAGCGCCGCTGTTGGTGAAGTACACACTGCTCAGTGGCGGAGGCAAAGTTGAAGCCAGCAAGGCCGCATAAGCCACCTGCGGAGCCTGGATGTATTCGCCGTAGACCATCAGGTGAAGGAATTTTTCTGTCTGGTCGTGGATGGCCTTTTTTACTGCAGGGTGCTGATGCCCGAGGTTGCTAACGCTGATGCCTGAGATAAGGTCTGCATATCTTTTCCCATCGGGTGCATACAGGTAAAATCCTTTGGCCGATTCAATTTCAAGTTCCATGGGAAAATCACTTGTAAGTGCCAGATTTTCAAAGAAAAGGCTACGGGTACTGAGGTGTTGCATAGAACAAAAGTAAGACAAGGATAAAGCCAATATATCCCACATTTTCCCACCAAATAAAACTATTGATTATCAGATATTTATTGATTATTTTTAGCCTGAATCGGGGATTTGCAGGAAAAGTTATTAACAAAAGTGGGAGAAAATGGTATAAAGTGGAAAACATTCAATTACTTTTGTTCCGAGCGCTCAGCCATGGTATCATTCATTGGAGAATACGATTGCAAACTAGACCCAAAGGGCCGTTTATCGGTTCCTTCGGGACTATACAAGCAGTTTGATGCCCGTTACCGTGAGCGATTCATCATCAACAGAAGCATCTTTCAAAAATGTTTGGTCTTATATCCCGTGGATGCATGGGAGCAAATCATGCAAGACCTATCGAAGCTCAACCGGTTTATCAAGGAGAATGACACCTTCATTCGCATGTTCACCAATGGAGCCACTCAGGTAGAATTGGATGGAGCGGGCAGAATTCTGATTCCCAAGAAACTGCTTGACTATGCAAGTGCGGAGAAGGATGTGGTGTTAAACGCTCACCTGAACAAGGTGGAGATTTGGAGTAAGCAATTGTTTGAGCAGGGACTCAGTCAACTAAGTGATAAAGATTTTGAGGCGCTTGCCGAAAAAGTGATGTCGAAGATTGACCCTAACGAACAGAGAAAACTGTCCTGATGGATGGTTTTCACATACCCGTTCTTTTACATGATGTGTTGGATGGACTCTCTATGAACCCATCTGGGATCTATGTGGATGTAACCTACGGTGGCGGAGGACACAGTGCAGGAATGCTCTCGCGTTTATCTGATGCGGGCAAGCTGATCGCTTTTGATCAGGATGATGATGCCCTTCTTCGGGCAGAGGGAGGTGACAAGCGCCTGATTCTGGTCAAATCAAACTTCAGGTTTTTTAGCCAGCATTTGCGTTACCTGAAAATCACAGAAGTTGATGGCATCCTCGCCGATCTCGGGGTTTCGTCTCATCAGTTTGATACCCCGGAACGCGGATTCTCCATTCGTTTTGATGAGGTGCTTGACATGCGCATGAACCGTTCTCAGAAAAAATCTGCACTGGAAGTACTGAACGAGTATGATGCAGAGGCGCTGTCGCTTCTTTTTAGAAATTATGGAGAGCTTGAAAAATCCGGAACGCTGGCAAGTGCTATTCTGCAGTTCCGTAAAAAAACTTTCTTGAAAACCACCGGACAACTCTCCGGAATTGTACAGCAGGTGTACGGACAAAAACATTTGAACCAAATGCTGGCAAGGGTATTTCAGGCCGTGCGGATAGAGGTGAATGCCGAGTTGGATGCCTTGCAGGATTTTTTAGAAACCAGTTTGCCGATGCTAAAACCCGGAGGGAAGCTTGCTGTGATTAGCTATCATTCACTGGAAGACAGGCTCGTGAAAAATTTTATGCGCCATGGAAAAACGGAAGGAGAGCAGGAATCAGATGTTTTCGGCAATCGAT
This sequence comes from Bacteroidota bacterium, assembly GCA_046297395.1. Taxonomy (GTDB): domain Bacteria; phylum Bacteroidota; class Bacteroidia; order UBA4408; family UBA4408; genus JBEICQ01. The sequence continues at coordinate 3,401 of JBKCNM010000033.1, forward strand.
TCAGTCCATTCAACCAGCTAACAAAAAAACCCATCGTGCCGTCGGAGGATGAAGTGGAAAAAAATCCACGAAGCCGAAGTGCAAGATTGAGGATCGCTGAAAAAAGAAAATGACAACCCAGGATAATACCGGTACATACATTCCTACACTTGAGGAAATTGAGGGCAAAAAAAAGAAAGAGCCTTCAAAATCGTCGCGCAAGATGTCGGTTCCGGTTGACCTTGGAAACATCATCAACGGAAATTTTCTTGCAAGTAACAACTCCATCAAACAACTGCCATTTGTGTTTTTTCTCGTGATGATGTGCATGCTGTATATCGCCAACACCTATTACGCAGAAAGAAATATACGAAGCATCAATAAGCTGACTCGTGAGATTAAACAATTGCACAGTGATTACATCACATCAAAGTCTGATTTGATGGCAGTGAGTAAACAGAGTGAAATTTCCAAAAAATCTGCTGAACAGGGATTACTGGAATCAACCCAGTCGCCATACAAAATAGTAGGGGCTTTAAGCCGGCCGAAAAAATGAAAGAGAAAGAGGCTACGATAAAAAAAGAAATGCGCATCAGGGCGAGAATAGTGTATGCCTTTATGCTGGTATTTTCTTTGGCCATTGTTGCCAGAATTCTTTTCCTGCAGCTTGCCGAAGGTGATTTCTGGAAGCAAAAAGCACTCGAATCCGGAACAAAGTATTTCAGTATTGAAGCCAACCGGGGCAATATCATCGACAATGAAGGCTTGCTTATTGCCACATCTATTCCTGTATTTGATGTAGCCATGGATGTGAACTCAGATCCACTGAGTGATGAGATTTTTTTCCGTGGTGTGGATTCGCTCTCTCATTGTCTTGCAGGGGTTATCCTAAAAAAAAATGCACAGCAGATTAGAAATGAGCTCATCCGCCGCAGAAAAGCTGGCAAGCATTACTTCCCAATTGCCAGCGGCATCAGCCACAAAGAACTAAACCGCATCAAAACCTTTCCCATCCTCCGTTTGGGCAAATACAAGGGAGGCCTGATGGTACTGCAAAGAAGCAGGAGGGAATTGCCATTCAGCAACCTGGCCAGTCGCACCATTGGCATCGCTCGTGCAAAAAAGGGTAAAGGTTTAGAAAACGCTTATGATCATACCCTTCGAGGAACCTCAGGAAAGAGGCTGATGCAAAAAATTGCAGGAGATGTTTGGATGCCGGTGAATGAAGAAAACGAAGTGGAACCAAAAGATGGAAATGACATCATCACCAGTATCGACATCAATATCCAGGATGTAGCTCATCATGCGCTGCTCAAGCAGTTACAGAAACAACAGGCCGGTAAGGGTATTCTCATCCTGATGGAAGTAAAAACAGGAGAAATACGGGCCATGGTAAATCTGTCGCGCGTGGATTCATTGCATTATGTTGAAGCCGGAAATCATGCCATTGCAGAACGCATGGAGCCGGGTTCCACTTTTAAGCTGCCTTCACTGATGGCTGCCCTTGAAGCAGGAGGTGCATCACCCGATGAAAAAGCAGATACTGAAGACGGAGAAGTAATGGTGGGTGCAAAAGAAGTTCGCGATAGCCATGACGGAGGTTATGGAGTGATTGACATGCAGGAGATTTTTGAAAAATCATCGAATGTAGGTACTGCCAAAATCGTTTACAGACACTTTTCCAAAAATCCTGTTGCGTTTATTGAATCTCTTGCCAAACTGGGCATTGACCGCAAAACCGAGATTGATGTTGAAGGAGAAGCAAAGCCCCTGATGTATCATCCGGGCGATGGACATTGGAGTGGCACTACCCTACCTGCCATGTCTTATGGATATGAGGTGATGTTAACCCCTCTTCAAATCCTGAATTTTTACAACGCGGTTGCCAATGGAGGAACCATGGTTAAACCACATCTTGTGAAGGAGATTCGCAGCAAAGGTGTAACCGTTAAAAAAATTGAAACGGAGGTACTTATTCCAAAGATCTGCAGCGACAGTACCCTTCATGTTGCCCGCAGAATGCTTGAAGGAGTTGTTGAAAGAGGAACAGCCTCCAACCTCAGGAATGCATATTACCGAATAGCAGCAAAAACCGGTACAACCCAGATTGCAGATAACAACAGAGGATACGGAATAGAAAGAAAAACCTATCGCGCCAGTTTGTGCGGATACTTCCCTGCGGCAGATCCCCTTTACAGCATGATTATCGTGGTTTCATCACCTTCCAAAAATGTGTATTACGGAAACGATGTTGCCGGACCTGTATTCCGAGAAGTTGCAGATAAAGTGTATGCCACTTCTACCAAAATGCACAAGAGCATCGAAAAAGATACTTCATCTCTCTATAGCTATACACCCTACAATATGCGTGGTGCCTTTGGTGATTTTGTTGCCCTCTCCAAAAAAATATCCCTTGATGTTTCTCAAGTGCAGGATCCCATCCCTGTTGTAAAAGGAGAAAAAAAGATAGTAACAAGCTCGAGGATACCTGATCTAACCGGAACAGGATTGAGAGATGCCCTTTATGCACTCGAGCATGCAGGATGTCGTGTCACGGTGAAAGGAAAAGGAAAAGTCATCAGCCAATCAGTTCCGCCGGGACAGGTTGTGCAAAAAGGAACCCATATTACCATCAAACTAGGATAAATGAAACTACTCAGTGATTTATTATACAGGGCCCGAATAGAACAAGTTGCCGGAAGTACCAACCTCGCCATTACTTCAATTGGGTTTGATTCCAGAAAAGTAGAGAAGTATGCCATGTTTGTTGCCATCAGAGGATCGCTTGTAGACGGACACAACTACATTGACACAGCCATTGAAAAAGGAGCCATCGCAATTGTTTGTGAAAAGTTTCCAGAACAGCAAAAAGAAGGAATTACTTATGTAAAAGTAAAAGACACAGCAGCTGCCTTGTCAGTAATTGCAGCCAATTATTACAATCATCCCTCTTCAAAATTAAAGCTGGTAGGCATCACAGGAACCAATGGCAAAACTACCGGAGCAACTCTGCTGTACAAACTATATAAAGATCTCGGACACAAAACAGGGCTTATCAGCACCATCTGCAACTTTATCATAGACGAGCAGATTGCATCCACGCATACCACACCGGATGCTTTAGAACTTAATCGCCTGCTTGCACTGATGGTAGAAAAAGGATGCAAGTACTGCTTCATGGAAGTAAGCTCACATGCTGTTGACCAGCGCAGGATATTCGGATTGAAATTTGCCGGAGCGGCTTTCACAAACATCACACACGACCATCTTGATTACCATAAAACATTTGAAAATTACCTGAATGCGAAGAAAACTTTCTTTGATGAATTGCCTGCATCCGCTTTTGCTGTAATCAACAAAGATGATCGCAACGGAACAGTGATGGTGCAAAATACGAGGGCTCAGATAAAGTTTTTTTCGATGACGAGCCCAAGCGATTTCAAAGGAAAAATTATTGAGAGTTCATTCAACGGACTGCTCATGAACATCGATAACATCGAGGTGTGGATTAGACTGATTGGTCAATTCAATGCCTACAACATCATGTTGGTTTATTCGGTTGCAAGAATGCTTGGTGAAAACAAAACGAATGTGCTCACAGCACTTAGCAATCTGCAGCCGGTGGAAGGCAGGTTTCAGTTTTTGCGCTCACGAGAGGGAATCACAGCAGTAGTAGATTATGCACATACGCCGGATGCACTTCAAAACATCCTGAGTGCGATTAGACAAGTAACCGATGGAAAAGAGCGAATCATTACCGTTGTGGGATGTGGAGGAAACAGAGACTCTACCAAGCGTCCGATGATGGCAGCCATTGCCACTTCCATGAGTGACCTTGTCATTCTTACTTCAGACAATCCGCGTTCAGAAGATCCGGAAGAAATCATCAAACAGATGCAAGGAGGAGTAGAACCGGCCAATCAGAAAAAAACACTTTCAATAACCGACAGACATGAAGCCATCAAAACGGCTTATCTGATGGCAAAGCAAAACGACATCATTCTCATCGCCGGAAAAGGACATGAAAAATACCAAGAGGTAAATGGTGTGCAATATCCTTTTGATGACATGGAAGAAGTAAAAACGCTTTTTGAAACTGTAAGCCGATAAATATGCTGTACTACCTTTTTGATTACCTGCATTCACAATTTCATTTTCCGGGAGCCGGGGTGTTTCAGTACATCTCCTTCCGCGCAGCCATGGCATTGATTACCTCCTTGATTATTTCGCTTCTGTTTGGCAAAAAAATCATTGGAATCCTGCGCAACAAACAAGTGGGAGAAACCGTGCGTAACCTGGGCTTGCAAGGTGAGGCCAGCAAGCAGGGAACACCCACCATGGGAGGGCTCATCATCCTGAGTGCCATTTTGATTCCTACCCTTCTCTTTGCAAAAATTTATAACTCCTATATCATTCTCATGCTCATTACTACCGTGTGGCTGGGAATCATCGGATTTATCGACGATTATATCAAGGTGTTTAAAAAAGACAAAGCAGGACTCAAGGGGAAATTTAAAGTAGTAGGACAAGTTGGTCTGGGCATTATTGTGGGAAGCATATTGTACTTCAATCCACATATTGTGATTAAAGAAAAAATCAGCAATGCAAATGAAGTGCGGATGGAGGAAAACGAGTTGCTCACGCATGACATTGTCAGTTCCGATTTGCCGAAGTATAAATCACTTGCTGAAAAATCTACCAAGACAACCATTCCGTTTGTAAAAAACAACGAGTTTGATTATGCCGATTTGTTGTCGTTTTTAGGCGATGATTACAGGCAGTATGCCTGGCTGCTCTTTATCCCCATTGTCATATTTATTGTAACAGCAGTATCCAATGGCGCAAACATTACTGATGGTTTAGATGGACTGGCTACGGGGACATCTGCCATTATTGGAGCTACACTGGCTGTATTCGCTTATGTATCGGGCAATACCATTTTTGCAAACTACCTCAACATCATGTACATTCCTAATGCAGGCGAGCTGGTGGTTTACATCATGGCATTTGTAGGTGCATGCGTTGGTTTTATGTGGTACAATTCTTATCCCGCGCAGGTTTTTATGGGAGATACCGGAAGCCTGTCTCTGGGTGGAATCATTGCAGTGTTTGCACTGGCCGTGCGCAAGGAATTGCTGATACCCATTTTGTGCGGAATTTTTCTGGTTGAAAATCTTTCGGTCATGATGCAGGTGGCTTACTTCAAACGCATGAAAAAACTGCATGGAATTGAATTTGCCAGAAACAACAGACTATTTAAAATGGCTCCCCTCCATCATCATTATCAGAAATCGGGATACCATGAATCCAAAATTGTTACCCGCTTCTGGATTGTTGGAGTCATGCTTGCAGTAATCACCATTGTAACCTTAAAGCTCCGGTAATGACAGAAAAAAAGATGGTCATACTTGGAGGTGGTGAAAGCGGAGCAGGTGCTGCCGTTCTCGGCAAAAAACTTGGCTATAATGTATTTCTGAGCGACAAAGGGTTGCTCAAAGACGCATACAGGAACGAGCTCACTTCTTTGGGAATCGCTTTTGAGCAAGGACAGCACAGTGAAGATAAAATACTGGATGCAAGCATCGTGATTAAAAGCCCCGGGATTCCCGACAAAGCCCCCCTGGTAAAAGCCATCCGTGAAAAAGGTATTCCGGTTATATCAGAAATTGAGTTGGCTGCAAACAACACAAATGCCAAACTCATAGCGATAACCGGAACCAATGGAAAAACAACCACCACCCTTCTCACCTATCATATCCTGAAAAAAGCCGGACTGAATGTGGGACTTGCCGGAAATATAGGCAAGAGTTTTGCCCGGCAGGTTGCCAACGAAACACATGACTTCTATGTGCTTGAACTAAGCAGCTTTCAGCTCGATGGCATGTATGATTCGCGCATTCATATCGCCATCCTTTGCAACATTACTCCCGATCACCTGGATCGATACGAATACAAACTGGAAAATTATGTGCAATCGAAGTTCCGTATTCTGCAGAATCAGACTGAACATGATTTTTTTATTTACTGCGATGATGATCCAATCATTTCAGATTACCTGAGTAAAGCCGGCATTCGCGCAAAAAAATTACCCTTTTCCATCAAGCATATTCTCAGCGAAGGTGCCTGGCTTCAAGGAAAGGAAATCACCATCGATACAAATCAAAATCCACTTCATATGTCACTTGACGATTTATCACTGCAAGGCAAACACAATGCCTACAACTCCATGGCCGCAGGCATCTCTGCCCGTGTACTCGAAATCAGGAAAGAAATTATCCGAGAAAGTCTCTCCGATTTTGAAAACATTGAACATCGTTTGGAATTTGTTGCCAAAGTAAATGGCATCGAATTTATCAACGATAGCAAAGCCACCAATGTAAACTCTACCTGGTATGCATTAGAAAGCATGCAAAATCCAACGGTATGGATTGTTGGAGGACAAGACAAAGGAAATGACTACGACATGCTGCTTGACCTTGCAAAAGAAAAAGTAAAAGCCATTGTTTGTCTTGGTGTTGACAACAGCAAAATTATTGAGGCCTTCAGCAAGAGCGTTCCTCAGATTGTGGAGACAAACAATGCACAGGATGCAGTGATGACTGCCTATAGAATTGCCAAAAAAGGTGATACTGTTCTACTTTCTCCTGCCTGTGCAAGTTTTGATCTCTTTGAAAATTACGAGGACCGTGGCCGACAGTTCAAACATGCAGTAAGACGACTCTGAACATGGACAAGAAAGAAAAAATTCGTGCTTCGGCAGCAAGGGATCACCTGCTTGCCCGGAGGATGAAGATCCGATCAGGACAACAGCCTGCGGAACATCATTTAGAGCTTTATGCATCGTTAAAAGGAGTGGATTACATTAACGATTCTAAAAGTTGTGACCTTGATTCTGCCTGGCTTTCTCTTGAAAAAATACCGAAACCTATTATCTGGATTCTCGGGGGAACAAGCCGTGACAATGACTACGCACAAATGTGCGGCATCGTAGGTGAAAAAGCGCATACGCTTATTTGTATGGGAAAAGACAGCACCCAAATATTTAACGACCTGCATCTTTATGCAAAACTTATTTTACAAGCCCAGGATATCAATGAAGCTGTTAAAATCGCATCCATGGTTTCACAAAAAGGGGATGCCATTCTGTTCTCTCCGGCTTGTCCTAGTTATGACGCATATGCCAATTACGAGGACCGCGGTAGACAATTTAAAGCAGCTGTAGATAAAATTGAATGGGGCGGAATCTGATAACAGATGAATATATTTACTTTTCAAATAAAAGGAGACAAGGTAATATGGGCGGTAGTTGTATTGCTATCTCTCATATCTACTCTAGTAGTTTATAGTTCAACCGGAACACTGGCATACAAATATCAATCCGGAAATACAGAATACTATCTCATCAAACATGTATTCACACTTGTTTTCGGAATACTGCTGATGATGTTTGTGCACAACATACCGTATAAATATTTTTCGCGATTCTCTCAACTTTCAGTCATTATTGCCATCCCACTCTTGCTGTATACACTTGCAAAAGGGTCCAATCTCAATGAGGCAAGCCGCTGGATACAACTGCCGGTAATTAATCTTACTTTTCAAACCTCTGACTTTGCGAAGCTGGCACTAATAGCATTCACTGCAAGAACCCTCTCAAAAAAACAGGACGAACTTGCTAACCCGAAGAAAGGGGTAATGCTCATTCTCGCGCCAATAGTAATTGTATGCGCACTTATTTTACCTGCCAACTTCAGTACTGCTGCTGTGTTATTTACCTCCTGTTTTGTACTCATGTTTGCAGGAAGAGTGTATATCAAACATTTGCTTGCCACCATGGGGATCATGCTTGCAGGGCTAATGCTATTGTTGCTGATTGGAAAAACTGCGCCGAAGGTTTTTCCTCGATTCGGTACATGGATGAAAAGGGTAGAAAACTTTTCGGGCGGAGACAAAACCGGGAAAGGAAATTTTCAGGTTGAACAGAGCAAGATTGCCATCGCTACCGGCGGCATCATTGGCAAGGGGCCGGGCAAAAGCATACAAAGAAATTTCTTACCTCATCCCTATTCCGATTTTATTTTTTCTATCATCATTGAGGAATATGGATTTATCATGGGCTTTTTTATTTTGCTTCTATATTCCATTCTACTTTTCAGGGGATTGCGTATTGCCAACCATGCAGATAGCACTTTTGGTTCCTTGCTCGCCTTTGGTATTGCTTTTGGTCTTGTTTTTCAGGCCTGTGTAAATATGGCTGTTGCAGTAAATCTTTTTCCTGTTACCGGACAACCTCTGCCCTTGCTGAGCATGGGAGGTACATCCATCTGGTTCACCTCTATCTCCATAGGAATGATACTTAGTGTAAGCAGGGAACAAGAAGAAAATACTACCGTAAAAAATGCTGCCGAGGAGGGGCTTCAGTATGCTTAAGCTCATGATCAGCGGAGGTGGAACAGGAGGACATATCTTCCCTGCCATTGCCATTGCCAATGAAATAAAGTCAAGAATACCGGATGCTGATATCCTTTTTGTAGGAGCACTTGGTAAAATGGAAATGGAAAAAGTACCTCAGGCCGGTTATCCCATTACCGGACTAAACATATCAGGATTTCAGAGAGATTCGGTCTTAAAAAACCTGTTGCTTCCCTATAAATTAGTAAAGAGCATCATTGCTTCCATTCAGCTTATTAAAAAATTCAAGCCGGCATTTGTCATCGGTGTTGGCGGATATGCAAGTGGCCCCTTGCTCCTGGCAGCTCAATTGCTGGGTGTACCTACCTACCTTCAAGAGCAAAATTCACTTGCCGGAAAAACCAATGTTTGGTTAGGAAAAAGAGCAAGAAAAATTTGTGTCGCTTATCCTAACATGGAAAAATATTTTCCTGCCAACAAAATTGTGCTCACAGGAAATCCGGTACGAAAAGAAATTGTAGAGATAAAAAATGTCCCCCGTCTTTCGGGTTGGCAAGGCATAGAAGATGACCGTTCACTTCGGATACTTGTAACCGGAGGAAGTTTGGGTGCACGAAACATCAACAGAGCCATGAGCAAAAACATCGATTGGTTTATGCAGGCAAATGTATCGGTACTTTGGCAAACAGGTGTTGGCTATTATCCTACTGCCGAAACACTCATCTCAACCAGGAAACCAAAAAACATCCTTGCTACAGCGTTTGTAAAAGACATGCACAACGCTTACGCATGGGCAGATGTTGTAGTATCTCGTGCAGGTGCCGGCGCCATTGCCGAAATCATGGTTGCAGGAAAATGTGCTGTGCTGGTTCCCTTGCCAACTGCAGCAGAGGATCATCAGACCAAAAATGCAGAGGCCATAACAAATTCCGGAGCAGGCATACTGGTGCGTGATGCAGAGATTGAAAACCGCATCACAGAAATCATCAACAGGTTGTTGTCACAACCCGATGAAGTAAAAAAAATGGGGATGGCAGCTGCCGGCAGCGGAAGAACAGATGCCACCAAAAAAATTGCAGACATCATCTTAACTGATGCACAACAGAAATGATAAACCTCCGAAACATATATTTTTTAGGTATTGGAGGCATTGGTATGTCTGCCCTGGCCAGGTTCTGCAGAAAAAAAGGATACAACATAGCAGGATACGACAAAACACCTACTGCCTTGACCCGAATGCTGGAGAAAGAAGGCATTGATATTACTTATTCAGAAAAAACAGAAGCACTGGCAAGCATTTTTTCGCATTCGCCTGATGATTCATTGGTTGTATTTACACCGGCGATATCAGTTGATCATCCTCAATACCGTTTTTTCCAGCAGAACGGTTACCGCATCATCAAACGGTCAGTGATGTTGGGAGAAATTTGCAGGGATTATAAAACCTTTGCTGTTGCAGGTACCCACGGAAAAACCACTACCTCATGCATGGCGGCACATCTCATGAGATCATCCAACATTGATTGCAATGCATTTCTTGGGGGACTCTCTGCCAATTACAACAGCAACCTCTTGCTTGGAAATGATTCGGTGATGGTGGTTGAAGCTGATGAGTACGACCGGTCTTTTCTCACACTTTATCCGCACGCTGCGGTAATCACTTCTTTGGATGCCGATCATCTTGACATCTATGGTGAACCCGCCATGCTCGAAGAATCTTTTCGTTTGTTTGCATCACAGATTGAAAAAGGTGGTGTTTGCATTCATCATCAGTCTTTGAAACTGGATACAGCACCTGATGTAAAAAAAATTACCTACGGTTTACATGGTCCTGCTGATTATTATGCTACCGACATACACATTCAAAACGGACTCTATGTATTTGATATTTATGGGTTGATTCATCTTCGGAAAATCAGCCTTGGCATGCCGGGACTTCATAATGTGGAGAATGCGCTTGCGGCAGTAGCATTGGCATTGTCAGCAGGTGCTGATGTAGAAGGCATAAGAAAAGGCCTTGCCTCATTTACCGGTGTAAAAAGGAGATTCGAGACCATCTTCAGAAGTAATCAATTTACCTACATAGATGATTATGCTCACCATCCAAGTGAGATCACACGCTGCATTGAATCTGCAAGAGCCTTGTATCCGGATAAAAAAATGACGGTGGTTTTTCAACCTCATCTTTTTTCGCGCACCCGCGACTTCATGGATGCATTTGCCGAAAGTCTTGCCATGTGTGATACCCTGTACCTGCTTGATATCTATCCTGCAAGGGAAAATCCCATTGAAGGGGTTACTTCAGAAGCCTTGTTGGAGAGAGTAAAACTCAGTGATAAACACATGAGCAGCCTCAAGAAATTTACAAGTAGCTGGCATCCACAGCAGGGAGAAATCCTTCTTACATTGGGTGCCGGCGACATAGACACGCTCGTTGAACCCTTGCTAAACAAACTTACTTTACTGTATGGAAACGAGGAATAACAAGTGGGTGGTATTGTCAGTAAGAATTGTATTGCTGTTATCTATTACGGCCATATTCGCATTTACATCTTCCAAACAAAATGAAGTGTGTTGCAAAGATGTTGTTATTCATATGGAGTATGAAAATGAGAACAGATTCATCAGGGAAAGTCATATTGGCAGGTGCATTTATCTGCAGTTCGGAGAACTAAGAGGAATGAGGCTTGAGGCTATTCCCATGCACAGGATTGAACTTGCACTGAACGAGATGCCGGAGGTTTTCCGCAGCGAGGTTTATAGCACCCCCGATGGATACCTGTTTATCCATGTAAAACAAAGAAGGCCCATTGCAAGGGTAATCAATTACAAAGGAGAAGGATTTTATTTCGATAGCCGTGGAAAGATCATGCCCCTCAGCCATGAGTATATTGCCAGGTTGCCTGTTTTTACCGGAGACATTCCTTATTCATACGAAGGGTACTTTTACAAAGATCTTTCGAACATCAGTGATACAGCAAAATATAATATGCAGGGCACGCTCCTGCAATCCATGTATCGCATGGCGATGATGATAGACAGGGATGATTTTTGGAAACACCTGACAGAGCAGGTTTCCATAGAAAACGGAAACTTTTATTTGGTACCCAAGCTGGGTAACCAGGTAATTAATTTTGGTGATGGAAATCGGCTTTCAAACAAACTGCACAACATGGAACTGTTTTATCGGAAGGGAATAGAAAAAGTGGGATGGGACAAATACAACTCATTCGATTTGAGATTTGAGGGACAAGTAATTGCCAAAAAAAGAGACATCTATCAAAAAAATAAAAAACAAACAAACCAATAAAAGCATCCTTCCATGAATAAAGAAACCATTGTAGGCCTTGACATAGGCACAACCAAAATAGCGGTATTCGTGGGCCGCAAAAATGAATTCGGAAAGATTGAAATCATCGGTCGTGGAAAAGCAGAATCTCTTGGTGTACGAAAAGGACAGGTTTTGAATATCGACCAAACAGTTACTGCTATAAGGGCGGCCATAGAACAGGCAGAAGCAGAGGCCAACATGAAAATTAATCATGTTACAGTGGGCATTGCCGGTCAACATATACGAAGCATGCAACACCGGGGTATTCGTATCAGGAAAAATGTAGAGAACGAAATCAGTGTAGAAGATGTAAGGGAACTTGAAGAAGACATGTACAAACTTGTGATGGCTCCCGGTGAAGGAATCATCCATGTAATTGCCCAGGAATTTATCGTGGATAATGAGCCGGGTATAAAAGATCCGGTGGGAATGCCGGGCGTAAGACTCGAGGCAAATTTTCATATCATTACCGGAAACATTGGTGCCATTAACACCCTTTTGCGTTGTATTCAAAAAGCCAATTTAACTGTTCAAGACCTCGTTGTTGAACCGCTTGCATCGGCTGCTGCCGTATTGAGCGACGAAGAAAAAGAAGCCGGCGTGGCGCTGGTGGATATTGGCGGTGGCACAACTGACATTGCAATTTTTCATGAAAAAATTATCAGGCATACTGCAGTCATCCCGTTTGGAGGAAATGCCATTACAGATGATGTAAAAACGGCATTTCAAATCATCAGCACGCAAGCTGAACTGCTAAAAGTAAAATTTGGTTCTGCGTTTGCAGATGAAAACAAGGAAAATGAAATTGTATCCATTCCGGGTCTGAGGGGGCGAGAAGCCAAGGAGGTTTCTATCAGAAACCTTGCCGGAATCATTGAAGCAAGAGTAGAAGAGATTCTCTATCATGTGCTTTATGAAATCAATAACTCAGGCTACGCAGGAAAGCTGGGAGCAGGTATTGTTCTTACTGGAGGTGGTGCATTGCTTAAGCATATTACTGCTTACACTGCTTTCAAAAGTGGACGAGAAATCAAGCTTGGGTATCCAACAGAAAACCTTGCCGGAAACACAGATGATCTAAAGAGTCCGATGTATTCTACAGGTGTGGGATTGGTGATTGTTGGCATGAAGGCACTCGAAAGAAGAGGAGGCCATCAACAGGAAACACTTCCCAAGGTGGATGAAGAAATACCTGCCCAAGAACAAAAGCCAATCACCGATGAAGGCGAATTAAATGAAGACACAACCAGTACACACGAGCAGGAATTGAGAGAAAATCTGGGCTTCTGGGAACGATTTAAAAAATGGTTTACCGACGACATCAGGTAATCCTCACTACTATTCACATCAAGCGGTTGAAAACTAGCATACCTCTTAAAAAAACACAACTAAACTTCTTTGTAAAATCACACTGTCAAAAAAAACATACATGGAAAACCACATGATACCATTTGAAATCAACGGAACCGCAGGCAACATCATCAAAGTAATCGGAGTTGGAGGCGGCGGTTCAAACGCAGTTAATCACATGTTCCGTCAGGGTGTTAAAGGTGTAGACTTTATTGTTTGCAATACCGACTCCCAGGCTTTGGATATATCTCCCGTACCTTTTAAAGTGCAACTTGGCAGCACCCTTACACAAGGCAGAGGTGCAGGTTCTATTCCCGAAGTAGGAAAAAATGCAGCTATTGAAAGTATCAATGATATCAAGGAGTTTCTTTCCAAAGAAACCAAAATGGTTTTTATCACTGCCGGAATGGGTGGTGGAACAGGCACGGGAGCAGCACCTATCATTGCTGCTGCAGCAAAAGAATTAGGAATACTTACTGTAGGTATCGTTACGATTCCATTCATGTTCGAAGGAAAAAAGCGCAAAATGCAAGCAGATAATGGTATCGAGCAGCTCAAACAAAGTGTTGATACGCTCATCATTATTTGCAATGACAAACTGCGTGAAATTTATGGAAACCTTAGACTTACAGAAGCTTTCGGTCATGCAGACGATGTGGTGACTACGGCAGCAAAAGGAATTTCTGATATCATTACAACAACCTTACATATCAATACGGATTTTGCCGATATAGAAACCGTTTTGCGCGAAAGCGGTGTTGCAATCATGGGCAGTGCGATGTCATCCGGAGAAAACAAAGCCATTGATGCCATTGAATCTGCCATGAATTCACCCTTGCTCAACGACAATAATATCACCGGCGCAAGATATGTTTTGCTCAACATTACCAGCGGATATCCTGAAATTACCATGGATGAACTGAACGACATTACCGAATATGTGCAGAATGCCGCAGGACAGAGCGCTGATGTGATTCATGGATATGGTGTAGATCCTGAACTAGGAGATGCAGTAAAAGTGACCATCATCGCCACCGGATTTAGTACAAATAAAATTCCGAGCGACATGCAGGCTGCAAAACCCAATCGCATTGTTCGTACACTTGAAGAGCAGGCGCCTCTTTCAACAATTGCTCCTTCTCCACAAACAAACATTCCCTCTGAACCCATCCCACAAACAGCTTTTTACAAAGAGCCACAAATGGAGGTATTTCCGGAAGCAGCAGCAATTCCTCCTTCCCTTGATAGCATTCCAAATGCAAGCATCGAAGTAGAGCTCGAAATGAGCAGCAATCTGGATCCCTCTCTCATGCCTTATCTGAAAACCACTGATGGTGTTTCCTCAGTAGCAGAAAAAGAAAATGATTTACTGAAGGAAGAGGACAGAACCGCACAAGAACGCATCAACAGACTCAGGCAGTTCAACTACCGTCAAAAAATCACACAGGGAAACATGAGCGACCTCGATAACATTCCTGCCTATATCCGAAAAAATCAAGTGCTCAGCGATGTGCCCCATTCTTCAGAATCAGTGGTATCAAAGTACACCCTCAGCGAGGGAGAAGACGGAAAAGGAGAGTTGAGACAAAACAATTCTTTTCTGCATGACAATGTAGATTGATTCAGATCCAATGGAAATAAAAAAACCCGGCATCGTCCGGGTTTTTTTATTTTTGGTATCTCTTGTTTATCCTCTATCAATTAAAATAAATGCACAACATCCTGGCAAAACAGCTTCGCAGGAATATGCAAAAAAACTTATTCAAATTGCTTTACCCATCCGCTCGAGTAAATCCATTCTGCAATCTGTACCGCATTGGTTGCCGCTCCTTTTCTTAAATTATCTGCCACAATCCACAAATTGATGGCCTGCCTACAGGACTCATCTTTGCGGATTCTACCAACATACACATCATCTTTTCCGCGGGCATGCACAGGCATGGGATACAACAGGGTTTCCGGATGGTCATACAACATAACACCCGGCGTGTTTCGGAGTATTTGCTTGATATTTTCGATATCAGGAACGCTATTAAACTCGGCATTTACCGATTCGGAATGACCTCCCATCACAGGAACACGAACAGCAGTACAGGTAATTTGAATTCCGGGATCACCTAATATCTTTCGCGTTTCATGCACCACTTTCATTTCCTCACGGGTATAGCCATTGCCGGTAAATACATCACACTGAGGAATGCAATTTTTGTCAATCACATAGGGATAGGCCATCTCTCCTTCTACGCCCCTGCGTTCATTCTCAAGTTGATGCACTGCCCTTGCACCTGTACCTGTTACCGACTGATAGGTAGATACCACCAATCGTTTGATTACATATGTTTGATGCAGCCTGTAAAGCGCCATCACCAACTGGATGGTAGTGCAGTTAGGATTGGCTATGATGCGGGTATCAGGGGATAAAACAGATGCATTGATTTCGGGAACCACCAGAGGCACTTCTGCATGCATACGCCATGCACTGGAATTATCAATCACAAAAACACCCATTTGGGAAAATCGCGGAGCCCATTCCAAACTCACAGCTCCACCGGCTGAGAAGAGCGCCATGCCGCAACCCGAAGACAGTGCCTCCGAAAGGGATACCACAGGTATCTCCTTTCCGTGAAACAAAACTTTTTTACCTACACTTTTTTCTGATGCAGCAGCCACAAGCGTGATGGCTCCTGCGGGAAATCGCTCTTCGAGCACCCTCAGCATTTCGCTGCCCACAAGACCTGTGGCTCCCACCAATGCTAATTTAATCATGACTTGTTTTTATCTACAACCCTGGGGACTTTAAAATAGGTGGTATCGTGCACCGGAGCATTCCTCAGAGCATCCTTTTGGCTCACCTGTCCTTTTATCTCATCTTCTCTCCACACATTAAATTCATCATTCATATATATGAGTGGTTCAACATTTTCTGTGTTCAGTTCATCGAGTTTTTTTACAAACTCCAACATGCGGTTCATGTCTTTTTTCATTTCCTCGGCCCCTGCTTCATCAAACTCAAGACGAGCCAGATGTGCAAGTTGCTGAATGAGTTTGTCGTCAATTTGTGTCATGTCATTTTATCTATGAGGTTTTAGGCAATGCAGATGCGATAATGTCATACACCATTTGTTTGAGTTCCTCCACCTGTGTGGCTTGCATACCCTTGGTAGAAACCGGAGGGTGCACCACCACCTTTGCAATGCCCGGTCTTCCACTGCCAAACAAAAAATGGTTGGTATCCAACAAACGGTGATTGTTTACAAAGGTAACCGGAATGATGTCTGCCTGCTTCTCGATGGCCAATTTAAATGCCCCATTCTTAAAAGGACGCATGCGTGGAGCGTTGGGAGAAACCGTTCCTTCCGGAAAAATAACAGGTGTGCGGCCGACATCAAATTCTTCAGAGGCACGGTTCATGCCCCTGTGCGCATCAGTGGTGCTGCCTCGATCAATGGCAATATGCATTTCTCTGAAAAATACCCGCACAAAAGGCATACGAGTAAGTTCTTTTTTTCCTACAAAAACAATGTTTAGCGGCACAGACACATGCATAAACACAATGTCGAGATAAGAAGTATGGTTGGAGCAGATTATATAACTGCGGGAATCATCAAGCGTAAACTGCCGCTTGATGCTGTAGAAAATACCGGTGAGGGAGCTGAACATATATACCCACCAACGAGTGGTTTTGATAACACCATAATAATTTTTATTGGCCAGGAAATACCTGAAAAAAGGAAAAAGAATCACATAGGTTCCCATAAAAACCAAAGCACACCATATCTTCCAAGGGAGAAGGAGTATGTTTAGAGGAGATGTTCTAGGTGCCATGCCTGCAAAAAAACAAAAAAGGCGGACACCTGTCCGCCTTTTCCTGGATTGCAATCCGAATTACATTCTCTTCTCAGTGATACGGGCTTTTTTACCGGTTAAATCGCGTAAGTAGAAAATTCTTGCACGGCGTACAACACCAACCTTGTTCACTTCAATTTTTTCGATGTTGGGTGAGGAAATTGGGATGATGCGCTCCACACCTACACCGTTGGAAATTTTACGGAGGGTAAAGGTTTCGGTGGGTCCTGCTCCACGGCGTTGCAACACAACACCCTGAAACTGCTGAATTCTTTCTTTGTTTCCTTCGATGATTTTGTAGTGCACGGTTACTGTGTCACCCGATTTAAAAGAAGGGATATTTTTCGAGGCATGGGCCTGAGATTCTACAAACTTGATCTTATCCATGGCATTTTATTTTGGGAGCGCAATATTACGGATTTATTTTAAAGAAAGTCGGAAAATTATTTTCTCCCTGTTTATTCCTCCCCCAAAAGGTCGGGACGGCGCTTGCGGGTTCTTTCAATCGCTTGATTATGACGCCATTCCTCAATTTTATTGGGATCACCTGAGAGAAGGATATCAGGTACCTTTTGTCCTTGGTAATCAGCCGGACGGGTATACACAGGAGGAGAAAGCAGCTCATCCTGAAAGGAATCCGATAAGGCAGAAGTTTCATCGCCCAATACGCCCGGGATGAGCCTGATAACCGCATCCGCTAAAACGGCAGCCGGCAGTTCTCCCCCACTCAGCACAAAATCGCCGATGGAAATTTCGCGGGTAAAGAACCGTTCCCTGGCCCTTTCGTCAATGCCCTTGTAGTGTCCGCAAAAAAGAAGGATGTTTTTATGCGTTGAAAGTAAATTGGCCGTTTTTTGATTGAATTTTTCCCCATCCGGGGTCAGGAAAATCCTCTCATCATAGTCCCTTTGAGAACAAAGGTGAGTGATACATCGATCAATAGGCTCCATCATCATCACCATGCCGGCACCGCCCCCAAAAGGGTAATCATCCACCTGTCGATGCTTGGAGGTACTAAAATCCCTGAGGTTTACCAGGTGAATTTCTGCAAGTCCTTTCTGAATGGCCCTTTTTACAATGGAATGGGCAAAGGGACCGGAGAGCAGCTCGGGATGAATGGTAATGATGTCAATCCGCATGCTGCAAAGGTGCGAAATTGGGAAGAGTTTATTAGGAATAAACATTTGAAGTAATGAATGTGTTTTAAATTTACCTTTGTTACCCATGGCTAATCTCAGCAGGCTTTTTGTCCTTATTACACCCGGCAGATTTTATGCTACTCTTTCAGTCGGCAAACACCATGCTTTGTGCATGATTTGTGCATTCCTTTTTTGGGTCTTGCCATTTGATTCAAAGGCTCAATTTGTAGACATTACCCAGGTTGAACCCTATGCAAGCGTAACTTCTGTGTGCGATGGAGGAACCCTTACCTTTCGCCTGAACAATCTTCAAGGCCTCAATCCCGGCAGTATCATCACCATGGAGTTGTCTAACCTGCCTGCCTATCCATGGACCACCTGCAACACCCTTTCCTGGAGCACCAACAACATCACCTACACACCCGGTCCTTACATCTGGAACGGGAATATCTCTAATAGCTATATCAGGGTGCAAATTCCTCCCGGAGCCCCGGCAGGAACAGGTTACACAGCGAGGGCTGTGAGTTCCTCCCCCAACATTTCCGGAGGCAACAACAATGGATCAATCACAATCACCCCTGCCTACACCACAATTCCACAGATTCCCCAAACAGATTATGGCATCAACCAGTGGATTGGTCATCATTATACATGGACGCCCACGGTTGCTCCGGGGACACTGATAAACACACCCCCCCTGATAAACGCCCAAACTTTTTTTGACCCTGCCAATTACTTTGGCCATACTGTTCAGAGCCCTCTCTCATTCGACAACGATTACCAGAACAACGGAATTCCCGGTGCTTTTTTTGCACAAACCAGCATTCCTTGCGGCAATGTGCAGTACAACAATGTAGCCATACGCTTCAAGCGTATTGAAAATTTTTCTCCCGGGCGTTACACTTTTACCATTCAGGCTGATGATGGTATTCGTTTGAGTTTGGATGGTGGCGTTACCTGGATTTTAGACTCGTTTTTAGAACAAACCTATGCCGGAAGTTTCAAAACAACAGCCACTACAGATCCGCTGGGTATCTGCCTAAGCGGTCCCACCAACATGGTAATTGAATATTTTCAAAGACCGGGACAAGCAAGGGTCACATTTTCTTGCACCCAAAACGGAACCATCGCAAACACGCCTTCAGCCCAATCGGTTTGTGAAAATGGCAATGCAAGTTTTGATGCCACTTCTACCGACCCATCGGCAACCTATCAATGGCAAGTGAGCAATGATGGAGGAATTACTTGGAATAACCTCATCAATGCTGTGCCTTACTCCAATGTAACCGGACCTGTGCTGGGCATTTCCAATGCCGTTGCAGCAATCAACAATACGCTTTACCGCTGTTTGGTAGGTGGCGTTTGCGGCACCCCATTAGCTACTCCCTCCGCTGAACTCGAAGTCAATCCTGTAAATAGCATCATCACCCAACCTTCGAGCATTTCTCTTTGCGGTGCATCCACAGGTAGTTTCACAACTGTTGCTAATGCACCAAATAGCAA
The DNA here is from genome assembly GCA_046297395.1 of Bacteroidota bacterium. Taxonomy (GTDB): domain Bacteria; phylum Bacteroidota; class Bacteroidia; order UBA4408; family UBA4408; genus JBEICQ01. The sequence continues at coordinate 22,961 of JBKCNM010000033.1, forward strand.
TTACCAATGGTATGTGAGCACCGATAACGGAGTTACTTTTCAAGCAGTGGTGCAGGGCGGTATCTACGGCAATCCGAGTCTCTCTACATTAAATCTCAACGGACTTACGGCAGCCAACAATGGCTATCAGTTTTATTGTATAGTTGGCAGTTGCGGAGGAAACCTGACCAGCAATACCGTCACATTAAATTTTGGCGGCACACCTGCCAACATCCTTGCACAACCCACTGCAAATATCCTTGCATGTGCCAACTCCATTTCCCAAATCATCATCAATGTTCAGAACCAAACTTCCCTCCAATGGGAATATAGTACTGATGGAGGTGTTAACTTTTCAAATGCTGTGCTGCCTGTTTTTTCGGGAGGCCAAACACAAACCTTAGAGATAAATCCGGTGAACACAAACATGGATGGTTGGGTGTTTAGGGTAAGCATTACGGATTGCAACGGGGTTATCTATTCTCAGATGTCAACCCTGAATATTGAACCCTCCCCCAATGTACAGGTTCAACCACCTGATACTGTCAGTGTTTGTACAGGAGGCGGAATCAATATTTCATGTACAGGAAACAATACTAATTTTTACCAATGGCAAATCAACCTTGGAACAGGATTTACCAATCTGGTCGATGGCATGGGTATCACCGGATCTGCCACTTCTAACCTTACAGTGAATCCTGTGCCAGCGGGATGGACCAGTGCCACCTTGCGCTGTCAGTTGTTCGGAAATTGTCCACCCGTTGCATTTTCTGTAGATGTGCATGTGGTATTCGACAGTGGCTCCGGCATTGCCTCTCAGCCTGTCAATCAGCTGGTATGTCCGGGCGATTCTGCCAATTTCAGTATTGCTGCCACCGGCAGCGGTCTCAGCTATGCCTGGCAGGTAAGTACAAATGGAGGGACAAGCTTTACCAATCTTACCGATGGTGTTGACATCAGCGGCAGCAGCACCCAAACGCTTACCGTTGGAAACATCACCACACTTATGAATGGTCATCAGTATCGTTGCATCGTAAGTGGAGGCTGCAATGGCAATATCAACAGCAATGCTGCTGTACTTACCATCAATACCAGTTCACCCACCTTTACGCAACAACCCACAGGGGTTGCTGTCTGCGAGGGACAGGCAGCAGGAATGACTGTGCTGCTTTTTGGCAATCCCTCAGGAATAGAGTATCAATGGGAGATTGACCCCGGAACCGGAATCTTCTCCCCTCTTGCCGACACAGGCTCTTTCTCAGGAACAGGAACCAACCAGCTTGCATTCATCGTGGATGTTTCACTAATAAACGCAAGCATTCGTTGCAAGGCAACCCAGTGCGCGATTGAAGTTACCAGCCTTTCTGCGCCGGTGATTGTTAACCTCAAACCCCGTGTGCTTACACAGCCTAATTCAACGGTAGTTTGTATTGGTCAGAATGGTTTAATCTCCCTCTCCGCAAGCGGAACAGCCCTTAACTACCAATGGCAGATCAGTCCGGGTACAGGTATATTTACAGATATATCAGCAACTGATCCTGTATTTGTTGGATCTCAACTTTCAGGCATTCAAATTATCTCTCCCGACATGATGTACAATGGATACCTCTTCCGATGTTCGGTATCCGGCACTTGCTCACCAACTGCTTATTCTGATGTTGTGAAACTCACAGTGAGCGAACTTCCCGAAATTATACGACAACCCACTGATGTTACCGTTTGCGAAGGACAATCAGGTAGTATTTCTTTGGAAAGCCGAGGTGTAGCAAGCCGTTACAAGTGGTATCTGAGTAGTCCCGAAAATCCTGCATTCTCAGCCACATTCCCTTCAGATTTTGATTCCATCAGATCGGATTCATTAATTGTAAGAAGAAGTAGTTTCGATTACAATGGCGTTTATCTTTATTGTGAAGTTTCGGGATGTAACAAGCTGCTTATCTCAGAAAAAATAAGACTTTTTGTTGAACCCAATATTCTGGGCTCATTCATCCCCTCAGCCTTTACCCCAAATAATGATGAACTCAATGATACTTGGATGATCAGAAGTGAATATATTCAATCTATCCAAGGTGAGATTTATGACAGGTGGGGAGGAAAAGTGTATTCCTTTACGAGCATGGATCAGGTTTGGGACGGAAGTTCGGCTGGTTTACCTTGTCCCTACGGGGTTTATACTTTTAATATCAGGGGAACATCCTCATGCGGAGAATTTTCACGCAAGGGGAGTATCTATCTGATGCGATAAATCAGCAGGACGAGAAAGAATTAAACCTTCCGGATTGCCTGTGATTACGCCATGATCCATCCAATACCTGACAACATCCATTACTTTTTTATCGCCATGCACCGGAATCTGTTGAAGAAGTTCATTCAGTGACTTTGAACTTTTCTCAAGCAATGAAAAAAGAGCGCCGGATATTTCATCAAACTCTTTTCGCTTCATCAGCCCTTCGGTTTTTCTTCTGCATACATCGCATTGTCCACATTCGGAAGAATGATTTTCGCCGAAGTAGGAAAGCAAGTTTACGCTTCGGCAGATATTTTTTTGGCTGATGTATTCGATAATGGCATTGAGTCGCTTCTCCGCGGTTTTAACGCGCATTTTATAGGCTGTCTCCTGAAAAGAAGCTACCCGTTTGTCCATACGGGGTTGAAGTAAAACTATACTCGATGCGCCTCCGGATGGAACATATTCCAAGATATCAAGTTTGTGTAAATGAAGCAAACTCTTGATGAATGCTGCTTTGGGAAGGTTCAACATCCTGGCTAAATCAAATTCCTGTATCACTTTTGATTCATTAAAAATTCCGGGATAACTGCGCAGCAATGCTTTCAACATGGGTTCCCACTTACGATTGATCATACCGAAACTGTAAAGACTTTCTGCATCCAATTTTATTTTGAGGCGTGAAGGGGTCCATGCATCAGGATCAAACCTGAGTATGCCTTGCCTGTCCAAAATCTGCAAAGCAGCAAATACCCTAGCGGGTTTGAGAGAAAAATACCTACAAAAATCTTCCATCGAAAATGAAAAAGCTTGCTCTGCTCCGCTACCGTTAGGTATCTGCAGGTGATTGCAAAGTGCTGTGTATATATTTCTGATTTCTTCTGACTCAGGAAATCTCTCGGCCAAAAAAATCCTTGCCTCTTTTATATCTGCTTCGTCAAATAAAAAAAAGGCAGGTGCTGTCTTCCCGTCCCTTCCTGCTCTGCCCGCCTCCTGAAAATAGGATTCAATTCCATCGGGCACATCCAGATGAACAACAAACCGGCAATCCGGTTTGTCAATCCCCATGCCGAATGCATTTGTACATACCATTACCCTCGTTTTACCCAACATCCATCTTTGCTGTGCCTCATCCCTGAGTGCGGGGAGCATCCCGGCATGATAAGGCTCTGCACTGATGCCCTGTTTCTGCAACCATAATGAAATCTCGGTTGTTTTTCTGCGGTTGCGCACATACACGATTCCGGTTCCCGACAATCTTTTACAAATTCGGAGCAGTCTCTCCGTCTTATTGTCTTCGGGAAGCACATGATAAAAAAGATTTTCTCTTTTGAATGAAGATTGAAACAAACGGTATTGCTTAAACCGCAAGTGCCTCACCATGTCATTAACCACTTCGGGAGTTGCCGTTGCGGTTAATGCAATAACATGAACATCTTTAAGAGAGTCTGTAAAATCAGAAATCTGCAGGTACTCCGGTCTAAAATCATAGCCCCATTGTGAAATGCAGTGCGCTTCATCAATGGCCACCAGACTCACTTTGATCTCCGTAATTCTTTGACGAAACAAGCGGGTACGCAATCGTTCCGGCGACAAGTAGAGAAACCTGATTTTGCCCTCTCTTGCTCCGTCGAATGCACGAATTACCGATGCCTCATCCATCCCGGAATACACTGCCGAAGAGGGTATTCCTCTTTTGTTGAGTTGATCCACCTGGTCTTTCATCAGCGCAATCAGCGGACTAATCACAATTGTTAAACCCTCGAACAATAAACCGGGAATCTGAAAACAAATTGATTTGCCCCCTCCTGTTGGCAGCAATGCCAGGGTTTGATGGTGATCCAACACATGATTGATGATGTCGGATTGAAGGGGTCTGAAGGCTTCATGTCCCCAATATTTTTTCAAACATTCAAGGGGATTCATTTCGTTTGAATGCCGCCGGGAAGATGAGAAAGCCGGGGACGCAAACGACTTTTAAATACATTTCGCGCATCCTTTTTGTTTTTGCCCTTTCGCATGGCAGCCTGCACATCTGCAGGCAGATGAATACGCTCAAGACATTGTGCAGTGCAGCATCCTTCCATTTTTTCCTGACAGGAACAGCATTGAATAAAAAGCAGATGACACTCAGGATTGGCACAGTTTACATGGGTATTTGCAGGTAGGCCACACTGATGACAAGCACTGATGATATCCGGAGTAATGTCCTCTCCCAGCCTCTCATCAAAAACAAAATTTTTTCCTATAAACTTTGAAGGCAAGCCCTGTTCTTTAATCTGATGGGCGTACTCAATGATGCCACCATGTAACTGATTTACATCTTCAAATCCATGATGTTTCAGGTAGGCGCTGGCTTTTTCGCATCGGATGCCACCGGTGCAGTACAATAAAATTTTTTGCTGTTTTGCGTTCTTCAACAGATCGAGCACCATGGGGAGTTCCTCCCTAAAGGTATCAGCATCCGGACAGATGGCTCCGGTAAAATGGCCAACCTCACTCTCGTAATGGTTACGCATATCCACTACAACAGTACCCGGTAAATCCATGGCCTCATTAAACTGCCTTGCATCAAGATGTTTGCCCACATTGGTTACATCAAAATCGTTGTCGTTTAATCCATCAGCAACAATTTTGTTACGCACCCTTACAATCAGTTTATAAAATGATTTTCCATCATCCCTGAATGCCCGCTTAAACGGCACATCCCTGAACCTTTCGTCAGCATCAAGGTAATCGCGTAACTTTTGTAAATGCACTGTGGGAATACTCAGTTGTGCATTGATTCCTTCGGCCGCCAGATAAATCCGCCCCAGAACACCCAACTCATGCCAATCAAGGTAAAGCCTGTCCCGGCATTCAGCAGGGTGCTCTATGTGCACATATCTGTAAAACGAAAGCGTTGTACGCGCTGTGTTGTCAAGGCGTATTTTCTCTTTGAGTATGCGTTTGTCTATCCGGTTATGCAGCAACATGGATTCAAATTTATGTTGATTCTTTCACACCGGCAGGAATGCGTTTCTCAATAATAGGTAAGACGATTCACACGACAGATTTTCTTTGCGAAGCGAATCACCTGACGGGTGTACCCGTATTCGTTGTCGTACCAAACATACAACACGATATTTTTTCCATCCTGGCTCACGATTGTGGCCGGACTATCAAAAATGGAGGGACAAGGATTACCAACCAGGTCGGAGGAAACAAGCTCATTGCTGAATGAGTATTGAATTTGCTCCACAAGATTGCCATGCAATGCTGCATCTTTTAGAATTTCATTTACTTCATCCCGACTTGTTTGCCTGGCTACATTGAGCGACAAAATCGCCAGAGAAACATTAGGAGTGGGCACGCGCACTGCGTTTCCTGTGAGTTTTCCGGCCAAGGCAGGAAGTACTTTGGCAACTGCCTTGTCGGCACCGGTTTCGGTAATCACAAGATTAAGTGCAGCAGCCCTTCCACGACGGAATTTTTTATGATAATTGTCAAGCAGGTTCTGATCGTTGGTGTAGCTATGCACCGTTTCGATGTGCCCACGCTCTATTCCCAGTTTTTCGGATACGACCTTTAGCACAGGTACGATGGCATTGGTTGTGCAGCTGGCTGCAGAGAAAATAGTTTCGTCATCGTTGTAGGAATCGTGATTTACCCCGTAAACGATGTTTGGAATATCTCCCTTGCCCGGGGCAGTGAGAAGAACTTTGGAAACGCCTTTGGCTTTGAGGTGTGCCTTTAACCCTTCGCGGTCGCGAACAACACCGGTATTGTCTATCAACAGGGCATTTTGAATGCCATATTGTGTGTAATCAATTTCCTCCGGTTTGTTTGCCGTAAGCATCAGCACATGATGCCCGTTGGCAAAGATGGATTTGTTTTCGAGGTCTTCAATTACCGGACCCGGAAAAGGTCCATGAACAGAGTCTGTACGCAACAACTCTGCACGCTTGGTGATGTCCTCGTCAGTATTGCTGCGGGTAACAATCGCGCGCAGACGGAGCTGTTCCCCTTTACCGGCTTGTACAATCAGTTCACGCGCAGCGATGCGACCAATGCGGCCGAAACCATAAAGAATAACATCCACTGGCTCGTGAGAAGGTTTTTGTCCCAAAAGCCCGCTTAACTTTCCAGAAATGAAATCAGGCAAGGCAATCCCCTTGGTTTTTTCTGCAATCCACTCGGCATTTAGCTTGCCAATATCGATGCGGGCAGGACTAAGATTTTGAAGACTATTGATTTGCTTGGCAATCTGTAAGGATTCAGTTACGCTGATGGACTGCTTCACAACAGTAGCAGCGTAGTGATGAAGGCTCATGATCTCACTTGCACTTCTGTCTACCAGCTGGTTGCGAAACAAAATGAGTTCCACAGACTTGTTAAACCATAACTGGCCAATTTCATGAATCAGTTCAACAGCTGCTTTTTCGAGTTCGATGTACCCGTGCAGCTTCTTTTCGTAATCCGTTTTTGCTTCTGCAATCATAATCTGTTTTTTTTGGTGGCTGCAAAGGTAAAACTTAAAGGAATGTTGTGCGAGAGAAATCTTTGAGTGTCAATTAGACATATTGCCTTGTATCCATTGATGGATAATGCATTCCGTCATTTGTATTTTTCTTTTTTGAGGTTGATATCCCGGGCATTTTCCTATGGCATCCCTCGTTTCTTTTGATGATAAGGAATGACCTATGAACCCCCTTTTTTAATCACCAATTCAAATTTCAAGGCCAGGGATTGGTTGATAGATAATTGTCATCCAATACCCTCTTCCCCTTTACAAGAATCTCAAAAGATTCAAAAGTGAACAATGCAGCTTGATGCAAAAGATGCTCGATTTAAACCACACATGAATATGGGGATGGAACGCAAAAAAATACCTGGGGGTACTTTGATTCATTCGGAATGTAAAACCACATTCTACAAGCTTTTGCAAGCCTGAGGTGGGCAGAGCTGCTTGGAATATTGTAAAATTAAGAAAACCCTCAAGAAAGACTCAATGACGAGCATTCCATCAGATAGAGGGAATTGGGGGGGGTTAAACTGATTGTTTATGCCAAGGACATGCAGATTGGAATCAGCAGCAGAATCAATGTAACAAAATCAGTTTATCGGTCTTTTGATGACTGACCTACTGGTTGTCCAAATCTTCAAAGCGCACATCGCTCAGATGGTTGCCCGGAGGAGTTTCTCTCCTGAATTGTTCAGGATCGAAGGGCTGCTCTGTTTTGATGAAGTCGAGGACCTCCGTAAAGGTTTCCAGGAACTTGTGAAAATCCTCTTTGTAGAGGAAAATTTTGTGTTTGTCATAAACAAACTTCCCATCGTCAAGAAACCTCTTTTTGCTTTCGGTTACAGTGAGGTAATAATCCCCGCTGCGGGTGGACTTTACATCAAAAAAATAGGTTCTTTTTCCGGCTTTTACAGCTCTTGCGAAGATTTCGTTCTTCTCGTTGTCGGCTAGCATAAATTTCTTTTTGTTATAAACTCAAGATGCACAAATATATTTCTTCAATATGAGCCCAAGAAATAAATCTGCGGTTTTAAAAAATTCTAATTTTGAGGATGGGCATGTTGGTGCAGCCAGGTTTGATAATATCTGCCTTTTAATTCCATCAATTGTGCATGTGTCCCCTGTTCAACGATAGCGCCATTTTCAAGGTAAAGGATGGTATCACACATCATTAAGGTAGAGAGCCGGTGCGCTGCCAATACGGTTGTTACGCCTTTCATGTGCGTCATTTCTTTTAGTACCGAGGCCTCTGTGGCCGTATCCAGGGCACTCAAGCAATCGTCTATCATCAAGAGAGAAGGATTGGCAAGAAAAGCCCTTGCCAGGGAAAGTCTTTGCCTTTGTCCTCCAGATAGATTGATTCCCCTTTCACCCAAAAGGGTTTCATATTTGTTAGGGAACTGCATCACCGTTTGGTGAAAACAGGCCATTTCGGAAGCCTGCTCCACCTCTTTAAGTGATGCACCGGGTTTGGCAAAGGCAATATTGTTATGAATGGTATCTGAAAAAAGGAAGACATCTTGACTTGCCAGCCCGGTTATTTCCCTGAGTTCAGTTACATGCAAATGGGGCAAAGGATGATCATTCAGGTATAGGGTTCCGGATGTGGGATACACAAAACCGGATAGCAGATGTAAGAGGGTGCTTTTGCCTGAACCTGTTCGCCCTGTAATGCCCACACTGCTGCCGTTCGCAATGTTTAGCGAAACCCTCTGTAAAGCCGGCTGCTGCATACCGGCATACTGAACAGAAACTGCTTCAAGCCGGATATTGGGTTCGGATATTTGTACCGCTGAGGCAAGCCGGATGAGGGGGGCTTCCTCAGTATCTAACAGTTGATTGATGCGGCGCATGGAAGCAGCGGCCTTCTGCATCAGCGCACTTACCCAGCCGAGCGAGGTAAATGGCCAAGTCAACATATACACATACAAAATAAATTCGGCGATATTTCCGGGTGTAATTTCTCCTTTGCTTACCTGTATTCCTCCAATAAGCACTGTGAGCAAAACACTGAGCCCGATTAAAAATCCAATGGCAGGCTGATACATTGCTTCTGTAAAAATTTGCCGGGTGGTGTATTGAAAATACTTTTCTCCCTCCTGCTGCATTCTTTTTTTGAACTCAGGCCCGGCAGCAAGCGATTGTACCACCCTGATGCCCGAGAAAGTTTCCTGCGCCAGGGTGGAAATCCAGCCAACCTGGGATTGTATGCGTGTGCTTTGCTTCTGGATGATACGACTGATGGCGTAAACCACCAGCGAGAGAAAGGGCAAAGGCAGAAGTACCCAGCAGGCAAGAACAGTGTTTACGCTAAACATGGCGTAAATTACCATGATTGACATCACCATCAGATTAATCAGATACATGAGTGAAGGGCCTACATACATTCTTACATGACCAACATCCTCACTCATTCTTGACATGACATCTCCCGTGTGCGCATGTTTGTAAAAATCCATGGGCAACTTTTGCAACTTGCTGAAAATTTCATTCTTCAGGTCGTATTCCACAAATCTCGACATCACGATTAAGCTTTGCCGCATAAGAAACATAAAAACGCCCTTGAGCAGGGTTGCTACCAAGAGCAAGATAAGCAGGTGCAGCAACTTGGATTTGAGGGTTTCTGAGGCAATTAACGACAACTCCTTTCCCCCTGTAAGCATAGCTGTATCGATGATCTGACGAGTAATTTTCGCAGGATATACAGCAAACAAATTGGAAGCAATGATACAAATACAACCGGCCAGGAGCCTCCAACGGTATGTAAACAGGAATCGGTTTAAACTGAAAAGTTCATTCACGCCGCGCAAAAGTAGCACTAAACCTGCTATTTAAAGGCAAAAACACCCATTTGCTTCTTTGGATAATTAACCTACTTTTGTGCCGCATTTTTGCAAAAAACCATGTCTGAAATTGCTGAAATAAAAAAAGAAAACACCCAAGAAGTGTTGTCTCAGATGTCTGTTTTTGATCATGAGCAGGTTGTTTTCTGCAATGATAACGACACGGGATTAAAAGCCATTATTGCCATACACAACACCGTGTTGGGTCCTTCTTTGGGCGGTACGCGGATGTGGCTGTACAACAATGAAAACGAAGCCCTTCGAGATGTTTTAAGACTATCCAGGGGAATGACATATAAAGCAGCTATCTCAGGCCTCAACTTAGGAGGAGGCAAGGCGGTAATCATTGGAGACTCAAGGAAACACAAAACCGAAGCCCTTTTCAGGCGCTTCGGCAAATTTGTAAACTCCTTAGGAGGCAAGTACATTACCGCAGAAGATGTGGGAGTAAGCACCCGTGAAATGGAGTTAATTAAAATGGAAACCGATTATGTTACCGGTTTGCCTGAATCCATGGGCGGAAGTGGAGATCCTTCCCCGGTAACAGCTTTTGGTGTATACATGGGAATGAAAGCCAGCGCAAAGGAGGTATTCGGAAACGATTCCTTAGCAGGAAAAAAAGTGCTGGTGCAGGGCATAGGCCATGTGGGTTCGCACTTGGTGAAGCATCTTGACCAAGAAGGTGCAAAAATTTATGTAACCGATATCCACGAAGAACGCCTAAAAGAGATTGTCAAAAACCACCGGGTAGAAGTAACAGGTTTTGAAAACTGCTACGACCTCAACATCGATGTTTATGCCCCCTGTGCCCTCGGTGCAACCGTGAATACAAATACACTTCAGCGCCTCCAATGTTCTATTATTGCAGGTGCAGCCAACAACCAACTCGAAGATGAAAATGTGCATGGAAACATGCTGATGGAGAAGGGCATTCTCTGGGCGCCTGATTTTCTGATTAATGCCGGAGGACTAATCAATGTGTATTCCGAATTGCATGGATACAACAGAGAGGTGGCCATGAGCCAGGCCTCGCACATCTACGATACCACAAGAAACATTATTCAAACAGCAAAGCAAGGAAATATCCCAACCATATTCGCGGCCAAAGCCATTGCAGAAAAGCGTATTTCAGAAATTGGGAGGGTTAAACTCAGCTTTTGATGTGTCCTTATTTCATTTTCGAAAAATCCTGCTTCCATGCTTAACCGCCGCCATCTCAGGATAAAGGCGCTTCAAACCCTTTATGCTTTTTTCCAGTCAGACAACCGTGACCTGGCTGCAGGGGAGAAAGAATTGTTCTCGGGCATCGAAAAAGTATATGATCTCTACTGTATTTTTTTGGGCGTGATTGCTGAAGTTGCAGGAGTTCTTGAAACAGAACAGGAACAAGCAAAATTTAAAAATCTACCCTCACAAAATGATTTACATCCAAACCGTCGTTTCTTAAACAACTACATTATCAAAGCCATTCGTGAAGAACCGTCACTTCAAAGGGAAATTAAAAACCGCAAATTGTCATGGGCATTTGAGCCCGAACTGATGCGAAAAATATACAGGGCATTTATTTCCGGGGATAGCTACAAAGAATACCTTGCGGTTGACCCTTCAGAAGAAAAAGACCTTGAAATTGTTTTGGTTTTACTCGAAACTTACATCGTTAACTTCGAGGCAATGGAATACCACCTTGAGGAAAAAACCATCTACTGGCATGATGATTTTGAAGTATCGGGTGTAGCTGCCATGAAAAGTATTCGTCAGATTGATTCCAAAAAAAATTCACTCAAATTGTGTGCACTCTACAAAGATGAAGTAGATGATGTTGCCTTTGTGAAACAGCTGTTTAGAATGGCTGTTCTGCACAATGATGAATTACAAGACATGGTGGCAAACAAAACCATGAACTGGGAGATAGACAGGATTGCGCTGATGGACATTCTGCTCATGAAAATGGCCATATCAGAATGTATTTACTTGGAAGAAATCCCCCTAAAGGTCTCGATGAATGAATACATCGAGATTTCAAAAACATACAGTACCCCTAAAAGCCGCTTGTTTATCAATGGTGTTTTAGATAAAATTGTGGCTGAATTAAAAACCCAGAACAGAATTCAAAAAAAAGGCAGGGGACTTATCGAATGAAATCAAAAATCTTTTTTTGGGCGAGCATCTTATCAGGATTGTCCCTATTGCTTTGTTGCAAGTCAGGCTCCGACGGTCAGTTTGACCCAGGGCTTGTAAATAATCCTGCCAGTGCAGAAGGAGGCACTTCAGGAGCTCTTCCCGTGATGTCATTTTCAGAAGAAACCCATGACTTTGGAGAAATCCATCAGGGAGAAAAAGTGACCCACCGTTTTGCATTTACCAATATCGGAAAGGCAGATTTAATTATCGGCAATGCCCGTGGAAGTTGCGGATGTACAGTTCCTGATTACCCAAAAAAACCAATCGCTCCGGGAGAAAAATCGGAAATCGAAGTTTCATTTAATAGCAGCGGGAAACATGGTTTGCAAACCAAAACCATCAGTATTGTGACCAATTGCAAGCCCTCTACAAAAATCATCACCATCAAAGCAAATGTCTTAATCGAATAGCCAATGAGCCTACTAAACATCCTTCACATTCTTCTTCTTGCCCCTCCACAAGGCGGCAATCAAAATCCCCTGAGCGGACTATTGCCCCTGGTTTTGGTGGGTGTCATTTTTTACTTTTTTATGATCCGGCCACAGATGAAAAAAACAAAAGAGCAAAAAGAGTTCCGTGCAGGTCTTAAAAAGGGCGATAAGATTGTAACGATTGGCGGCATCCACGGCAAGATTGTGGAATTTGAAGAAGGGGCTGAGAGCATGCTCGTTGAAGTGGACAGCAATGTGAAACTGAGGATTGAGAAATCCGCGGTAAGCATGGAGCATACCAAGCCCTTGTCTGTAAAAAACAGCTAAAATTTTGGTCTTTTTTTTCCTGGCTTACGGTGATGTACCTTTGAACAAATGAAGTTTTCTGAGGGCATAAGATCCAATCCAAGAATTGTTGTCTTTTTTATCTGCCTCCTCATTTCATCTGTATTCTGGCTATTTACCATTCTATCCAAAGATTATAGCCATACGGAGAAATATCCGGTGGCGTATAAAAATGCCCCTGCCTCCAGACCCATCAGCAAAGAACTTCCGGATACCCTTCTGGTCACATTTGAGGGAACAGGAATGAACCTGCTGGCTCATCATTGGTTCTCTGTTTCCGGAGAGATAGAAGTTGATCTGGGCCAAATGCGCTTTGGAGAAGGAGAAAATGAAAACATCGGGAGTCTGAACCTAAATCTACAACAAGGACAAATTGCTGAACAGCTGAATACCGGCCCCCTAAGAATTTCCCGTATTTTTCCAGCGCAGGTAAATTGCAGGTTTGAAATGCCTTACAGCCGAATCTTGCCCGTAAAACCCATTCTCCAACTTAATTTTGCCGATCAGCATAACCTCTCGGGAGAAATATTTTTCAGTCCAAAGAAAATATTGGTTCGCGGAAGCAGACCCGAAATAGAAAAGCTGGATACGATTTATACTGAAGTTGCTTCCCTACAAAAACTACACACCGGAGGCAACTATTTAATTCCGCTGGCGATTCCCGAAGCTTGCAAATCCATCCTCCTACCCTGCAAAAATGCTTTGGTAAACATCCCCGTTGAAAAATTTACCGAAGCGGAAGTTGACTGTCCAATTGAGGTTGTCGGCGTTCAGTTTCCTTACAACATCAAATTATTTCCAGAAAAAGTTACTGTCTCCTGCCAAATTCCTCTCAGTAAATTCCGGAGTGTAAAGCCAGGTGATTTTCGAATTGTGGCTGATGCAGGGAAAATCAATGACAAAACTTCCGGTCCGCTCTTATCACTGAGTATCTTAAAGTCGCCGGCATTCTCCAGAAATTGTCGCATGGAACCCAATGCAGTTGAATTTGTTCTCACCAAGCAACAGCTTCCATGAAAATCATAGGTATAAGCGGACCCATCGGAAGCGGAAAAAGTACATTTGCCAATATCGCCCGTACATTGGGTTATCCTGTTTTTGTATCTGACGATGTCTCCAATGCCCTACTTGACTCAAACGAAAACAAGCAAATCATTTCAGCTTGGTGGGGAGAAACAATGTTGCTTCCCGATGGGAAACCCAACAGGACAGCAATTGCAAACCTTGTTTTTTCATCTGCGGAAGAATTGGCCAAACTCAATGCCTTGCTTCATCCACAGGTTTTAAAAGCCTTTGATGATTTTGTTTCAGCAAATGTCCATCATCCATTTGTTTTCAGGGAGTCTGCCTTGCTACTTCCTCAGGTTACTGCGCAAACACACTTGATGCTTGCCGTTCTTGCACCCGAAAAAGAAATGATAAAAAGGGTTTTTGCAAGAAGTGGTATAACTGAGGCAGAATACAGAAAAAGACGGCTTCGTCAACCTAGTATCAAAGAATACATAAAACATGCAGATGTGATTGTTATCAATGCATCATCTTACTCATTGCTTGAGCAATTTGAAGTAATCTTAGATAACAACAAATAAATACAAATCAGAGTTTCACCCTCGACTTGGCAGTTCCTTTGATTAGCTTATAGGAGACTGATACATTTCCAAGCATGTAAAAATCGTTTTTCGAGGAATTTCCGCGTAATTGTCCGGGATTGGTCCAGCCTGAGTTTTCATATCCTTTGGCTACAAAGGCCGGGGTTTTTTCGGTGTAAACATATCCTGAAGAGGCAGGAACAAAATAAGGTGAAGAGGCAGGATCAGCAAAATACTCTGCATCAGGTCCATATGCCTGGCCAATTTTTCCGCGGTCGTAGTAAGATCCACTCACATCATCCATATAATCTGTGAAAGTTTTTCTCACCCCATATTCCAAACCAATATGCCACTGGTTCGTAATCGGAAATTTGAATCCGATTCCAATCGGAACAACCAGCGTAACTCTGCTGTATTTTGCAGGCATCCCGGGTAATCCCTGTCCCTCGGTACCGAGCGGTTGAAGAGGGATCCAATTGCCCTGGAAATTGATTCTAGACATCGGATTGAAATAACATATTCCGAATCCTCCAAAGAGATAGGTATTTACCGGAAAACGGGTTTTCCCACGCACATACCTTCCTTTGATATGCTCTTCAATCAATGCATATTCAAAATGTGCAGATACTTCGATCAAATCTGAACGAAACTCAAGTCTTCTGTTTCTTCTTGCAGGTTCCTGCGTCATGATATCAGAGGCAGAAACTCTTCCGTAATAAACCCCTGCCTTGGCAGACAATGCAGGCGTAAACCTAAAGCGATATCCTGTGGCAAAAGAAAATCTGGTTTGAGATGGCTCTAAATCTTTGAACCCATAAGTTCCTATTTGGTCGGCTCCTCCTAGGTCGCCCAAAAAATTTGAGGCGCCAATAGCTACAAATATTTCTTTACGCTGTTTTTTCCACTGCTGGGCAAGCAAAATTCCCGGCGTGAGAAGAAACAAAAATATCATGATGTAGACATGCCTCATAAACAAAATTATCTGCTCTCAAAAATCATCAAGCCACGAAAATAAGTTAAATCATCATGTTATTCAAATTCGATGCAGAAAAATCGATGATTCGTTCATTAACATATTGCAAATTGTGTAATAGCCTGATTTACAAATCAATTTTGTTTGTCATTTGGATGAGTAAGGCTATTTCTTGGATGACCATGAAAGGCTCTACATTATTTGGTACATTGCGGGCATTCAACCACTTTTAACATGTTACAAAAGCTCGTAGTGACCACCTTCAAAGGTCTGGAACAGGCTCTTCTAGAGGAGGTAAAATCACTAGGTTTAAAAGATGTTGTTATCATCAACCGCGGAGTGAGTGGATATGGTGACCTTTCCACTGTATACCGCCTCAATTACGGCTGCAGACTTGGCCTTCAGGTATTGGTGATGCTCTCTGAATGCACTGTAAACACTGCCGAAGACCTATATAGCAATGCTCTGGATATCCCTTGGGAATCCCTCTTTGATGCAGGAAAAAGTTTTGCTGTTAAAGCAAACATCAACCACAATGATGCCTTTGACAACAGCATGTTTGTGGCGCTTAAAACCAAGGATGCCATTGCCGACCGCTTCCGAAAAACAAATGGAAAACGACCCAATGTAGACAAAGAAGACCCTGATGTTTCGGTATATGTACATATATTCCGAACTGAGTGCAGTATTTTTTTAAACGCTAGCGGAACGCCCTTGTATGTGAGGGGCTACCGAATGCAAACCGGACCTGCTCCCCTTAATGAGGTTTTGGCCGCAGGTATCCTCAGCCTCACCGGATGGGATAGTAAACAGCCCCTGCTTGATTTGATGTGCGGATCAGGGACTTTCTTAACCGAAGCTGCACTTATCGCCAGAGGGATTGCACCTGCTTTCATGCGCAAAAAATTTGCTTTCCTGCATTGGCTAAACAAGGATTATGCTCTTTGGGAATCGGTGAAAAAAGAATGGGAAACCGGTCACAACATGGTTCATCAGCCCGACCTGTGCGGGATAGACAAAGATCTTTCCGTAATACGAAAAGCAAGACAGAATATTGAGCATGCGGGTCTCAAAAATTATATCCGCTTGCTCTGCTCCGATTTTCAGAGTTATCAATACAACAGCCCCGGGGGGTTAATTATTTGCAATCCACCCTATGGAGAGCGAATGCAAGATGATGAAATCCTTACTCTTTACAAATCTCTGGGAGATACCCTCAAAAAAAGTTTCCAGGGCAGTGATGCCTGGATTTTCAGTGGTAGCCCCGAAGGCTTTAAGAACATAGGACTTAAACATAGCGCATCCATCGAACTTTTTAACGGAGGAATTGAATGCCGTCTGCGCAAATATTCCCTCTACCAGGGCAGTAAAAAAACAAGGGCAGAGCATGTTTAATGCTCCGCCCATGAAAAACATGTAATGATTTTTTACCATTAATACCTGTACCACTCAGCCTTGAAAGGCCCTTTGGCAGATACCCCAATGTAATCAGCCTGAGAGGGAGTAAGCACATCCAACTCGGCTCCAATTTTTGAGAGGTGCAAGGCAGCTACTTTTTCGTCAAGATGCTTGGGAAGAGTATATACCTCATTTTTGTAGGATTTATGGTTTGCCCAAAGTTCAAGTTGAGCCAATGTTTGGTTTGTAAATGAATTACTCATCACAAATGATGGGTGACCTGTGGCGCAACCCAGGTTAACGAGACGACCTTCGGCAAGCACAATAATGTCTTTTCCGTCTACTGTATATTTATCAACCTGTGGTTTGATGGTATCTTTTGTAGATCCGCAATTGGCGTTTAACCAAGCCATGTCAATCTCAGTATCAAAGTGACCGATATTACACACGATGGCATTGTGTTTCATCGCTTTAAAATGTCTTTCGGTAACAATGTCTTTGTTGCCTGTTGCGGTCACTACGATGTCAGCAATTTTCACTGCATTGTCCATTTTGAGCACCTGATAACCGTCCATGGCGGCCTGTAAGGCACAGATGGGGTCAATTTCAGTTACTATCACCCTTACCCCCTGAGAGGAGAGAGACTGTGCTGAACCTTTTCCCACATCGCCATAGCCGGCAACCACAGCAACCTTCCCGGCAAGCATGATGTCAGTGGCACGACGAATGGCATCCACAAGAGATTCACGACAGCCGTATTTATTATCGAATTTGGATTTGGTAACAGAATCGTTGATATTGATGGCAGGCAATGGCAAAGTGCCATTTTTCATACGCTCATACAAACGGTGAACACCGGTGGTAGTTTCTTCGCTGATGCCACGGATACCTGAAACCAACTGGGGAAAACGGTCTAGCACCATGTTGGTGAGGTCACCTCCGTCGTCCAAAATCATATTGAGGGGCTGACCCTCGCTAAATGCGTGGAGTGTTTGGAGGATGCACCAGTCGAATTCTTCCTCTGTCATACCTTTCCATGCAAATACCGGAATCCCGGCGGCGGCAATGGCAGCGGCAGCATGGTCCTGGGTTGAAAAAATGTTGCAGGATGACCAGCTTACTTCTGCGCCCAGCGCAGTGAGGGTCTCAATTAAAACAGCAGTCTGAATAGTCATGTGCAGACAACCGGCAATGCGTGCTCCCTTGAGGGGCTTGGAGTTGCCAAATTCATCTCGAAGTGACATCAAACCGGGCATTTCAGCCTCAGCCAAACGAATCTCTTTACGGCCCCATTCGGCAAGCGAAATGTCTTTTACTTTAAAAGCCGGTTTTTTTTCTGTTGCAGTTGCGCGCATATCTGTTTGTTTTTGTTTACTTTTTTTAAGGCTGGCAAAGATACAGGTAAATTTAACTTTGTACAAAGCTCCATTCTAAATACGGGTGTGCGGGCAAGTGTATTTATCTTTGCATCATGTTCATTAAACAACTCTACACAAACTGCCTTGCCGAGGCAGCCTATTACATTGAATCGGAAGGCGAAGCCGCAGTGATCGATCCCATTAGGGACACCATGGAATATCACTCCTTGGCAGAGAGCCGAAAGGCGAAAATCATCTATGTTTTTGAAACTCATGTGCATGCCGATTTTGTTTCAGGTCATCTTGATTTATCCGTGGAGAGTGGCGCTCCAATTGTTTTCGGACCAGGAGCTAAGACCGGTTTTCCAATCTTACAGGCAACACACCTGCAGGAATTCAAACTTGGTAATTGCACGCTTCAGGTTCTTCATACTCCGGGACATACCCTCGAATCCATCTGCATTCTGGCTAAAGACCAAACAGGCACTCCCCTTGCTTTGTTCACAGGTGATACGCTTTTTATCGGGGATGTTGGCAGACCCGACCTGGCCGGCGATCATGAAGGACTTACCAAAGAAATTTTAGCCGGAAAACTCTATGATTCAATTCACACCCAAATTCTGCCCCTCCCTGATGAGGTAATTATTTATCCCGCCCACGGTGCAGGAAGTGCATGCGGAAAAAATATCGGCAAAGAAACTTTCTCTACACTTGGCGTGCAAAGAAAAACCAATTATGCATTATTGGCCCCTAACCGGGAAGCATTTATCAACCTGGTAACGGAAGGATTATCAGCACCTCCGGCCTATTTCTTCAAAGATGCAGGCATCAATAAGAATGGATATACTCCATTGCCCAACCTGCTCAGCAAAGCCCAACAATCCTTGCATGCAATACAGGTAGAAGAGAAACTAAAACATGGTAGTTTGCTTTTGGATACACGGGAACCAGATGAGTTTGAAAAAGGATTCTACAAAGGTGCCATCAATATCGGCTTATCCGGTCAGTTTGCCATCTGGGCTGCTACCCTTATTCCCCTCGACAAGTCGCTTATCCTGGTGTGCGAGCCCGGAAAAGAACAAGAATCTGCTACCCGTTTAGCCAGGGTTGGATTCGAACATATCGAAGGATTTACTGCAGGTGGATTCAGGGAAGATTTTGGTCTCGCCTGTGATCATGTTCAATCCATAGAACCCCAGGAGTTCATCAATCAACTTCAGGGCAATAAGTCAGTGTTGGATGTAAGAAACCCCGGTGAACAAGCCAGCGGCGTGGTTTCGGATGCGCTATTGTTGCCCTTGGCCGAACTCATGAGCTCCCTGCATTCCCTGTCAAAAAACCAATCCCTGATGGTTCATTGTGCAGGTGGCTATCGTTCCATGATTGCCTGCTCAATGCTAAAACAGGCTGGTTTTGAACAGATAGAAAATGTGCGAAAAGGGATGAACGGAATCAAACAAACGGGTCTCTCCCTGCAGCTGCCTGTATCCCACTGAACCTATGTTGGGACCGGACTATTTTAAAAAACAGGCTGCTCTCCTAACAAGTGCATGCCACGAACTACGCTGCCATTTGCACAGGCATCCCGAACTCTCTTTCAAAGAGTATGAAACTTCTCGATACCTGAAAAATTTTCTGGCCAAACAAAATATAAGTGTGCATAGAGAATGGATTCAAACAGGATTCACCACACTACGGGAATTTGCGTCTACCGGAAAAACCGTGGGTATCCGATGCGAACTTGATGCCCTCCCGATACAGGAAGAAAACCAAACCGCCTATGCCTCACAAAATCACGGGGTGATGCATGCCTGTGGGCATGATTTTCACACTGCCGCTGTTGTGGGTGTTCTCATGCTCCTGCAAAACATGCCCGGATTAAAGGGCAGACTTGTAGGCATCTTTCAGCCGGGTGAAGAAAAACTTCCTGGAGGAGCGAACCTTATGCTCCAGCAGGGCTTGTTTGATGTTTATGCATTCGATGCCCTGCTTGCACAACATGTGACCCCTGAAATTCCGGAAGGTAAAATCGGATTAAAACCCGGTGAATTCATGGCCTCTACCGACGAAATTTATATCGCTGTAAAAGGCAAAGGCGGCCATGCCGCAATGCCCCATAAATATCAAAACCCCATTCCGGTTTTGTCGGAAATCATCCTTAGGCTATACAAAACTTTTGCCTCGGAAATGTCAAACAATGAGATGGTTTTTGCCATCGGGCAGTTGATGGCCGAAGGAGCTACCAATGTAATTCCGGAATACGCAAGGGCAGCTGGAACGCTGCGCACCTTTGATGAAAAACTCAGATCTGAAGTGCATCAAAAAATTAAGCAGGTTTGTGAGGAGATTGCTTCCTCCTTTAACATCCCTGTTGAAACAGACATACGCGTGGGTTATCCCTCTCTGCTGAATGATGAGAAGCTCACTGAAACCACCAGACTTCTTGGGGAGAAATACTTCGGCAGCACCCAAGTAATGGCGCTTGAAAAGCGGATGACAGCAGAGGACTTTGCATTTTTTTCACGCAAGGTTCCTGTTTGTTTCTACCGTCTTGGCACAGGCAATGCCAAACGAAATATGATACATGGTGTGCATACCTCTCAATTTGATGCCAGCGAAGAAGCGCTTACCAATGCTATTGGATTCATGGCCTATGCAGTATATCATCTGCTGTGTAATGAGTAACTGTTATTGGCTGCCGGTAAGCAAAAACAGCTTGCCTGATGCCCTGGTCACCGCTGTATAAAGCCACCTGAGAAATTCGCGGTCTGCCTGAGAAGAAAACCAGCCGTACATGTCCAGATAGACTTCTCTCCACTGCCCGCCCTGTGATTTATGACAGGTAACCGCATAACCATACTTTACATGAAGTGCATTGAAATAAGGATCTTCCCTAAACCATGCATTGCGTTTTTTGCCTTCGGTAACATTTGCATATCCCAATTGCATCTGGGTATACAATTGCTTTTGTTTCTCGGGTTCCAATCCGGTAGCAGGTGAGTGCAGAGTATCAAGTAACACCATGCATTCCGTTTCATCCTCCTCCGGATAATCGGTGAACCGAAGCAGCAATTTTGCAAACCTGAAACCAAATTTTTCTTCTTTTGATTTGACTTTAACCACTTCTGCAAAATCGCCATTGGCGATGAAACCGGCACTGTGCTTTTTGTCGAGCCAGAAATAATTGTTTTTCACAACCATTAGCAAATCACCGGAGGTAATTTCATCTTCATACTGAAAAATACTATTACGGATGTGCTTGTTTATCTGATTGGCGCGTTTGTTGGAACGGGTAATTACAATGCACTCATTGCGCCCTACCTGGGAATAGGAGCGTTCGAGCAACTCAGTAAATTCAGAAGGGTCGGCGCGCTTCACATCTTCAAAAGCAAGGGTATTGATCTGGTCAAATGCCGCTGCCTGATCGATATGACTTCTGATATGCGTAGCATTCCAAAGGATACCCGAATCTTCCTTTTGGCGCATCACTTCAGAAAGTGTCAACTCCATCACATCCAATGAAAATTTTCGGCGGTAGTAGTCTCCAAAAAGAGAATAGCTGTGATCCAGTCCTACCGGTGGCAACTGGGCATCATCTCCCAGCAGAATTAAACTGCAATCATCCCCCGAATAAACAAACTGAATTAAATCGTCGAGCAGGTGATACTGTTGCCTTGCATCCTGAGGAGACTCGCCCAGCATGGAAGCTTCATCCACAATAAAAACAGTTTTCTTATGCGCGTTGTGCTGCAATTGAAAAACCAAACCCGAAAATCCATCAGGGTCCGTATGATAAATGACTTTGTGTACGGTATAAGCTTTTTTTTGTGATGCAACAGAAAGGACTTTTGCCGCCCTGCCGGTAGGTGCCAGCAGCATGCTTTTGCGATTGATTGCCTCCATATACCGGATAAGAGCGCCCATGATGCTGGTTTTGCCTGTACCTGCATATCCCCTGAGGATGCAAATCCTGTTCTCCTTTCCTGAATCAATAAACTCCTGCAATGAGCGGAGCACCAGCTCCTGTGAAGCATTGGGAGTGAATGGAAAAAAACCGAGAACTGAAGGCATGGTCAAAACTAAAATTTGATTTCCAAAGATAAACAAAGCTTACCATTCACTTGTCTTGCTTTTTTTTCAGACATTGCAAACACTTATGAAAAATCTTCTCATTTGTTCCCTTCTTATGTTAAGGCTATCAGCTCTTTCACAGCCCATTTATCCAACCAGCCGAAAAAGTGCGCAGGAAGATGTGTACTTCGGAAAAACCATTCCCGATCCTTATCGATGGCTCGAAGACGACAACTCTGAAGAAACAGCCAACTGGGTAAAAAGCCAGAATGCGCTCACGGAATCATATCTTTCCGCTATTCCCTTCCGAAAAAAAATCAGAGACAGGCTAAATGCCATCAGTAATTATGAAAAATTTTCTGCCCCTTTTAAAAAAGGAAAGTACTACTTCTATTTCAACAATAGCGGCATGCAAAATCAATCGGTTTTGTATTTTAGGGAGGGACTTGAAGGTGAACCCAAAATTGCGATTGATCCAAACACCTTCACATCTGATGGAACTCAGGCCCTCGGCAGCATTGAAGTGAGCCGCGACGGAAAATACATCGCCTATCAGGTATCTACGGCAGGAAGTGACTGGCAGGAAATTCGCATTCTTGAACTGCCCTCGTGCAAACCCCTGCCGGAAATAATCAAATGGGTGAAGTTTTCAGGAATCTCTTTCAAAGGAAATGGCTTTTACTACAGCCGCTACAACGAACCTCCAAAGGGTTCTGAATTGTCGGGTAAAAATGAGTTTCACCGAATCTATTACCATGTGCTTAATACAGATCCCAAAAAAGATGAATTGGTATATGAAGACGGAGAGCACCCACTGAGAAATTTCGGAGCCTTTGCTACCGAAGACGAGAAATTTCTGGTGATATCAGGAACAGAGTCAACCAGTGGCAATTCATTGATGTTTAAGGAGCTTGACAAGCCCGGAGCAAGCTGGAAAAAAATCACCGACAAATTTGAAAATGATTTTGATGTAATAGACAATGATGATAATGCTTTGTATCTCAGAACAAATTACAATGCACCCAATTATGAAATCATCTCCATAGATACAGAAAAGCCCTCTCTTGAAAACCGAAAAGTCATCATCGGTCAGGCGCAGGATCCTCTGCAATCTGCGCAGGTGGCCGGAAATCAGTTTCTGTGTACATACCTTGTTGATGTACAAAACAAAATTCTTCGTTACAGCCGAAAGGGCGCTTTGCTCGGAGAAATCAGCTTACCGGGAATTGGTATGGCAGATGCCATCAGCAGCGAAAAAAAATCATCCGAAGTATTCTTCACCTTTAGCAATTGGACCACACCCCTTTCAGTATACCGATACGATACCGAAAAAAACAGTTCCTCGCTGTACCGAGCTACCAAAGTTTCATTTGACCCATCCGCTTACGAGACAAAACAGGTGTTTTATCCTTCCCTCGACGGCACAAAAATTCCTATGTTCATCATCTCCAAAAAAGGGCTTGTGCAAAACGGAAAAAATCCCTGCCTGCTTTATGGTTATGGAGGATTCAACATCAGCGTTACACCGGCATTTAGTGCCTTGCGAATGGTTTTTCTCGAAAACGGTGGGATATACGCAGTAGCCAACATCAGGGGCGGAGGTGAATATGGAGAAAACTGGCACAAGGGCGGAACCATCTTCAACAAACAAAATGTGTTCAACGATTTTATTGCTGCTGCTGAGTACCTCTTCAAAGAAAAATACACAGCACGCGAAAACCTTGCCATCCATGGCAGATCGAACGGTGGTTTATTGGTTGGTGCAGTTATGACCCAACGCCCGGATTTATGCAGGGTAGCACTTCCCGGAGTAGGTGTGCTCGATATGCTGCGCTACCATAAATTTACCATCGGCTGGGCATGGGCCACTGATTACGGCACCTCAGAAGATGAAAAACAATTTACCAATTTGCTCAAGTATTCCCCCTTGCATAATGTACGCGACAATTCCTACCCCGCA
>JBKCNM010000034.1:0-6600 GCA_046297395.1 Bacteroidota bacterium
GGGGGGCGGGGGCACACCCCCCCCCGCCCCCTATATGCCTTAGGGATTGCAACGGTTACTTTTTTTCAAAGCAAAAAAGTTTGAGTGAAAAGCCCGGCCCGAAGGGCAAGGCCCAAATAAATCTATCCGATTATTTTGTGAAGATTCAAATGACAAATTCGTTTCCTCAAAGTCTATGTTGTAGCCTCGGAACCATTTTGTTTTTCCATGAATAAAAAGTGCCCGCTTCTATCTGTTTTCCGGCTTCACGGGTGAGCCAGAGATAAAAACTCAGGTTATGCAAGCTGGCAATCTGAGCCGCCAAACGCTCTTCACTTGCAAACAAATGACGCAGGTAGGCTCGGCTGTAGTACCCATCACTGGTGCACAATTCGCTGCTGTCGATGGGAGAAAAATCGCGCTCCCACTTTTTGTTTTTGATGTTGATGATGCCATCGGCTGTAAAAAGCATACCGTTGCGGGCATTGCGCGTTGGCATCACACAATCGAACATATCTACCCCGAGCGCAATGCATTCCAGAATATTTACCGGCGTGCCCACACCCATGAGGTAACGGGGTTTTTGAAGGGGCAAAATGCTGCATACCTGCTCGGTAATCTCGTACATAGATTCGGCAGGTTCGCCCACTGACAAGCCTCCTATGGCATTTCCATGTGCATTGGCTTCAGAGATATGTTCTGCAGAGATCCGTCGCAAATCCTTGAAAGTGCTGCCTTGCACAATTGGAAAAAGAGTTTGAGTATGTCCGTAAAGAGGCGCGTGCTCATCCCAATAGGCTTGGCAGCGTTTTAACCAACGATGAGTGAGTTCCATGGATTGACGCGCATAGTTGTAGTCGCATGGATAGGGCGTGCACTCATCGAAGGCCATGATGATATCTGCCCCGATGTACCGCTGTATTTCCATGGATTTTTCGGGACTGAAAAAGTGCTTTGAACCATCTATATGCGATGCAAATTCAACACCTTCTTCTTTGATTTTACGGGAAGCAGAAAGGGAATACACCTGGTAGCCGCCACTGTCGGTGAGAATGGGTTTGTTCCAGTGCATCAATCGATGCAAACCGCCTGCCGCCTGCAGGGTTTCTGTGCCCGGACGCAGGTAAAGGTGGTAGGTATTTCCGAGAATGATTTGGGCTTTTACTTCTTTTTCGAGCTCATACTGATGAACGGCCTTTACTGTTCCGGCCGTGCCTACAGGCATAAACACAGGTGTTTTTATGGACCCGTGTGCTGTTTCGAGTATTCCCCTACGGGCCTTGCTTTGCGAATCGGTGTGCGAAATGCTGAATTTCATTGTCGGCAAAACTACCATATCGGAGCAATTGCTAACAATTTTACTTGGATAAGTTTCGGGAATTTGCCTTCAGAGATACATGCGTAAGAGTGGCGTTTGTGATAATTTTACGGGCTCATGCTCATGTTGCAGATAACTGTTGTGGTTTTGGCTCTGCTGACGATGGTCTGCTGGCTCATACTGGTTTATCATTATTGGTTTCAGTTTTATAAACTGGCTTCCCACAAACCCAAATCGATGCCTGAGTCTGTCTTGCCTCCTGTCTCTGTGGTGATTTGTGCACGCAACGAGGCCCAGAACCTGTTTAAATTTTTGCCTAAAATTTTTTCCCAAGAGTATCCGGAGTTTCAGGTGGTAGTGGTAAATGATTGCAGTTGGGACGAGAGCGAGCATATTCTGGAGGAATTTCAGGCAAAGCACAAAAACCTGCATGTGGTACACCTGAAGGAAGAAGAAATCAGGGATCACGACAAGAAGCTGGCGCTTACGCTTGGCATCAAAGGTGCCAAATTTCCACACCTGGTATTTACCGACGCTGATTGTTATCCTTCCTCCACCCAATGGCTCAAACAAATGGCGCAGGGATTTGATGGAAACAAACAGATTGTGGTGGCCTATGCACCCTATGAGAAAACCCGTGGCTTTTTAAATCGATTGGTACGACTGGATGCTTTTTTAAATGCCATTCAGTATTTGTCGGCTGCACTTGCCAATAAAACATACATGGCAGTGGGCAGAAACATGGCCTATACCCGAGAGATTTTTTTTGAAAACAAGGGCTTTGCTTCTCAGTATTACATCCAGAGCGGGGATGATGATTTGTTTGTTAACAAGATTGCCAAACCCGGAAACTCTTCTGTTGTTATTCATCCTGATGCTTTTACCTATACTCCGTCAAAGAAAAAGTTCAGGCATTGGATATGGCAGAAAAAACGACATTTGAGTGCTTCTGCACATTATAAATTTGCTACCAGGTTGAAGCTTGGCGCCTATGCCATGGCAAACTTTTTGTTTTTTCCTTTGTGTGTGTCTTTGCTTTTTCTTCCGTTATTTCCCCTTCAGCATTGGTACATATTGTCAGCTTGGTTACCTTTATTTTTAAGCAAGGCACTTATTCGCCTGATGAGTGCACGCCGCCTCAGGGAAAATGATTTATGGTGGTTTTCATTTTTAGGCGCTTGGGTACTTGCAATAATTTATCCATATTTACACTTTACTAACTTGTTTACCAAAAGGCATCGATGGAAGTAAATCCCGATCTTACCGGCAAGGCGCAACATGATTATAAACTGGTGCGTGCGGCCCTCGACCATGGCGACCAAAAGGCGTATGCAGAGCTTATGGATCGTTACAAGGACTCCATTTACTTTATGCTTCTGAAGATGGTGAGAACCAAAGACGATGCAGATGATCTTACGATTGAAGCATTCGGAAAGGCATTTAAACGATTGGCACAATACACACCTAATTATGCATTTTCTACCTGGTTGTTTAAGATTGCAAGTAACAATGCCATAGACTTTATCAGGCGCAGAAAGAACAATACTTTTTCATTGGACAAGGGTATTGAGAGCGAGGAAGGGGAGTTTAGTATAGAGGTAAAATCAGAGGGGCCCGATCCTGAGGAAAAATTTATCAGGAAGGAAAAAATTAAAATGATGCGGGAAGTGGTAGATAAACTGAAACCCAACTACAGGCATCTGGTAGAATTAAGGTATTTTGAAGAGTTGTCGTACGAGGAAATTGCACAGAAACTTGAACTTCCTATTGGCACTGTTAAAGCCCAGCTATTCAGGGCAAGAGAGCTCCTTTATAACATTGTTAAAAACAACCGTCATTCCATTTGATGGAGCTTGTTAAGCGCTTTTTTCCTCATTGCGATTCACACATTCTTTCACAATTGCAAGCACTTGCACTTGTGTTTAAAGAAATCAATCAGAAGGTAAATCTAATCTCCCGTAAAGACGAAGAGTCTATTGAGGAACATCATATCCTTCATTCGTTGGCCATTGCCAAGTTTGTTGACTTTGTTCCCGGTACAAAAGTTTTTGATTTGGGTACCGGTGGAGGATTTCCCGGTCTGGTGCTTGCGATTTGGTTTCCGGAAGTAAACTTTGTGTTGTGCGATTCCATTGGCAAGAAAATGGATGCAGTTGCTGAAATGATAAGCGTTTTGCAACTAAAGAATGTACAATGCTTTCATGGAAGAGCGGAGACATACAAAGGAGATGTGGATTTTGTGGTAAGTCGTGCAGTGGCACCTATGTCTACACTTTGGGGATGGGCAAAATCTTGTATCCGAAAAAAGGGAATCAACTCCATAGGTAATGGATTTATCCTTTTAAAGGGCGGAGATCTTCAGCAGGAATGTAAGGAATGGCAGTTGTTGAGCGGAAGGAAAAAGTTTATGGTGCATTCTATTGAGGAGTTCTTTGAACTGCCCTATTTCTCTGAGAAAAAAGTAGTTTACCTTCCCATACAAGCCTAACAAATTCTCAATTTTCGCTTTGCTTCTTGTCTCCTGTAAATGCGTTGATAAATTTTAATAAGGACAAATGTATTTCCTCCTCACAGGTGGTTATTACTGCACTTTGCGGGAGGCCAGCGGCAATGAGTTTGCATCGATCTTGTTTGGGGTGATTGGATTTATTCTTTTTGATAAGCCCTGCAACAAGCCCTTGCCCTGTATCCTATCCATTTTTACTAGACTGATTTATTTTTCACTTAAAACAAGTCTTAATAATGAACAGAAATATACATTGATTGATTAAATAAATATGTAAACTGCTGAAAAACAACAAAATGATTCCATATAACGTTCAGATGATTTTGTATTCGTTTTTCATTTTCTGCTCCGGTAATTTTGTTGCGTAAATGATTTCAATCAAGTTAGTATACAATTTCGATGAACAAATATCAAGGATACTTCCTCGAAAATTTTCACATGTTGATGAATCTGCTTCATGCTTTTTACTAATATTTTTTTGCCGGCGAACCCTAAATCTACCCTATATATGTGCTGAAAAGTATGTCTGAATCTTCAGGCATACTTTATCGGCGCATTCCTGCTGAGGAAAATTCCTGCCCCGATAGTAAACCCTTATCAATTTGGGTAATTTGAGCCGATGATTTTTTGGTTTTCAATTATTCTTTCTTCAGGTTTATTTATGCGCTGCGTTTTTACTCACAAGAGATTTTTACAGTTAGGCATACAATTTCAGTCTGCCTGATTTTGAATCTCATTGAGATATCATGGCGGGAGTTTTGTGTTTATTTATCTGATTACTAGTAATTTGAGATAGTATAAAAAGGGTGGTGTTTTGTGTGAAAAATTCTCGCCGACATGTCCTACTTTTGCGTAATTGTAACCTACCTAATTATCAAGCTTTGACAAAACCTCAAAAATCATCCCTCCTTTTTACCTACAATGGTAATTGGATGATACCATTTTTTGTCAGTAAAATTTTCAACCTCATAACAGGAATTTGTTTTTTTATACTGAGTTTTCATGTTACAGCACAACAGCAGAACAACCATTGGATTTTTGGTTATGGAGCCAAAGTAAGGTTTGCGGGAGGCGTTCCGAATGGCGCTCTTTTTTCTTCCATCCAGAGCAATGAATCTTGTGCGAGCGTTTCTGATCCCAATACAGGAAACCTCTTGTTTTATACTGATGGAGTGAAAATTTGGAATACAAACAATATGCTTATGCCTAATGGCAGTGGTCTTTTCGGAGGACTCTATGGTTCCAATTCCCAGGGCCCAATTATTGTTCCGTTTCCGGGAGATTCAAATAAATATTATGTTTTTACACCGGATGAATTGGAGTATGATACCCCTGTTTTTTCTTATACAGGTATTCATTATTCTGTTGTGGACATGACGCTGGATGGCGGTCTTGGTGATGTTGTTCCGGGACAAAAAAACATTCTCTTATCCGGTGACTCGATCACTGAAAAAATGACGCTTATAAAAAGTGAGGCCATCAGAGGTTACTGGTTGATTTCGCATAGTTTTCCGGGTAATCAATTTTATGCTTACAAAATAAATGCCTGTGGCCTTGATACGGTTCCGGTAATCAGCGCTGTGGGAACCCCCTTGGTTCCGGATCCTTTTGATTTTAGGCTGCAAGGATGGGGTACATTCAAAGCAAATCCTGCAGGAACCCTTTTGGGTAATCCGATTAACGGAACAGAGATTATTGAGTTTTTTGATTTTGATCCTGCCACCGGAGTTTTTTCAAATCCATTAAAAATACGCGTGCCCGACAATTCACCAACAACGCCTCCCTTACTGAAATGGGGAACCTGTTTTTCTCCCGATGGAAGTAAGTTTTATTTTACAAACACTGCATCTGTCTACCAACTTGATTTAACCATCTATGATTCCCTTTCTGTGGCTTCATCACTAAGTCTGATCAATACCCCTGCCTATCCGGTATTTCAAATCGAGCATGCACCAAATGGTAAATTATATGTGGCGATGGGCAATGTGAATCGTCTCGATGAAATATCACAACCAAACAATCTCGGCACTGCATGTGCCTACATCAATAATTCCGTCAATTTATTTGGAACATGTCAACTTACCTTACCTGCAATTGTGCCGGATAGGATTTTTCAAATTCCTAAAATGAACTTTGCCTATAATTGCACAACCCGCCAGCTTACTGCTTCGATTGTTGGCATCGTGGCCGACAGCATCAATTGGAATATGGGAGTGCCGGGCAGCAACCTGAGTGGCAATCCTGTTACCTATACCTATGCAGACTCCGGATGGGTAACCATCACAGCCAATATCAACGGAGCTTGTTATTCTGTGACCAGTGATTCCGTATTTCAGGTATCAGATTGTTTTTGCACGAACACCAGTGCAACAATCAATGTAACATCTTGTGAGCTTTATATCTCGCCCGGGGGCAAGTTTTATGATGTAACCGGAACCTATCTTGAGACCATCTCAAATGCTGCCGGTTGTGATAGCCTGCTCACGATTAATTTGCTCGTCACGGGTTTTCCTCTTGCCACTGCCAGTACCACACCAAGCACATGCAACTTGATTAACGGCACGGCAGCGGCTTCAGCTACCGGAGGAGGCGGAACATATAATTATACATGGTCTAATGGAGCTTCAGGAAGCCTCATTTCAGGTTTGGCAGAAGGAACATACACTGTAACTGTAACAGACCAAAACGGATGCAGTGCACAAGCACAGGTAAATGTAGCTGCTATCCCGCCTGTGAATGTCTTGGTTACCGCATCCGATACACTCATTCAATATGGAGATTCTGTGAACCTTAGTGC
>JBKCNM010000035.1:0-4493 GCA_046297395.1 Bacteroidota bacterium
TTGGCAATACAACGAGGAAACCAACAGCATTGCCATCATTGTGAATCATCTTTGGGGAAATATGCTTTCACGCTGGACAGACTTTTTAACCACTGACGGTGAAAAGGAATCTCGTAACAGAGACGCGGAATTTGAAAACCCCTCTAAGAGTAGAGAAGCGCTTTTATCCAAATGGAACGAAGGCTGGAATTGTTTATTCAAGGTACTCAACTCTTTGACAACAAGCGACCTTGAAAAAATTGTTTACATACGCAATCAAGGACACACCGTAACCGAAGCAATAAAACGACAACTTGCACATTATGCTTATCACATTGGCCAAATTGTGTTTTTGGGAAAAATGCTTGCAGAAAACGGCTGGACTTCGCTATCAATTCCAAAAGGAAATTCACAAGTTTATAATGAAAACAAATTTTCAAAACCCAAACAGAGAGGGCACTTTACAGAGGATTTTTTAAAAAATGACATAAAGGAATAAATAACATACCGCCCACATCCAGCCGAACAACTAAAAAGCCATCAAAAACTATTTGCCTCTTGTCAAGGGCTTATCATTTTGTTGAGCCTTGCCCTAAATGGTTTTTCCAAAATGGAATAACATAAACAAACAGCTGTAGACATTCATTACCAAGGATGTCATCTTATTCCCGGTAAATATTCAATCCGCTTTCAAAAAAGGTGTAGCTGATTGGTAAATAACTCCTACTTTTATCCATACCTACTCCCTTAATATTGTATATGATTGTTTATTTGCAGCATTTTTCACCCTTTTTAAACCCAAAGCATGTACTTTAAATGATGAAATTCTTTCCGGCAAATTTGATACAATTAAAGACCTCTGCATCCCACGGATTTTTAATTAAGAAAAGCTGTAGCCATCTCTTGATGGCCATTGTAGGTATTGTTTTTCTGGCTTCTTGCAATACCCTCGAAAAAGCTTCCCTTCATGGTCTGAATAGCGGATATTACACATTTAAATCAGATACCTTAAAATCACGGAGTGTATACCTAGATGTGACCGATGAAAAGATAGACCTATATTCACTCGTAAAAAATAAACCGGACAAAAAACAATTCTTGACCATCCCATTGCTTGCAACAACTGACAGTCAAGTATTTAAACGGATGGTTTTTAAGAAACAAAGTCTGGATATTGATCTCACTTCGATACTATTTAAATACCGCCCTACAGTATTTGGTATGCCTGCACAGGTAACAACAGACTTAAATATGGCTTTATATGTAGGATGGAGGAATGATTGCTTTAAGCTTCAAAGTAAAAAAGATCCACTAGGTAGAAATGATCTTAAAATGAGGATGAGTGGATACGACTTTGGATTTTTTGCCGGTCCGGGCGCTACCTTGATCAGTCCATTTACCACACAAAACAAAAGGCTCGATGAATACAATGGCATGATTATTCAAACAGGCATTGCCGCTTTTATAGAATCGAACATGGCCAGTTTTGGACTGGCGGCGGGTTACGATTATCTGATGAGTTCAGATAGAAAAATATGGATATACACGAATAAACCTTGGATAGGATTTGTGGTGGGTATTGCACTTAACTAAGCGGTTATCAATAGGCAAATAATTGATAATAGGTTTGTTTCGAGAGTATCGTGTTTGCAGTAACAAAATACACAAAGTAGTTTTTTATTCATTTCCATTTTTACAGACGCTCAATTTTTAAGCCATTCGTACACATAAAAATTCTTTAAGCGTGAGATTGTAATAATTGAGATTGACCTTTTACATTGCTGCTTCATCCATACTTATAAGTATCTATCATATATACCTTTATCACAGGCTCTTTCTATCCGAAGTAAAAAAACGACTCGGTGAATTATTTTGGGAAAACAACACAAACATCCTTTATACTTCGTTCAAATAATGGTGTTTCGCAGCCGGAGGATCTTGAAACTGCTGCCGTGATCCAAGCCTACAGGGATTTTATGGCCAAAGAGGACATGGCCAATACCTTACTGCAATTACTGAGAACTGAAGAGCAAAGCAGGTTAATTAACAAAATAGACAGTGCAAGATTTTGGAATGCCTCATTACAATCACCAACCCAATATGAGGAAATGGAACAAATCATTAACGAGATTTTTTTAAGCACCATAGCTGTAGGTAATTTTTCATTTGATGCCCAACAAATGAATAAGATTAAACAGATAGCATATTCATGTCCACTCATGTCGCCATCGGCTGTTTATAAAGCGAGAGAAATGTATGGCATAGATCATCCGCTTGCCAATTTTGATAATGAATTGTTTTGTTCCGGCATAGGATCACAATTCCGTACAGAAAATACAAATGCCGGCGGCGACTTGTTTGTTTCGCAAGTATCTTCCCGCTTGCAAATAGAAGTTGGCGGCAACACAGATTACCTTGACTATAAAATTTTTAATAACTTAGGACAATTGATTCATCGATGGAAGAGCAACAGCAGGCAACAAACCATTGATGCGTCAAACATTCTCCTCAGCAATGGCATCTATATCCTTCAGGCCCAAAACACAGATGGAACACAAAGCAGCAAAAAATTCATTTACTCCAGATAATTTCCTTACAAGAGGATGGCTTGTATTGACGCTCTTTTTTCTGTCGATTACCTCAACACATGCACAAAGAGAAAATGATGCCATGTTTTTTGGTGGCTGCGACAATAACCAAATATGTCTGTGCATTGTTCCCGGGCAAGGCAATATTTACAAGTTTAATGAGGATTCTCTCGAACAGATTATTGACCCTGCTTGCATGCCTTTGTCATCCTTTTATTCTAAAGCCACTTTTTGCGATAAAAATACAGGTGACTTAATTTTTGCCAGCAATGGTTGGAGGCTAATCAATGGCGACAACCAAATCCTCACCCATAAATTGTATTTTAATAATTCACCCCATCCGGGTGGTCCGGATACTACAGGGGTGAATGTTGCCTCAGCTCCCTTGTTTTTGCCCCATCCGGGCGACAGTACAAAAGCCTATTTATTTTATGGACAGTATGGCTATTTTAACTATCCGCAAACGAATTTATATCATGATAAATTTTTTACCTATGCCCTACTCGATATTCCAAGCAAAAGCTTAATCAGCAAAAACAATGTATTGTTGAGCGACACATCTTCCAATGGCGACATCCAAGCCTGCAGGCATGCCAATGGAAGAGATTGGTGGGTAATTAAACCGGATATTTATTCCAATAAGTATTTTATTGGCTTGCTTACTCCACAGGGAATTCAAATGAACAATATTACCCTCCCTGGTGTGCCGGCAAACCTCAGGGTAAATACCTCTTCCAAGTTTACTATCCAGGGAAACAAATACATCCAGTACAATGGCGGATTGAGCCGAATGGTGCATGAATACGATTTTGACCGCTGCACAGGTACGCTAAGCAATTTTGTTTTGCACGACATCAGTGATTCGATAGGTCCCTTGGACGGTTCACTTGCCTCCATGAGCATAAGCCCGGACGGAAGTAAGTTTTATTTTGCCAGAAATGTCACTCCCGGACTTATACAGGGTTTTTATCAGGTGGATCTTGCCACAGATTCTATAAGATTAATCGCAAGATATGCAGGCACCCCCCAAATGATGCCGAATGGAAAAAAAATGATTTTTTATGAATATGTCTTCAATACTTCTACTTCAACAGTAACGCAAAGAAGCATCAGCGAAATTTCAAACCCCAATGAGTCTTTCCAAAACCTGGTTATTCATCATTATAAATACACCCACACAAATGCAAACTTAGGCGTTGCCCCCAGCAACTTCGCCTACATGAGGCTTGGAGCAGACAGTCTGAGTATTTGCGATAGCTTAAGCGTAATCACCAAAAAAAATGGAAATAAAAGAGCGGAAACCTTGGTGGTGTTTCCTAATCCCGCTACTCACTTTTTGCAAATTGAGCAGCAGGAGCAAGGCAATACGCAGTACAAAATAATTAACTATTATGGGCAGGTAATCCTTTGTTGGCAAAGTGCAGAACAAAAACAGTATATAGATTTTAGCAGCAAGCATTTAAGTAATGGCTTGTATATTTTACAAGCCGGAAACAACAGTGGGAGAATCACACAGCAAAAGTTTGTGATACAAAAGTAGATTTCATTTCAGTGCTTGTTGTTTCTACATGCCTATCCTCTGAATTATAGCATAGGATCACAGCATCTCTTTTATCAAACTATTAACTTGTTGATTAAAATATTATTCAAACATTCATGATGATACCTGCATTGCTTTATCAATCACATTTACCGACAGATATGCATTTCATATCATAAATGAATTGAGACAAAATCAACTAGATCCCAGAACAAAGGTCATCTTGCTTTTTGATTCTGTTTACAAATAAAAATATATAATATCTTTAAAGCATGAGGAGGAAAACAATCAATAAACAATGTTTCCTGATGGTTATTTTTTGTTTTTGTTTAGTAAACATAAACAGACTTTATGGACAAACTCCTCGCGTAAATGCCGGTAAAATT
>JBKCNM010000036.1:0-8159 GCA_046297395.1 Bacteroidota bacterium
GAAAGTGTAGAACTCTTCTTTCACTTCCTTGATGGCTTTAATTTCATCATTGATACGACGAAGGGCAACGATATCGCGCTTGTTTTTCTGAAGGAAATTCACCCCATCGTTCTCCCTGTTATCGGCAATGATAAGTGCCTGTTTGAGGGTTTTGTTGGTGATGAGTTTGGTGTTGATGAGGTAGCGATAAATTTTGCTGAAATTGTTACTCAGTCCGTCGGTTTTCACGGTTTCCTCAAGCCATACAGCGGCGTTGTTATCCTTGCCGCGCTGGTACACCGTGTTAAGCACTTCGGTTTTGTTTCTGTACTGGTTGTGCACCACGCCCAGGGCTTGAAGACGCTCTTTTACCTCGTCGAATTTAAGGATGCGTTGCAACCCATTGTCGCGGGTAAAAAACAAATCATCACGATAAGGCGTTTCCAGACGGAAGTATTCCAACTCACCTTCTGAATCGCGTTTTACGAGGATGCAATAAGTGATTCCTTTTTGAATTTCAAAAATGATGTAGCTCTGGTTGGGCGTTGGAAAATAGTGATGAATGGTTTCCTTGTCTCCTTTGCGTTGTCCGCTGAACGACATCTTGTTGCCATCGATGATGAACAAGAAGTTAAGCGCATAGATGAGCGTACTTTTACCAATGTTGTTGGGACCTACGAGCTGCAGGGAGTCGCAATCGTCGAGGCGGAGTTCGGCTTTGCCGTAAACTTTTGAGTTAAGAACCGCGATGCGTGTAAGCATAATACCGGGAATTAGTGTATCACAAATATGACCAATAACCCGGTTTTTCAGGCAGGAACTTTTCAATAGTTGTAAACAGGTGTTGGTATCCTATCCTGTTATTTTTCAAGTGGATAGGTAAAATCACAGGGTTTTTAAATACCTGTGTTCAGGAATGGACAAAGGGGGTTGCGCAGAGACAGGAATGCGGGCTGCGGAAATTCAGTGTGGAAGAGGTTTACTTGCCTCTAACTACTCAGGCCTCCAGCATGATTTTGTGCTTGTTCATCATCTTGCGAAGATTGATCACGGCATAACGGACACGCCCGAGGGAAGTATTGATGCTTTCCTTGTTGGCTTCTGCGATTTCCTTGAAGCTCATTTCTTCAAAAATCCGCATGCGGATAATTTCTCGCTGGGCCTCCGGCAGTTTTTCCACCATGTGACGAATGTCTTTGGCGATTTGCTTTCGGATGAGTTTGTCTTGCACATTCTCATCGGCAAGGTTCAAGGAATCAAAAATGTTCCATTCTTCATTACCGGAATTGCGGGGAATTTTTTTTGCATCCCTAAAAAAATCAATAATCAGGTTGTGGGCGATGCGCATGATCCAGGAGATAAATTTTCCTTCCTCGTTATACTGCCCGGCTCTGATACAGCGTATGGCTTTGAAAAAGGTATCCTGAAAAATGTCGTCGGCCACGGCCTGGTCTCGGACCTGAGAGACGATGTAGGCAAACACTTTTCGTTTGTAACGACGCAAAAGTTCTTCCAGTGCGGCGTTTTCTCCAGCTGCAAAATGTTGAACAAATCCGGAATCGGAAACAATGTGTAAACGCATAATTACTCCTTTTTAAAAGTTTGACAGTAAGTTGATCAGGAGTAATGTTTATTCGATAGCGATGCGTTTTTTGAGATTTGTTTTACAAAATTAGGATTTATTACGAGAGGGACAAGTGAAGGTTACAGATTTCTTTAAAAAAGTTTAGTATGCCCATTTAAGATAGATGGAACCCCAGGTAAATCCTCCGCCAAAAGCGGCGAAGATGAGGTTGTCTCCTTTTTTGAGTTGTTTCTCATAATCCCAAAGCAGCAGAGGCAGCGTACCGGCTGTGGTGTTGCCGTACTTCTCAATGTTCATCATGATTTTTTCCGGACCAATACCCATGCGCTGGGCGGTGGCATCAATGATGCGTTTATTGGCCTGGTGAGGCACGAGCCATTTGATATCGTCTGCAGTAAGGTGGTTGCGCTCCATGATATCTGCGGCCACTTGTGCCATGTTGGTAACCGCAAACTTATACACGGTTTGGCCTTCCTGAAACACAAAATGCTCGCGATTGGCAACAGTTTCGGGAGTAGCAGGATGCATGGATCCGCCGGCTTTCATGTAGAGGAAATTTCTTCCTGATCCATCGGAACGCATAATGGAATCGATCACGCCTACCTCTTCGTAGGTGGGTTCCACCAGCACAGCGCCGGCACCATCGCCGAAAATAACGCAGGTGGCACGGTCTTGATAATTGATGATGGAAGACATTTTATCTGCTCCCACCACGATGATTTTTTTATGGTATCCGGTACGGATAAACTGGGTGGCTGTAACAAGGCCATACATAAAACCGCTGCAGGCTGCGCTCAGGTCGTAGCCCCAGGCGTTCACAGCGCCTATCTTGTCGCAGATGACATTGGCCGTTGAAGGGAAAGGATAATCAGGGGTAATGGTGCCCACAATCACCATGTCTATTTCTTTGGGATCAAGGTTTTTCTTGCGCAGGATTTCCTGTATGGCTTTTACGCACATCACGGAATTGCCCTGTGCTTCTCCTTTGAGGATGCGTCTCTCGCGGATACCCGTACGAGACATGATCCATTCGTCGGTGGTGTCGACCAACTTTTCGAGCTCGGCGTTGCTGAGCACATCTTCGGGGACATATCCCCCCACCGCAGTTATGGCTGCTCCTGGCATGTTCATGGTTGAAATGCGTTGTGAATTTTTTGAGAGAGACCGGAAGAGGCTACCTCTGCCGACAAAAGTAACATATTACAAATAGCAAGCGGACTGCTCATGCCATGTCCGATCATTACTGTTGAGTTAATACCAAGGATGGGAGTACCACCGTAGAGTTCGTAATTAAAACGGTCGAAGAATGCATCCTTGATGCCTCTTTTTCGAATGGCTGTGTAAAATGCTTCGGCTTCTTTGAGCATCACATTTCCTGTGAATCCTTCACACACATACACATCTGCTGCATCACTAAGGATGTCGCGGCCTTCCACATTTCCTATAAAATTAAAATCAGTGGAGTCTTTCATGAGCTGGTGAGCGGCCTGGGCAACCAGGTTCCCTTTCTCCTGTTCTTCTCCTATGTTAATAAGCCCCACCCTTGGGTTTGAAATATGATAGACATGTTCTGCAAAGAGTGAACCGAGGATTCCAAATTGGTAGAGCACATCAGGTTTGCAATCGGCATTTGTTCCCACATCGAGAATGATGCCCATTCCACCTGTAAGTTTGGGCATCACGGTGGTGATGCATGGGCGGATAACACCGGGAACGGCTTTCAGCACCTGCACGGCTCCTACGAGCATGGCGCCCGTGTTGCCGCAGCTGGAAAAGGCCTGCACCTTGCCTTCCTTTAAAAGCGAAAAGCCTACAGCGATGCTGGAGGCCGGCTTTTTTACAAAGGCTTTGGCAGGATGTTCCGACATGGCAATGACATCGGGAGCATGTATCACCTCGAACCGGGATAAATCGGCGTTTCGCTGAGAAAGACCGTCTTCAATCAACACCGCATCTCCCACCAACACAAGAAGTGTTTCAGAAGGCAACTTTTGGCTTGCCATGATGGCGCCTTCAAGGGTGGATGACGGTGCAAAGTCACCTCCGGGTATGTCAAGTGCAAGCTTCACCTGCAAGCGAAATTACGCTTCGTCCTTGGTCCCTTTCATCACCTTGCGGCCTCTGTACATGCCGGTTTCGGTGTTTACACGGTGCATGAGGTTTACCTCACCGGTAGATTTGTCGGTGTATAAGGTACTGGCAACAGCCTTGTCGTGGGTTCTTCTTTTGTCGCGGCGGCTTTTGGAGAGTTTTCGCTTGGGATGTGGCATGGTATGTTTGCTAAATGGTTAATCAGTTTTTGTTTTGTTTCAGGTTTTGTAAGGCTAACCAGCGCGGATCGGTGGACTCGTGATGGGCCTCGGCAGCACTGATGCCGGAGAGTTTTTGCAAGACCTCTTTGTTGCAAACCGAAGTATCTCCGGTTATTTCGCAGGGCACTTTTACCTGCGGCACAAGACTATTGATAAACTCGAGCACCTGTTGGGCAATGTTTACTGAAGAAACACCCGGCGGCAAGTGAACGATTTCCATATCATCTGCGTCGCGGTTGGTTTCTCCGGTGGAGTTTGTTTTGGCTACGAAAAAACCCCTTGTTTTTCCTTCAATAGGATAAGGGAGTTCATTCGTGCAACGGTCGCACTCCACATGCAATGTGCCTTGGGCCTGCATGTCGAAAGTAAGCATTGATCCACCTGAGTGCATCCTCACCTCCAATTGAAGATCGGCTTCGCTGAACAGGTTGGTGCCAATGGCCTCAAAGAACGCTCCGGTTACACTGAATGTGTATACATGTTCGCCTTGCGGCAACCCATGAAATGGAATGTTGTATTCATCCAGTACTTTCATTCCTCACAAAACAAGGGCGCAAAAGTAAGCAAATGTTACCATCCCCACAACACCCCCGGAGAACTAAAATCGGAAATAGATAAAGGGCTGAACCTGGCTGCTGCTCACCTGCAACACGGCCCATATCAGGAGGGTGAGCACCCCTACCTGCAGGAGCAGAGGCAGACGGGCAAACCCTTCGCGGCTGCGGTTTACAAATGAAACGGGCGCAAGCGACAGCAACAAGCCAAGCCCCATCATGGCCATCACGGGTGCATAGGCCGAGAGCAAAGCCGGAAGAACTGAGGCTTCAAAAGAAGCAAAGATTCCTTCGAAAACAGCGGCTGCCTCCGCAAAGCCCGGGGCCCTGAAAAAAACCCAGCAAGCCGCCACAAAATGAAAGGTGATGAGCCAGCCAAAAGGTTTTCTGATGAAAGCCGGAATATTCTTCAACAGGGGATTTAGCGCCCTTTCGATGGCCAACATGCCCCCATGCATGCCGCCCCAAACCACAAATGTGATGGAGGCTCCATGCCAGAGTCCGCCCAACAACATGGTAAGCATGAGGTTGATGTATTGTCGGAACAAGCCCTTGCGGTTGCCACCCAGCGGGATGTATAGGTAATCGCGCAGCCAGGAGGAAAGTGTGATGTGCCACCTGCGCCAAAAGTCGGTGAGGGAGAAAGAGAGATAAGGGGATGCAAAATTGTCGGGTAATGAAAAACCCATCATCAGGGCAAGCCCCAATGCCATGTCGGTGTAGCCCGAGAAGTCGCAGTAAATCTGAACCATGTAGCCATACATGCCCAGCAGATTTTCCATTCCTGTGTAAAGGGAAGGATTCTCAAAGATGCGGTCTACATAGTTGAGACTGATATAATCGGAGACCAAGCATTTTTTGATGAGCCCCAAACAAATCAGAAAGATGCCTCTGCCATTTTCCACCGCAGAGGGTCGGTGGATGACAGAGAGTTGAGGAAAAAATTCGTGAGGGCGCACGATTGGACCTGCCACCAGGTGAGGAAAAAAAGAGACATACACAAAAAACTGCATGATGGATTTTCCGGGAACATGGTCACCTCTGTAGACATCGGTGGCGTATGCAATAAGCTCGAAGGTAAAAAATGAAATCCCCAATGGAAGGAACACATCCACTGCCGTTGCTTGAAAACCAAACAAGGGCAAGACCTGGAGGAGAAAAAAATTGGTGTATTTGTAATAGCCCAAAGCCCCGAGTAACACAAGGACGGTGGCAATTAAAAGCCATTTTCCGCTTCTTTGATGCCGGTAGATGCTGATGGCAGCCGACATGTAAAAAGTAAAGATGCACATGGCCAGCATGAGCAGAAAAAAATAGCCTGAGGACTTGTAATAAAAGTAAAGAGAAAATAAGGTGAGCAGGGTGTTTCGCAATGCGGTGCTTTTGTTGATGAAGGCAGAAAAAAGCAGGTACACAAGAAAAAAGAAAAGAAAAAATCCGCTCTGGAAAAGCAATGGTTTTCCGGCTTGGTAAAGAAGATGATCGAACAGGGTATTCATGGCTTCTCCTCCCCTGCTTTAAGGATGGCGCGGTAAAGCATATCGCCCTGCAGGGTGTAGCCTGCGCGCGTGAGGTGCAACTTGTCCTTTTGCGCCCACGATTTTCTTGTCCATTGATGAATACTACCTGCCCCGCCCATGGCATTGTACCAGTTATAAAAGGCATAGCCTTTTTGTCGGCAGTAATCGCGAAGGGCTTTTACCGCTTTGAGGTTATTGGGGTTTTTGTATTTCCTGCCTTTTAAGGCATCGCCCGGTGAAGTGATGAGCACACAGGCATTGGGATGCATGGCAAGCAAACGGGAGATGACCCTGTTGGCATGGAACAGCAATGAATCGGCAGAAAAGTTACGGGCATATGCCTCGTTGGTGCCGAGTGAAAAAATGATCAGGGCCGGATGAAGCAATCTGCTTTCTTCAAAGAACAGCGGGGCTGCATCATAATGTCTGTACTCTGCGCCGTTGATGCCCACACTATGGTATATCACCCCGGATGCAGTGTCGCCCAGGATGAGTGCATGCATATTAAATCCTTTGGAAGACAAGCGAGGATTGGAAATCTGCAAGCGGATGTTTTGTAAAGGTTCTGAAAAACTTTTTTTGTAGGAACAGAAACCATTCATTGGAGTGCATTCCATGTTGCTCATGTTTCCGGAAGTATCCTTTACTTGGGGAAGGTAAGCCATGTCGGGATTGATGCATACCATGCGTAATTCGCGGAAGGCATAATTCAGGCTGTCTGTTTGCCTCAGCAACATGGTGATGGAGGCTGCTGAATCGCGGGTAAAAAAGCCCATGCCGGCGAGGCCCAGCGGGAGGGTATCTGCCTCGTGCACCAACCTGCGACGGATAAAATTTCCGTTGGCGGAAGATTGCCACAAAAAAGACTCATTGGTTTTGGCTGCCCTGTATGGAAAAACAATTCCCCTGCCGGCGTTTCCATAGTCTTGCTGAAAGCGTGTGCGCATCTGTTGAGGAAAAAAATCGGCCTGAAGGTGTGAATCCCCTATGTGGAGGATTTCAAGCTGTTTAATTTTTCTCTGCTGCAGGCTGTCGAGTGCATCAAAAAATGGGCGCAAGGCAGCGGGCTGTTCAATGATGCTCTGTGCATCATCAGGCACCTTTCGTCCGGTGCCGGAGGCATTTCGGGAAAAACATCCCAAAGCAAGCAAGATGATTACTGCAAGTGATTTGCCTGCATCCATTGGGCGTATTTCTTTTTAAAATCGTTGAACATGAGTTGGGCAAGCATGCGTGCTCCGGCATTGTTTAAGTGCGTAAAATCCTTGTTGGCCAAAGGGTATGGCCTGTTTACCATCGATACCATAGACCCTTCGCCACCCATGGCAGAAAACAAGCTGTAAAAAGCAGTTTTATTTTCTTTTGCCATCCGGC
Source organism: Bacteroidota bacterium (assembly GCA_046297395.1). Taxonomy (GTDB): domain Bacteria; phylum Bacteroidota; class Bacteroidia; order UBA4408; family UBA4408; genus JBEICQ01. Next base: position 7,325 of record JBKCNM010000036.1, read on the forward strand.
ATTGAATGGAATCAAGCACATATACACCCGGAACGGTAGCAAATTCTCCTTCGGGCGTGCGGTAGCCTTTGTCGCTCACACCCACTATCAGGATAGGCACGCCCGGAAAAGCGCGGCGCATAAGCGACAACACCTTGCTCATGCCGCGGTAATACCATGCATAATCCAGGCTGGCTTCTGAAACCACATTCAGTCCATAATGAAAAATAAGCAGGTCGTAAGGTACCGCCCGTGCAAAAGCTTGCCAGGTTTTAAATGGAACACGGGTCAAGGCCATGCCTGAGTTTCCGCGGAAAGAAAAATTATCGAGGATGATGCCTGTATCCGATTCACAACTGAATCCGTAGATGGGACCCGAGGGAGGAGAGAAACTGCAACGAAGAAGGTTACCGTTCCAGGTATCGGTGAGTGTGTTTAGAGAAAAGGGCAGCGTATCGTTCAGAGAAAATTGCTGAATCTTCTTGGCATGATCCAGTGAGAGTGTGCCCGGTAATGTTTGAGGACCATACCACAGGCGCAAGGAGATGTTTCCGCTAAAGGCAGGATTGCCTCGAGCAAACTCTACCCAAGCCTCAGCATTTCCTGTTTGGTGCATAAAGCCGCCGGGACCCGGAGAAAACTTATTGCGGGCATAGCTTTCTGAGATGTCATTTTGTTGCCAGTTATCTGAAAAACGATGCCTGATGCTCTGGCGAAATCCGCTCACGGCACTGGTCACCGGAACAAAGCCCACCCCGGCCCCACCCAGCCATTGCTGAAACAATCTGCGTAAATCTTGGGTAAGCAGATCGCCTTCTATCATCGAATCGCCGAAATAGCCGAGGCGTAACTTGCG
>JBKCNM010000037.1:0-6855 GCA_046297395.1 Bacteroidota bacterium
TCATCAATCATTTTCATGATGGCCAGGTTGAGGTTGTTGGCTTCTTCCTGTTTTTTCTTGTTCTGGCGTTTAATATCTTTTTCCTGTTTTTGCAGACGCGTGAGGGTCTCTTGCTGCAGGTCTTTTTCCTTGTCGAGCACCTCTTTTTCTTTTTCTTTTTCGTTCAGCAGTTCAGCTTGTGTAATTCTCCTCTCTTCAAGGGATTTTACTTTGATGGCAAGGGTATCGGTTTTTTCCTGTATCAGTCGGGCATGCATCAATCGATCGTCCGATAACTGCTTCATCCAGGCCGCGCGTTTCACTCCCTGATTGATGTCTTTTGCACTCAGCAGGAAAGTCCATGTGCTGTTTCCATAGCGCATCAGGTAGGTGGATGAAATCATGCGGGCATACTGCGCCTTCAAGGCTTGGAGTTGTCCATTGAGATGGTTGATGTCGGTGATATTTTTGTCGATGGCCTGACCGGTAAATTGTAATTCCCTGTTGATGGTGCCAATCAGATCCTGTCGTTTTTCAATCTTTCTGTTCAGTTGCAACAATTGGTTGATGGAAAGACGCTTGTTTTTTTTTGTGGCCTCCAGCTGCTTATTGTATTCGCTAATCTCCTGCTGCAATCTTTTTTTGCGATTTTCCAGCTCGTCTTTTTTTTGTTGCAAACCGGATTGCTCCTGAGCCCAGAGGGGAAGCATACCCAAAAACAAAAACAAGCAGGTATTACTTAACCATGTTTTCATAGCGGGCTGGAATGGCAAAAGGGAAGGATTGGGCTTTGCCCGATTCTAGTTTCTGATAATTCAGGGTGATTTCTATTTTCCGGTCGGTGTTAAGTTCAAAGCGCTGCACAAAGGGAAACAACAAACTATCTATTTGCCTGAAATCTCCATAATCAGCTTTGAATTCCCGTTTGGAAGGATAGTCATTAATCAGGTTTTTGGTGATTTTAAAATGGCTGGGCGAAATATACATGCGCTGAATCATGCTGGTAAGGGAATCCCCTGTTTCCAGTTTTTGCATCATTTTTTTGAACTTTCTTCTTCTCACCGTGCTGAGCACATATTCTTCCTGCTCCCGAAAAGACCGGAGCTTCTCGTCTTCTCTGAAAAACTCAACAGGGTTACCGGTAATCAGAGACTCCAGAAGGGAAAAATCGAAGTCCACATGAAAGTTGCTGGAAAAAAAAGAATAGTCTCCTGAGAAGTAACGCTGGTTAAGCCTATCAATAAATTTTACGGAATCATTTGTAGCAAGCAAACGGGCGCCTTCTATTCCAAACAATTGAAAGGAGAGCCACAGGGCACTGTCCTTTCGCGCCCTCACAAATACCTGAAACTCGTTGGATTTGTCATTAATTAAAACAGATGCGTTGATTTTACCAAACATCCAGCGAAAGTCAAAGGCATTTTCATCGAGCCTTTTCATCAGTTTTTTTGCCGACTTATAATCAAATCTTTGCTCGGTTTCTTCGGGAGTTAATATGTTTGATGCCGAATCTGTTTGTCTCACCACAGGAGTAACTTTTACCGTTCGGCACGCTGCAAGCGGGAATAGCCAAACACTCATCAGAGCGACCAAAAGGGCGTAGGAAAATGGATTTTTAAGCCCGGCAAACATTATTCAAATAGTTTTTTTTCGGCAATTTTTTTCTCCAGAAATTCTGATCCTGTGCCCGCCTCTTTGGCTTTTATCCAATATTCGAGTGCTTGGGGTTTCATGTCGAGTTTGTAGAGAATATCCCCGTAGTGCTCCAGCAAAACGGCATTTTTGTTGCCATCCTTTTCGAGGGCTCTTTCAATCCATCCTTTGGCATCTGTGTATTTCTGCATGGCGTAAAACACCCAGGCATAGGTGTCCATATAACTGGGATTGCCGGGATCCAGTTCATTGGATTTTTTAGACATTTTTTCAGCCTTCTCAAGTTTTTGTTTCCGCAACGACAAGTAATAACTGTAGTTATTCAGCACATAGGTGTCTTCAGGATTGATCTCAAGTGCCTTGTCAAAGCAGGAGTCCGTACGCACATACTCTTTCTGTTGGTAATAGGCATCCCCAAGGTTGGCATAAAACTGAGAGAGCATGAGGTTGTTGTCCACCACATATCCAATTCCGGAGCGAAGCATGGCAATGGCTTTGGTATAATTTTTCTGCTGGTTATAAGCCATGCCTCCCATCAGATAGGGCAGGGGCTGACTCGGAAAAAGTTCCGTGGCACTTCCCGCATCAAGAATCATGTTCTCAAAATTTCCCAGCTTGGAATCAATCAGCATCATCTGGTTGAAAACAGAATAATTACTCTTGTCAATTTTTGCTGATTTTCTGTACATTTCATGAGCTTTCTCTAACTTCTCTTCTTTGAGATAAAAATCGCCTCTCACGGCAAAAACAGCAGCATCATCAGGATGGGTTGCCACCATGATATCGAGCAATTCATATACCATGTTACTTAGTTCCACATCAGAGCTGTTGAGTGCTGTATAATAGGGGGCAATACTTTTTATTTTGTTGTCCGGTGGGTAATCCCGGTTTTTAAAAACCAGTTTCAACTCCTCAAAGTAAGCCTTGGTGTTTTTGTTTCTGCGGTAAAAATCTGCCAGAGAAGCGTGCAGGTAAGGATTGTCAGGATCTATTTTTCTGGCCTCTTCATACACTTCCAGTGCTTTTTCCGATTTATTATTGGCCAGGTAAAGCTCTGCCAGCAAATTGTGGTAGCGAATTTCAGTGGGATTGCTTTTGATTAGTTTCTTGAGCTCCTCTACGGCCAGGTCAAACTTTTGCAGTTTGATGTATATCCTTTCTTTCTGAATGGAAATCTCCTCCGAAATGCCATTGATTTTTTCCAAGCGGTCATATTCTTTGATGGCAGCCTTTAGATTGCCGGACATCAGTAGACAATTGATTTTAAGCAGGTAGTTTTCCGGATTCCCGGGATTGGCCACAATCAGTTTCTCCAATAGGGAGAGGGCGGGCTTAAACTTTTTTTGCTGCATGAGAATTTCAGTATACAGCAAACAATACCATTCATTATTAGGATCTCCATCAAGGGCAGTAGCAGCAAGCTTTTCTGCGTTGATGATATCCCCTGACTTAAACAACAACATTGACAATTCGTAGGAGGCTGCTGCGTTTTTGGGTGAAACACGCAAACAGTTGGCGAAGTTTCTGGCAGCTTCCTGGTTGTTGCCCAGGATTTTTTCTTTGTTCCCGTTGTAGAAAGAGGTTTCAAACTCCAGGCGTTTGGCCTCGCTGACAAACTCGGGTTTCTTGTTTTTGTCTTTCGAGATTCTTCCTGCACTTCCGCAGGAAGAGGCCAGCAGGAGAATTCCCAGTCCAAAAATGATATAATGTCTTATTTTCAATGTGCGATATGTTGAACAGAATAGTCTCCCAAACTCAGGTCGAGAGCTTTGGAGGAGAGTTCTACTGAATTCCCCAGCATAGATTGTGCCATATGTACGCCATGTAGCTTGCTACCTGCCTGAATGATGGAATTGCTGATGCGACTGTCGGTGATCACACAATTTTCTCCGGCAGATAAATAGGGTCCCACCACGGAATTTTTTATGACACAGCCCGGTCCAATATAGCAAGGTGGGATGAGTACTGAATTTTGGAACACGGCAGAAGGATCCACAAGCGATTCTTCATTTTCCTTGATGGCAAGAATGCGCTGATTGGTAAACACGGTGGAGTTTTTGTTGCCGCAATCCAGCCATTCCGAAATTTCTCCGGGTGTAAAACGCATGCCTTTGTTTTTCATGTTCTCAAGGGCATTGGTGAGTTGGTATTCTCCTTTTTCGCGGATGTTGTTATCAATCAGGTATTGCAATTCATTTTTTAGGTTCTCTCCGTCTTTAAAATAATAGATGCCAATGATGGCAAGGTCGGATACGAACTCCTGGGGTTTTTCTACAAAGTCGGTAATGATGTTGTCTGCATTTACTTTCACCACTCCAAAGGCACGGGGATCTTCAATCTTCTGCACCCAGATGGTTCCGTCGTGGCGGGCATTGATTTTAAAATCGGCTTTAAACAAGGTATCTGCAAAAGCAACTGTTACCCTTCCTGTAAGGCAGGGTGCAGCACATAAAATGGCGTGGGCTGTTCCCAGGGGTTCGTCCTGGTAAAATATTTTTCCTGTTGCTCCAAGTTTTTCTGCAATACTCAGCAGATGATTTTCGGCTTCGCTTCCAAACCTTCCTACTACGAATGCAATTTCGGTAATCTGTTCGTCAACAACCTTGGCAATGTCTTCAACAAGTCGCTGCACAATGGGTTTTCCTGCAACCGGGATGAGGGGTTTTGGAGTAACGAGCGTGTGAGGCCTCATGCGTTTACCCATGCCTGCCATCGGAATAATCAGTTTCATGCTTTATGTTGTGTGTTTTTACTTGTTTCCTGTGTGTCCAAAACCGCCTGCACCACGATGGGTCTCGCCAATCTCATGCGTTTCTTCCCAATGAATTTGTTCATACCTGGAAAAAACCAATTGGGCAATACGCTCTCCGGGAGCAACCGAGTAAGATTGTTGAGAAAGGTTAATCAGTATTATTTTTATTTCTCCTCTGTAGTCACTGTCTATGGTGCCGGGAGCATTCAGCACGGTGATGCCATGCTTGGCTGCCAGTCCGCTGCGCGGTCTTACTTGGCATTCGATGCCATCGGGAAGTTCGAGAAAGATACCGGTGCCAATCATCACACGCTCCATTGGGGCGATGATGAGATCCACATCCAGAAATGCCCTCACATCCACACCGGCACTTCCGGGAGTGGCATATTGAGGCAATGGAAAGGTGGAGGTATTCTTGATTTTTACGACCATAAAAAGATGCTTGCAAAATAAACAAAAAGATAGGTAAAGGGGCGGATGGCCTTCCAATTAACCATAATTAAGAAAGGCAAGTCAAGCTTTTATTTTCCTTCAACCACCACGCCCATGGAGCAAAATTTTTGGATACGGGTTTGTATCCTGTCTTCTGCATCAAGGGCGTCGAGCGCTGAAAGGTGCTCGGCAATGGCGTCTTTCACGAGCATATGGGCAGCCACCTGGTTGGTGTGTGCACCACCGACAGGTTCGGGTATGATGCCGTCAATCAGTTTTAATCCTAACATATCCTTAGGCGTAAGCTTGAGTGCCTCAGCAGCTTTTTCTTTCATCTCCCAGCTTCGCCAGAGAATGGATGAACAGGATTCGGGAGAGATTACCGAGTACCAGGTATTTTCCAGCATCAGCACTTTGTCGCCTACACCTATACCGAGTGCACCTCCTGAAGCACCTTCACCCAGGATGATGCAAATAACAGGAACACGCAGTTGTACCATCTCCATCAGATTTCTTGCGATGGCTTCGCCTTGTCCGCGCTCCTCTGCTTCCAAACCGGGAAACGCTCCGGGTGTATCTATAAAGGTGACAATCGGTTTGTTGAATTTTTCGGCAAGCTTCATCAGTCGCAATGCCTTGCGGTATCCTTCAGGATTGGGCATGCCGAAGTTGCGCAATTGACGCATCTTGGTGTTGATTCCTTTTTGCTGACCGATGAACATCACGGTTCTTCCATTCATCAAACCGAAACCTCCCACCATGGCCTTGTCGTCTCTCACACCTCTGTCGCCATGCAGCTCTATCCATGTATTGTCGGTAACTGCATTGATGTAAGAAATGGTGTATGGACGCTCAGGATGCCTCGAAACCTGCACCCTTTGCCAGGGTGTAAGCTGGTCATAAATTTCTTTTCGCTTTCGCTTGAGTTGTTCTTCCAGATCGGCAATGGCTGCCGAAACATCCACATCTCCTGTTTGGTTCATCTCACGCAACTCCTGAATCTTCAGGGACAGTTCCTCAATGGGCTTTTCAAAATCAAGATAAATCATGTGTGTATTTTACCTGACAAATGTACAAATAATTGGCTCTTTTTAAGCGCTTGCCGGGATGCGTCGAATCTTGCTGCCATCGCTGTCTGCAGCGTTCTTCAAGCAACTTGTACAAACGCGGCACTTCCTATTGGGTCCGGGATTTTTATCATGAGAAATTGCTGCATGCTGTTTTCTTAATCATCCCAACAAGTGGTGGTTTGATTTGTATGCATCATGCAAGAATGCAAGGATAATTCTTGTTGCCACAAACCGGAATTTTAGTTTTTAAAAGCGTAGAAAAATAAGTTGCAGACTTAATTGAGATGATCTATCAAAAAAAATTCCTCCGTGTTGCTTGTAAGAAAAAGAAAAAAATGTGTGTACTTAATGTTGTTTATGATATCGCTGAATATCAATGATAGCAATGCTTTCAGAGAGTGTAATGCAAATAAGAGCGAAGTTTTTTTTTGCTCGCAAAAGAGATGATTGAATCACTCATTCACTTAACTAACATTTTTCTGTTGATAATTTTTGTACTTGTTTTTTTTTGGATTGAACGATTATTTATTTTCTTTGTGTCAACTAATCAATTAATGGACCTCAAACTCCAGAAACATGGCTACAAAAAAGTCAGCTAAAGCAGCTCCTAAGAAAGCTGCGAAAAAGCCAGCCGCTAAAAAAGCCGCTGCCAAGAAGCCTGCCGCTAAAAAAGCTGCAGCAAAGAAAACCACCAAGAAGGCTGCTCCTAAAAAAGCAGCTGCAAAAAAAACAACAGCCAAGAAAGCTGCTCCTAAAAAAGCTGCTAAGAAGGCTGTGAAGAAAGCTGTTGCCAAGAAAGCCGCTCCTAAACAAGCAGCTGCCAAAAAAACAACCGCCAAGAAACAAGCCGCTCCTAAAAAAGCTGCTGCCAAGAAAACAGCCAAGAAAGCTGCTCCTAAACAAGCTGCTGCAAACAAGGCTGCCCCTAAGAAAGCTGCTGCTAAGAAAGCTGCCCCTAAGCGTAAAGCC
>JBKCNM010000038.1:0-36821 GCA_046297395.1 Bacteroidota bacterium
GGCCAGGATGGCGAGGAGGAGATTTTTTAGTTTCATGTTTTTTCAGATACTCACTTTTAGGTAACCGGCCAATTGTTTGGGGTGTCGACGGTATTCCTCTTTTTTGGAGGACACCAGATCGGCTGTTTCCAGGCTCTGGATAATTTTGGGTGCAATGTAAAAAAATGCATTTTGCGATTTCCAGGTGTCGGGGGCAATTTCCAGGTTATCGAGCACGGCCAGGGCACGGTTAATGGACGCGATATACTTTGTTTCGTAAAGATGGGTGCGAAGACTTTCCATCAAGGAGAGTATTTTCTGGGCCGCGTAAAAGGCAATTTCCTCCTTGTCGAGGGTAATGTTCCAGGTTTTTACTTCCGAGGAGAGTTTTTCAAGCCGTGAAACAAAAAACTTTTCCTGCTTAAAAAAGTCTTTTATCTCCATGTTCAGCACGGTTTCCAGGTTGTTGTAAAAAGTTTTTGGCACCGGAAATCCTGCTTGCTTCAGAACTTTCATGATATCTGCATTGCGATTGAAGATTTTTCGGTATGAATCTTCTGCCTGCATGAGGTCATTTTTTACAATTTGGTTGAGCACTTTTCTTTGTTCATCCCGAAAAAGACTCCACAAAGAAAATTTTTCCGGACCAAAATACAATTGCATGGCACCAATTACATCTTCAATCCGCGACGATGAAAAAGCATTGGTAATTGAGGATTTCATCAGGTTATACTGTTCCTCTTCCATTTCACTTTGTGCGTTTCCGATGATGTGGTGCTGGCCAAGGTACAACACGGCAAAATAAAACTGTTTGATGCTGAAGGTGATGTTTGATCGTACGGTGGTTTTCCCTACAGCCACCCTGAATACGCCTGATTCGAGTCTTTCGTAATCTTCACTCTCCGCACGGTAGTTGCAAATGTCAATGCTTTCCGGAAAGGCTTCAAAGAGCGATGCCACGGCGTAATGCATACCTACGCTGGACAGCGTGAGTCTTGATTTGCTGACAAAATATTCGTGTATGTATGCGCCATCCTTGTACTCCAGGTCATTGGTAGGTGCTTTTGAAAGCAGTTGCAGAAAATCGGGAAGGAAGTTTTTTCCTGTTTCACTTTCTGCAAGTTGAATTGCCCTGTCGGCATACTGAAGTACCTGGATGGTTTCTATTCCTGAGATGTCATCAAAAAACCATGCACAGCTGGTGTACATGAGCAAAAGTTGGCGCTGCATTTCGAGCATCCTGAGAAAAGTGGTTTTCTTCTCTCCCTCGGGAATGAAGGAGCAGTTGCGGCGGATAAATGCATCTGTGGAAGCTTCGTCACGCTTGAGCACAACATGGATGTATTCATTTCTTGCTTTCCAGGGATCATTTGTGAATTCAGCAAGCTTTTGTTCATAAAATACAGCGAGTTCATCCCTTAAAAAATCAAGCGCCTCCCTCAGGGGTTTTCTCCACTTCTGGTGCCAGCCCGGTTTGTTACCGCTGTTGCACCCGCAGTCGCTTCTCCATCTTTCAATGCCGTGGGCGCAGCTCCAGGAAGAGTTTTCAAATATTTTTACTTCATCTTCAGGCCGGACCTTTTCGAGGCAGGCGCCATAGTTGATGAGTACGGTCTCGGAATTTTTTTCGAGGTAATCCAGACAAAATGCCAATGCCATATCGCCATGCAGGTGATGGTGACCATAGCTCTCACCATCGGTGGCAATATGGATGAGTCCTCCGCGGTGATCGGGCAATGCTTTGATGAGTGTATCGGCAAACACTTTTCCATCACTCAGTATACCACCAAAAGCCACCTCTCTCGAAAGCATTCCATTGTAGAAGAAAAGGGCTATGCTTTTTCCTGAAGGAAGCTTACACAAGTAAGGTTTTGTTGTATCTACTTTTTCACCGCTCACATCTTCCCATTCCGAAGCCCCTATGGATCTGACGGCTGCAGCTTGTCTGGGTGCCAGGATGGTAAAGGCAATACCATGTTCAGCCAGCACTTCAAGCGTATCGGTATCTACTGCTGTTTCAGCCAACCACATGCCTTCGGGCTTGCGTCCGAAACGAAATTCAAAATCACTGATTCCCCAAACGACCTGAGTCTCCTTGTCGCGGGCACAGGCAAGGGGCATAATCATGTGATTGTAAACCTGCGCCAGAGCCGATCCGTGCCCATGGTTCATCAGTGCACTTATTTTATCTGCACGCAATATCGAAAGATAGATGTCAGGCGCATAAGCCTGAAGCCATTGGAGGAGGGTTGGACCGAAATTGAAAGAAATTCTGGAGTAGTTATTAACGATATTGATAATTTCGCCCCCGTGGTTCAAAATTCTGGAATAGGCATTGGGTCCGTAACATTCAAAAGCAATTCGCTCATTCCAGTCATGATAAGGAAATGCCGAATCCTGCTGTTCAATCATCTCCAGCCAGGCATTTTCCCTTGGCGGCTGGTAAAAGTGTCCGTGTATACAAACGAATTTTTTCATGACCGGTAAGCAGACTGCGAATGTAATAAATTGTCAATATTACACTTTGGTGAAATCCATGGGAATACAAAGGCATGCAAGAAAACTTGTTTTTTTAACATGTATGATGCATGTATTCACCCGCTTTTCCATGCTGGCTCAAACAGACACATCATACTTCCGTTGGCCACTGGATATTCCTATTAGTTTGTCGGGAAATTTTGCCGAACTAAGAAACAACCATTTTCATTCCGGCCTCGACATCCGCACAAACTCCCGGGAAGGCTTGCCGGTGTATGCTGTTGCAGATGGCTATGTTTCGCGCATCAAGGTGAGTCCATATGGTTATGGCAAGGCGCTCTATGTGACCCATTCCAACGGCAAGGTAAGCGTGTATGCCCACCTGAGAAATTATGCAGACAGCATTCGCACTTTTGTTGAAGACGAGCAATACAACCAGAAAAAGTTTGAAGTTGAATTGTTTCCGAAGAAAGGCGAGCTGCTTGTAAAGAAAGGAGAAGTCATTGCTTTCTCAGGCAATACGGGAGGATCTGAAGGTCCCCACTTGCATTTTGAGATCAGGGACGAAAAAACCGAATGGGCTTTGAATCCTCTGAAACAGGGCTTCCACTTACCGGATTCAGTTTCACCTGAACTGATCACGATCAAGCTGCAGCCCATCAATGAGACCTCCTCTGTAAATGGGAAGAAACAGGCAGCTGAAATCAGGGTACTCAAAAAAAATGGACAGTTCATACGAATGCCCTCAGACACGCCGGTGGTTCATGGTACGATAGGACTATTGCTGGAGGGTTTTGATTTTGAGAATGACAACCAGAACAGAAATGGCATCTACAGGGTATCCCTGTCACTTGACGACAAACCATTCTTTGCAATGCAGATGGATGGTTTTTCTTTTGATGTAACGCGACAGATTAACGGGCATATTGATTTCAAGGAAAAAAAACTCAAGGGCAATCTCTTTCAGCGTTGCTATGTGCTGCCCGGAAATGTGCTGCCCTTTTACCAAACCGATACCAAAAGAGGATATATGGCTTTTTCGGATGATAGTTTGCATCTCATTTCCATTCAAGCTTCTGATGTTTCGGGCAACATGTGCATGATTCAGTTGCCGATTAAAAGCACCTCTGAGGTTAGTTTTGATGCAGGTCCGGAGAACAAAACAAAGCCATCTGCCCGTTTCCGTTATGATGCAATAAACAGGTTTTCCAAAGATGAATTTTCATTGCTGATTCCGGAAGGTTCATTGTTTGATGACCTTGACTTTTACTTTTCAAGCAATGATACATCATCCAAATTTTATTCACCTGTCTACAAAGTACACCGTGAGCATGAAGCATTGGCAGGTACCATGGAGATGGCCATAAAACTTAAAAATATTCCTGCTGCTCTTACACATAAAGTATGTGTTGCCTCGGTTTCAGGTTTGCGAATGGTGGCCGAAAAAACACGATGGGATCATGCACTTGGCGGGGTAAGGGCAGAAGTAAAAAATTTTGGCAGATTTGTGCTGGCGCTTGATACAACACCTCCTGTGATTTCTTCACCTGAGCAGCTCAAGCCTGAGAAGTGCGACAGCAGTCTGGTATCACTGAAAATATATGACAGCTTTTCAGGTATTCGTTCATATGATGTTTACCTTGACGACGAATGGACCTTGTTTGAGTATGATGCCAAGAACCAATTGCTCAGCCGATGGTTTGCTGCCAATGATTCATCTTTGAATTATCAGGGTATGCGAGTTGTTGTTACCGATCAGAAAGGAAATGAAAAGACGAGAATCTTTGGACAACCGGTGAAGAAAAAAAAGAAAGTCCACAGCAAACAAAGGAAGAAAAAGAGGAAGAAAAAGAAATAAGGGAGGAGTCCGGTTGATTCTGCTTTTGATTGTAATGAATTGTCCTTTATCTAAATATCGTATGCTTATTTCATTTGCCGGTTAAGCAAGTATGGGTAAAACTTATTTTTCAATGCAGCTTCACTTGCTTATCTTTCGCCCTTGAAATGATGAAGATATGATGCTGATTAAATTGTTACTGCCCCGAAGTATTTATTCTCGCACCATGTTGAAAAACCACCTAAAATTGAGATTTGCCGATTTTATTACCTGTTAGTCTTTCAAAAAAACTGAAATGTAAAACGAGATGAGAAATCAATCAAGCGGTATTTTTTTTGAAAACAGTTTAAAGGATTTTCTTCTTCTGTTGGGCATACATGCTCTTGTCCTTTCTTTTTTTGTGTGGGAAATCCATCGTCTCTTTCCTCAGGATGTGATTGGTTTGATAGGCATCAAGATGAATGATTACAGTTATTTTTTGGGCAGCATCGACAACTATTTTACTTACGGCACAATTACCGACAGTGATCCCGGCAAACCATTCGCCGGCAGGATGCCCGGTTATGGCATGCCTTATTTGTTGTTGAGACTGATTTTTCATCAGCAGCTTGCCATTGCTCTGCTGATGATCTCCCAGGTGCTTCTTTCTGTGCTTTCCAACCTTTGGTTGGGTAGATTGTATATGCTTTTGTTTAACGAAAAAAGAGGTACTCGCATGTGCGCCCTCATGTTTGCCACATTTGCACCTTTGCTGGTATTCAATCTTTTTACACTATCGGAGAGTTTTTCGGTCTCAGCTTTCATAGGGTATTTTTATTATCTCATTTTGTACATCAAAAATTCCCGTCCCCGGTATTTGTTACTCTCCGGTTTTTTTCTGGCTTGGTTGGTCTTTCTGCGTCCTTTTATGGGTGTGCTTCTGCCTGTAACAGCCTTGTTTCTTTGGATAAATGCTCCGGCAAAACAGTGGGTGAGAAACTGTGTATGGGTATTTTTTGCATTCGCCTGTTTTGAATTGGCTTGGATCACCAGAAATTACCTCGCGCTGAATCGGTTTATTCCGCTGGAAACATCGCTGAATGAATCCTACAGCGAGCGCAGTTCCTATCGCAAATCGGCCCTGGCCATTCGCGGAATGATCAATGCCTTCGGTGGTGAAGCAGGGGAGTTTTATCCCGGATCAGAGGGCGCATGGTTTCATTCAAATGACAGAAATGGTTTTCCTTCGGGTATTTTTCCGCAAAGGATTTTGTCGCTGATTTCTCCAGATTCCTTGCTCCTGCTAAAAAGTAATTTTTTAGGCAGTGTTTCCCCCGAGAACAGTGAGTCTGCATGCGATTCTCTCAATGAGCTCGCTTACCGCACAGCCAAGAGATATGCTGCAATCTATCGCAAGGCTCGTCCCCTGCATTCATATCTGCTGGTGCCGGTTACAAAGGTTTTTGAATTTGTATTTACCAATGGTACAATTTTAATGATGATGCCTCCTTTTCCGGAAATGAATGGGGTTGAGAAAGCCATTAAGTTGTTTTACTTTTTACACTATTATTTTGTTCTTTTTTCGGGTATTATTCTTGGTTTTATTCTCGCCTACCGATCAAAGTCCTTGCTCAAGCTTTTGTTTATTCCCATCATGCTTCCATGGTTGATCTCGGCCTTGCTTATTACCTATACAGATTTATATATCATTCAACATCGATACCTGCTGTGTATGCTGCCCGGGCTGATGATTTTTTCTTCTTACGGCATCATATGGATGGTAGACCGGATAGCCAAGAGAAATTCCGTATAAACATCAGTATTTACTCGTCCAACCAAAGTGCTTCTGCACGAGATCTGTCCTGTTCTCCCTGATAAACTCGATAAACTCAGCGGCGAGTGGTGAGTTTTTTTTTCCTTTCATCCAGATGAGGTGCCAGTCTGATTTCACAGGCAGGCCGGGTGCAGGAATAATTTCCAGGTCATGCTGAGCGAGTTCGTTTTTCATACCGATGAGTGGCATCAGGGAAAAGCCGAGACCGGCAGCAACAGCCTGTTTAACTGCTTCATTGGTACTTAGTTCGAGGGTTTTCCGGGGTTTGATGTTGTGTTTTTTCAGGTAACGCTCCATCACCTGCAGGGTGCCCGATCCCTGTTCTCTGAAGATAAAAGGCAACTGTTGCAGGTATTCCCTGCTGAGGCGTTTTTTTTGTAACTCACCATCGGGTTTTCCAACAAGAAAAAGTTTGTTGGGGAGGAGATTTACTTTTTCCACGCGGAGGTGTTCGGGCAAAATGCTCACCAGGGAAAGATCAGTCAGGTTTTTTTCGAGTGCTTCAATCACTTTTGCCTTGTTGGTTACTTGAATAGAAAATTCAACAGAGGGATGCTTTCTCATGAAGTCGTGGATAAAAAAGGGAACCAGGTATTTGGCTGTAGATACCACCGAGATGGATAACTTTCCGGTGAGTTGTCCTTTGTAGGCAAGCGCCCTGTAATTGAGGGCATATACCTCTTCGAGTATTTTTTTAGCCGAGTCTGCCACCACATGTCCAAACTCGGTAACATGCAGTTTTTTACCAATGGTTTCTGTCAATGGAATTTCAAACTGATCTTGCAGGTTTCTGAGTTGAATAGACACGGCAGGCTGTGTCAGGTTGAGCTCATCCGCAGCGCGTGTGATGCTTTTTACCTGGGTAACTTTCAGAAAAATCTGCAGTTGATGGAGCGTGTAATGCATAAATATATTTTATGTCAAAAATAATAAATATAAATAAAAATATATGAAAAAGGAGGTGCACCATTGCCGCACAAAACTCAAACAAACATGAAAACCATCACAATTGCCAAAGGCGACGGTATCGGACCGGAAATCATGGAGGCCACCCTCCGCATCATTAAAGCGGCAGGAGCACGCATCGAGGTGGAAGAGATTGAAGTGGGTGAAAAAGTATACCTCTCAGGAAACACTTCCGGAATCTCTCAGGATTCATGGAACAGCATTCTTCGAAACAAGGTGTTCTTAAAAGCACCCATCACTACTCCCCAGGGTGGAGGTTACAAGAGTCTGAATGTAACAACGCGTAAGTTTCTCAGTCTGTATGCAAATGTGCGACCCTGCAAAAGTTTTCATCCTTTTGTTTCAACCAAGCATCCGGTCATGGATGTGGTTATCATCCGAGAGAATGAAGAGGATTTATATGCAGGTATCGAACACCAGCAAACGGATGAGGTGGTGCAGTGTTTAAAAATCATTAGCCGACCCGGTTGCGAGAAGATTGTTCGCTATGCCTTTGAGTTTGCCCGTCAGTATGGGCGTAAAAAGGTAACTTGTTTTACCAAGGATAATATCATGAAGCAATCCGACGGACTGTTTCACCAGGTGTTTGATGAAATTGGTGCAGCCTATCCTGAAATTGAAAAAGAACACTGGATTGTTGATATAGGAGCCGCCAAGCTGGCTGATACCCCGGAGGCTTTTGATGTTATTGTGATGCCTAACCTGTATGGAGACATCCTCTCCGATGTGGCAGCACAAATTGCAGGCTCGGTAGGACTGGCCGGTTCCAGTAACATCGGTCCCGAGTGCGCCATGTTTGAGGCCATTCATGGTTCTGCTCCCCGCAGGGCCGGACAGAACATGGCCAACCCTTCAGGCTTGTTGCATGGTGCAATCATGATGCTCAATCATTTGGGACAACACGATGTGGCAGAGAATGTACACAATGCCTGGTTAACAACCATCGAAGAAGGCATTCATACATATGATATCTTTAAAGCAGGCACCAGCAAGCAGCAAGTAGGCACCAAAGAATTTGCCGACGCTGTAATAGCCAACCTCGGAAGAAAACCCATTACCCTTACACCTGTGGTGTATAAGACAGAAAAAGCGTTTACCATTCCTACCTATACCCCGGCACCAAGAGCAGAAAAAAAACTGGTTGGAGCCGATATCTTCTTACACTACAGCGATCGCAACCCCAATGAACTGGCAGAAAAGGTTAAGAAACTGGAAGGAAATGAATACAAACTATCCATGATTACCAACCGTGGTATCAAAGTATGGCCTGATGGTTTCAGTCAGACTTTTTGTACCGATCACTGGCGCTGCAGGTTTAAACCCGCAGAAGGGAAAACCTTTTCCAAAGAACACATCATCAGCCTCTTGCAAGATGCCCAAAAGCATGGCTTTGATGTGATCAAAACAGAAAACCTCTATGAATTTAATGGCAAGCCCGGCTATTCACTCGGACAAGGACAATGATGGAAACGAGAAGCACACTTCACCTTATCAATGGTGAATTTGAAGGCAAGGAAGCCCTGGAATTGATCACTCATCTGGTGCATGCAAAAATTCGTTTCCTCGAAAATAAAATTGAACAATCCCATAATGAGGAGGATATCAAAATGAGAGAAAAACGCATTAAAATGTTGCACGAAGAACTTTCAATTTGCGCCAAAAGAATCATCAAGTCTCCCAAGGTGCACTTGGAATCTGATCTACTGATTGATCTTAACTGATTGGTGCAATTGCCTTATATACCCGGCTTACATTCATAGGCCGGGTTTTTATTTCTCAAGAATAAAAGGTGACCATGGTCGCCCCATACCCATAGCTTTCATAGGGTGCATCCTTGCTTCGCAGGCCCGGTTCATCGGCAAGAATCTTTAAGATTTCATTTTTAAGCGTCCCTTTGCCAACCCCATGAATCACCACAAGGGTCTCAATCTTATGCAGCCTGCATTCATCCAGTTTTTTGCGGAAAGCAGAGAGTTGCAGGTTGAGTTTTTCATGGGGCTGCATTTTTTCGGAACTATCGGTCAGCGCATCAATGTGCAGGTCGATGCTGCTTGATTTTCCTTTTGCATCCATGGAATGGATATTGGCTTGCGTGCGTTTGTTCGAAGAATCCTTGGCCTCCATTCTGATAAGGGAGTTGTTCAAAAGAAAGGATTGATAAGTTTCTGTTGAGAGCAACAGGCAAAGATTCACAGGGTGTTTATAGTGTGGAACAAGCACAGCAGGTTCTTGCAAATGTGTGCGGATATCCCTGCTGTACCACTCGGGTATACGATCTGTATTCTCCGGCAACCAGATGCAGGCCAACATCAGGTGTTTCAGTTCCTTGCTGCTTCTGTTGAATAAAAGTCCCGTGCTTTCGGGTTCTAGCAGTCCTTTTGACAGCAGCAGGAGTTTGTTTTTTTGGAACTCATATAATATATACATCAGCGGAAGTGAATGCCCATTATACAGACAAGCACCGGCCGCGATTTCATCGTACAGCAGGAAGACACCATTTTCAGGAAACACTCTTTCCAGCGCTTCGAAAGAGGCCTCTTGCGGTGGCGATTCTTTGCCGTGCAGACCTACCAGTTCTTTTACAGGCACGGTTATTTCAAATCCATGTTCATCACTCACCACAGCCACCTCTGACTTCAAGGAGCAAATGCGAAATGTGCCGGTCATCTGCATCAGACTGACCTCTTGTCCAACAAAAAAATGTTTGCTCTTGTCTTTCATTGCTCTGTTTTCAGCTTTTATAAGTACTGTCTGCAAAGATAGGTAAGGGATTTGCGAACCCTCAAAGCAGGAGAATTGATTGTACAAAGGGGTATTTTACGCAAAATTCAACTTGATTGGGCAGAGGAGTTTACCATGACACCCCATAATTTCATTTTTTGTAATCTAATTTTCCTATATTGCAAAAGATAAAGGAAATACAAACTTAATTTTTCCTCCCATGGCCAAGACCAAGGCAAAGGCAAAGCCACAAAATGCCACCGCAGCAAAGCCCCGCACCAAGGAGCGTTATCTTAAATACGAGATGGAATATCCCATACATGCCTCCAAGGGCAGTTTGTATAATCTCCTGAGCACAGCAGGAGGGCTTGCCATGTGGTTTGCCGATGATGTTAACCTCAAGGGAACGGCTTTTGAATTTATCTGGGATGACAACAAGCAGCTGGCAGAGGTATTGGCAAAAAAAGAAAACCAATACATCCGTTTCAAGTGGAAGCACGAGCCGGAATATACCTACTTTGAATTCCGTATTTCGGTTGATGAGCTTACGGGTGATGTAGCCCTTGTAATTACTGATTTTGCTGAAGATGCCCAGGCTGTGGACAATGCCAAGTTGCTCTGGCAAAACCAGGTAAAAGACCTGCATCATGCACTTGGTGCAAACTAAGGGAAGCCTATCTTTGCACCCACAAAAGAAGGCTTGAAGACCCTGGATTCTTATATATTGCGCGCATACCTGCTTCCTTTTTTACTCACATTCTGCATCATCATGTTTATACTTGTCATGCAGTTTGTATGGAAGTATGTCGACGATTTGGTGGGCAAAGGACTCGACATCGGCATCATCCTCGAACTCTTGTTCTTTGTGTCTGCCACACTTGTCCCACTTGCGATTCCACTCACCATTCTTTTGTCGAGCATCATGACTTTCGGCGGATTGGCGGAGTATTATGAGATCACAGCCCTCAAAGCAGCGGGCATTTCTTTGCAGCGCATCTTCAGGCCACTGATTTTTTTTACCCTGCTTCTCTCAGCTGCTGCGTTTTTCTTCTCAAATTATGTCTTGCCGCTTGCCAACCTTAAAATGGGAGTGCTGCTGTATGACATTACCCATAAAAAGCCTGCACTTGAAATCAGGGAAGGAGTGTTTTACAATGGGATTGAAAATTACACCCTGCGTGTAGGGAAAAAGTGGAAGAACGGAAATTCCCTCAGCCATATCATGATTTATGACCATACCGAGAACATGGGCAATACCAAGGTAACTCTTGCAGATTCGGGTGTGATGGAAGTAACTCCCGACAAGCGTTTTTTAATCCTCACCCTTATCAATGGTCACAATTATGAGGAAGGAGAATCAGAAAACGGCAAAAACGACTATAAACCTTATGTGCGTTCCACCTTTAAAAAACAGATTGTTCGTTTGGATTTGTCTGACTTTAAAATGATGCGTTCCGATGCATCTCTTTTCAAAGGCCATTACTCCATTCTCAGGGCCAAAGAATTGCTTGCTGCTGTAGACAGTGAGGAAGTATACACGCAGAGAAGAAACAAAATTAACTACAGTCAGCTCACCAATTTTTTAATGAGTCGTGATCTGAAAAGACGGGGATTCGAATCCAGGATTCAGTCTTATGAAAAAGAAACCTATGTGGAATATCTCAGTCAGTTGCCAAAGGCCGACAGGATGCAGGTATTTGATGCAGCCCTGAACTTTGCCAGAAGCAATTCGTCATTTGTTGAATCCGGCAAGTTTGAGCAAGAGGTGAGGGATGGAAACAAGGTGAGGTATTATATCGAGTTTCATAAAAAGTTTACCCTGTCCATTGCCTGTCTGGTACTGTTTTTTATAGGTGCACCTCTGGGCGCCATTATCCGCAAAGGTGGATTGGGCATGCCTGCCTTGTTTGCAGTGGGTTTCTTTCTGGTGTTTTATGTGGTTTCCATCATTGGTGAAAAGTCTGCAAAAGAAGGTGGACTAAACCCCCATGTTGGTTCCTGGCTCGCCATTGCCGTGCTGCTTCCGGTGGGTATTTTTCTAACTTACAAAGCCACGAAGGATTCTGTGCTTTTCGATATGGAATTTTACAAGTCTTTATTCAGGCGTCGCAAGGTATATGCAACAGATGCAAAAGATTCTTCAAATCTGTAACAAACCTCCCTGGCCCGAAAGCGACGGAGGAGCCATGGCCATGCTGGCCAACCTCAAAGGTTTTTCGCAGGCAGGTTTTGAGGTTGATTGTTTTTACCTGAGTACACCCAAAAACGAAAGTCAACCTGCCTCTTGGCCGGAATCTTTAAAGGACCTTTACAAGCCAGAAACAGTTTTTGTTGACACCAGGATTCATCCTGTCAATACCCTATTCAATCTTGCTAATGGCAAAGCTTTTCATGCCAGCCGCTTCATCAGCAAAGAGGCAGAAAAAAAATTAGCAGAAAAACTGAGAGCCAAATCTTATGACTTTGTCCTGCTCGAAAGTATATATATGGGAGTTTATCTTCCTCTTATCAAAAAGTATTTCTCAGGTACCCTTATTGTAAGAGCTCATAATGTTGAACATCTCCTTTGGAAAAGAGTAGCCAATGAGGAAAAGAGCAAAATACGAAAGACCTATCTCAACATACAGGTAAAGCGACTCAAAAAATTTGAGATATCGGTATTGGTCTCAGCAGACATCATTCTTGCCATTACATCGCTTGATGCTGCTGTGATGGAGAAAACAGTACCCGGAAAAAAAGTATTTGTCTTGCCTTATTCTTATGGAGGCAGCTATGCCCAACCTGCCGATTTCAATCCTGAGAAACCTGTGTTTTTTCATCTTGGATCCATGAACTGGATGCCCAATCAGGACGGCATCAGGTGGTTGGTGAAACATGCATGGCCGCAGGTGTATAAAGCTTTTCCGGGTGCAATCCTAAGGCTCGCCGGAAGATGTATGCCTGAAGATATTACAAAAACGCACGGAAAGATGGGGATAGAGGTACTTGGAGAAGTTGCAGATTCTCATGATTTTATCAATTCATGCGACATCATGATTTGTCCGCTTTTTGCAGGTGGTGGCATGCGCATCAAAATTGTGGAAGCCCTGGCCCTTGGCATACCAGTTTTCTCCTCACTCATCGGTGCAGAGGGTATAGAACCGACTGAGCAGGATGCCCCCGTACTTTTTTTCTCAAATGAGTCCGAGCTGCTTTCGCTTGTTGGTCATGCTTCTCAAGCATCCTTCAATTATCGTCGTCGTTCGGCTTCAGCTATTGCATTGGTAAAAGAAACCTTCGGAAGGGAAAAGCTCTATCACCAGCTTGCCGAATTTATTAATTTTGAAAAAAAACCAATTTCTGCGGCTTGAAACTGTTTCTGATTACTTCCCGTGTTCCATATCCTCTTGAAAAGGGAGACAAGCTCAGGGCATTTCATTTTTTAAGGGAACTAAGCAGGTACAACGAACTCTATCTTTTTTGTATTTCCGGAATCAAAGAAGATGAAAAAGCCTTGCAGGAACTAAAGAAGTTTTGCAAGGAGGTTCATTTTTATAAACTGCATTTTCTTTTTCGTTTCTTTTCACTTTTCCGGTCGCTTTTTCAGGGCAAACCTTTTCAGGTGGGTTGGTTTTACAGCTCCTCCGCTGCCTCGGCCGTCAATAAGCTCGTTTCGCGTATCCAGCCCGATGTGTTTTTCTGCCAGCTTGTGAGAACAGCAGAATATCTTCCCAAAGCCTATGCCGGTATAAAGGTGATTGATTACATGGATGCGTTTTCTGTAGGAATGCAGCGTCGTTACACCCAATCACGCTTTCCGATGTCTCAGGTATATCGCTATGAATATGAAAAGCTCACTGCATATGAAGAGGCTGTGATGCATAGGTTTCACTTGCATCTGATTATCTCGGATCAGGACAAGGGGCTAATGCCAAAAGCCATGCAGCCCATGCTTAAAGTATTGAGAAACGGAGTAGATCTTGCTTATTACCGCTATGAAGATGCACAGGAATACAAGGTGAGAAATGAGTTGCTTTTGTTTAGTGGAAACATGTCCTATCCGCCAAATATTCAGGCTGCACATTATTTGGTGGAAAAAATTTTGCCTCTTGTTCATCAGCATCATCCCAAGGCAAGAGTTACCCTCGCCGGCGCAAGACCTACTGCCTCTGTGAAAAAAATGGGAGGGAAGGATGTGAGGGTAACCGGTTGGATCAATGATCTGCGTCATGAATACAGTCAGGCTAAAGTGTTTGTGGCTCCCATGTTTTCCGGCACCGGAATGCAAAACAAACTGCTGGAAGCAATGGCTATGGCATTACCTTGCATCACTACGCGCATGGCAGCGGAAGCCATCAACGGAGAACACATGGAAAATATCATCATTGCGGATGATGAAAAATCTTTTAGTGAAGCAATAAACTTTTTGCTGTCTCATCCAGAAGAAGCTAAAAACTTGGGCTTGAAAGGTAGAAAACATGTGGAGCATTCATTTTCATGGCAACATCATGTACAGGAACTTCAGAATTGGCTGATCGAGTAAAAAGGAAATATTTCCCGATAGTGAGCAATTGCATCTCTGCGGAAAAATAGTGCGGAAGATTGGCTACAAGGGCGAGTTGTTGCTTGAGTTGCAGGAAGGCTATGAAAAAGTGCTCAAAAAAAATACCTGGATTTTTGTTGAGATCAATCATGCACCGGTACCCTTTTTACTCACGGATCTGCAGAGCAGAAGCACGCATGAGCTGGTGATTAAACCGGAGATTCCATGCCCACATTGGATGGATGTAATTACCGGTGCACTTTGCTATACCCAACTAAGTGGCAAGAAAAAAAATGCAGATATTTTTTCTTCATTTATGGGATTTGTTGTGGTTGACAAACAGCTTGGAGAGATAGGTAGGGTAACCGAGGTGATGGAATATCCAATGCAATGGATTCTTACAGTGAAGGATGAAAAGGCTGAGACGATGATACCCTGGACAGAAGGCATCATCAGCAAGGTTGATAAAAAAGACAAAACCATTTTCTGCGACCTGCCCGAGGGGCTTTACAACCTCAACAGTTCTTCTCATGTTTAGCCGAAGATTTGTTTTTACTGGTCACGGTGCCGCCATTTACAAGCTCGGTTACATCGCTCATCAGCACCGTTTTTTTTCTTGTTCGGGCGATGGCACTATCTGTTCTTGGAAACCCGAAGAAGCCCTGATGGAAGGAGCTATCCTCAAATCCAACAAACCCTTGTACGCTTTTCATCTGAATGAAAATTACCTGGTAGCGGGAAGCTATGCGGGTATTCTTCATGTTGCTGATCTTGAGCAAAAAAAGGAAATTAAGGCATTTCAAGCACATGCTGGACCTGTTTTTTCATTGCTCTACGAGCCCATGCATAAACAATGGCTGAGTGGCGGAGGTGACGGACTCATCTGTGTCTTTTCAGATCGATTTGAACTCATCCGAAAAATCAGCGTCGGGCAAGGAAAGATCAGAAGCATCCGGGTGAGCAGGGAGGCTTCGAGTATCCTTGTGGCCTGTGGTGACGGGCGTGTACTTCGTTTTGCATTGCCGAATTTTGAACTCTTGCAGCAAAAAACGGCAAACGAACTTTCCTGTAATTCGGTCCTTTTTTATCATTCGGATGAAAATGTATTTCTCAGTGGAGGAAGGGATGCACACCTGATGATGCATGCCTGGGACAGGCCGGAGGCAATCAAAAAAATACCTGCACACAACTATGCCATTTACGACATGCTCTCAGCCCCGGAAGCAAACATCCTGATTACGGCAAGCAGAGACAAGTCAATTAAAGTATGGAACCTGAACGATCTTTCTTTTCGCATGAAACTTGATGAATCGGCTGGTGGGCACAAGCGTTCTGTAAATACCCTTGCCTGGATTGAACCCGGCAGATCTTTTATCTCGGGCGGAGATGACCGTGAAATTATTCTTTGGTCTTTGGATGAGGGGGCTGCATCCTAAAATAAAGGAACGAAAGCAGAGGATAAAAAAGTACAGCAAGTATACCGGCGGCGAATCCCATCAACACAAAAAGCGCCACCATGCAAGCAAGCAGCGTAAGGATATGCCAGTTGCCTGATAAACCACCATTTTGCGGTTTAAATGAAAACATGGGAATGTTGGAAACCATGAGCAGGGCAAGCATGACAATCAATGCTGTAACAAATCTAGAAGAAAGCAGAAGTTGACTAAATGGCGCATGTATATCCTGCATCAGTTGAAGGGGAATACAAGCTACAACAATTGCCATGGCAGGGGTTGGCATTCCTCTGAAGTGGTTTGACTGTGAGGAGTCGGTATTAAACTTTGCCAGTCTGTATGCCGAAGCCACGGGTATAATCACAGAGAGGTAGACCCAATACCTGATGGGTTCATCAAAGTGGGTGGCCCTGGTGAGATTATGATTTAGTATTTGAAAAAGAATAAAGCCGGGCGCCACACCAAAACTTACCACATCTGCCAGAGAATCCAATTGTTTTCCAATGTCGGAGGTTACATTGAGCATACGCGCCACAAAGCCATCCATCAGATCCATAAAGGCTGCAAGAAAGATAAAATAGGAGGCAGCACAGAGGGAATCAAAAGTTCCGGAAAAACTTTGGGCGATTGCTGCGAAGCCAAATGAAAGGTTTCCGAGTGTGATCAGGTTGGGGATGTGTTTGTTGATGTTCATGGCTGTAGGATATTTTTCGATATAAAGTTGACAACTTTTTGACTGCCTCCTGCATGTTCTTCAAAAAAATGTTGCAGTATAATTTGTAGTTTTTTTCCGTTCTCGTTTGGGGGTTTGTATTCGCTGAACAAGGAGGCCAATTCTCCTTGGTGGCTGAAAACAAAACCTGCACCAAGTTGAATGAGCAAATCTGCTTCAGCAAATTTTTTGTGTTTGGGACCAAACATCACCGGGATGCCATAAACCACTGCTTCCAGGAGGTTATGAATGCCTTTGCCGAATCCTCCTCCCACATAGGCACAATGTCCAAGGGAATACAGCGAGGAGAGATACCCAACGGTGTCCACAAACATGATTCGGGCTTTGTTATCAGGATTCGTGAATGCACAAACCTGTTGAGCAGGGAACATTTTCTTTACATCCTCATGCCATTTCACAGAGGGTTCATGAGGGGTGATGATGATGGCAGCATGTGCATCTTCTTCGAGGATACGGGTAAGGTCGTGCTGTATTTTTTTTACATCGTTTTGCCAGATGCTGCCGCACACCAAAATGTTTTTATCTGCGGCCCATTGCCGCACTTTTTCCGGAAGATCATGATGACGCGCTATTTGGAGAACACGGTCGAAGCGCGTATCGCCGGCCACTTCTCCATTGGCATAGCCATGCTTGCTCAGTTGTTCTAAGGATGCCTTGTTCTGAACAAATATTTTTCGGGAATGCCATACTTGCTCTCTGAGGGGGCTTGCCGCAGGTTTCATGAGGAAATGGTCGGCACGAAAGATGACCGAAAAAAAGATGACCGGGATATTCTTCTCGTGCAAAATCCGCAGGTAATTAAACCAGAAATCGTACTTCACGAAAATAGCCATATCGGGCTTGAGAATATCAGTGAAGTTTTTTACATTGTTGTGTGTATCCGCAGGAAGGTACATCTGTGCATGACAGAGTGGATTTTTAGCGCCCTGCACATAGCCCGAAGGAGAGTAGAAAGTAAGCAGGAAAAAGGCATCAGGATGCAGCGACATCAGTCCGCTGATCACAGGCTTTGCCTGCTCATATTCTCCGAGAGACGCGCAATGAAACCAAAGCAATTTTTTTGCGCCGGCCTGCTTTCTGATTTCAGTGGCTGTGGATTTCCAATTTTTTCTGCCTTGAACAAACTTATCTGCTTTTTTGCTGAAGAGGGAAAGGATCAGTGCGGAGAGTCCGTAAAGCCGTGTAATGAGCGAATAGGTGAGTTGAAACAGCATTAATACATGTAAAATTGATCGGTACTTCTTCTGTGTATGCGGATCATAAAACCAAGTCTGAATCCTGTTAAAATATCTTCCCTCTTCCGGGTATCTCTGCTCATGGTATCAAAATTCCATGAACGCATGCTTTGGGTTAACCCGTAAATCAGGTCGAAGGCAGCAAAGCCGTTGATTAATCTGTTCTTGGAGACCAGTAGAAATCCTGCACCTGCGCAAATGGCCGGTCCGCCGCTGAGCCGGTCATATCCTTTTTTGTAGGAGCCTCTCAGGGAGGGCGTCAGGTTTCCCACATCATCAATAAATATCCGGTGCTCGAAATATCCACCACCTGCACTAAGGAAAAATCCTGACCTGCTGTTTTTCTTTCCCACAGGAAAAACCCTGCCAATTCTCGCAGAGGTACAAAAGCCCCTTTGTCCGAGTCTGATTTTTGAAAATTCTCCATTCTGGTTGATGAGGTTGCCATCGGCAGTGGAAATGTTCACAAACATGCCGTTTTCGACTACATTTCTGGAAAAAATCATGAGGTGGTCAAGCATCACAAACCATTTTGATTTGTGCAGAAGAAGATAGTTTGCCGCCACTGCTCCATTGTAACCAAATCGGGCGGCCAGATCTCCTGAGGGCTGATGCATGCCTCCCGATACCCCAAATAGATGGATAAACCGGGTGCTGTCTGCTCCGGCAGCATGTACCCTCCCGCCTATCAATGCCATGAGCAGAACAGCTGCTGAAAATATTTTACGACAGAACAAAAAGTCCATGCAATCATCTTTTGTATATTCGCAAACTTCTACAAAAAATGGCAGAGTTGGCAAAAAAAATTCAAATGGTGGACCTTCAGGGTCAGTACCAAAAAATCAAACAAGAAGTGGATGCCGCTATTCATTCGGTGATTGATTCTGCAGCTTTTATCAATGGTCCTGCGGTAAAGGCCTTTCAGTCATCACTGGAAGCATACCTTGGCGTGAAGCATGTGATTCCCTGTGCCAATGGCACCGATGCCCTGCAGATTGCCATGATGGCGCTCAATTTGAAACCCGGTGATGAGGTTATTACAGCCAATTTTACTTATGTTGCCACTGCCGAAGTAATTAAACTCCTCGGACTCACTGCTGTGTTGGTGGAGGTTAATCCGGAAACATTTACCATCGATCCGGCTGAAATTGAAAAAGCCATTACGCCAAAAACCAAGGCAATTGTTCCGGTGCATCTATACGGGCAATGTGCCGATATGGATCCCATCATGACAATTGCACGCAAGCACGGGCTTTATGTGATTGAGGACACAGCCCAGGCGATTGGTGCAGATTATACACATGCCGATGGACGGACCTCCAAGGCCGGTACCATCGGAGATATCGGTTGTACTTCTTTTTTTCCCTCAAAAAATCTGGGATGTTATGGAGATGGGGGAGCCATGTATACCAACGACGATGCTCTGGCTGCACGCCTCAGGATGATTGCCAACCATGGACAATCGGTGCAGTACATTCACGATGATATTGGTGTAAATTCCAGGCTCGACAGCATTCAGGCAGCCATTCTAAACATCAAACTCAGGTATCTCGACGATTATGCAGCGGCCCGTAACAAGGCGGCAGCTTATTACGACAGCAGATTTGCAGGACATCCTGCACTGGGTATCCCTGCAAGAGCAAGCTGGTCAAACCATGTGTTTCATCAATATACGCTTGTGCTTTCCGGCATTGACCGTGATGGCCTCAAAGCGTTTCTTGCGGAAAAAGGAATTCCGGCCATGATTTACTATCCAAAGCCCCTGCATCACCAAAAAGCTTATGCGGATGCAAGGTTCCGTGATCAAGATTTTCCGATTACCTGCAGGTTGTGTACGCAGGTAATTTCATTACCCATGCACACCGAACTGGATGCATCTACCCTGTCATTTATTGCTGACAGTGTGCTAGAATATGCTTCCCGAACTTAATAAAACAGAAACAAAATCATTATGAATATCGCAGTTGTAGGAACAGGTTATGTGGGACTCGTTACGGGTACCTGCCTTGCAGAAACAGGTAACCATGTAATTTGTGTAGATATTAACGAACAAAAGGTAGCGCAGATGCGCAATGGGATTATTCCTATTTACGAACCTCATCTGGATGTTTTGTTTCACCGCAACATCAAAGCCGGCCGCCTCTCTTTTACGACCCAGCTTGCAGAAGCTGTAAAAGATGCCAAAATCATTTTTCTGGCTTTACCAACGCCTCCCGGCGAAGATGGAAGCGCCGATCTCTCGTACATTCTTACAGTTGCTGCCCAACTGGGCGGGATGATGAATGACTATAAGGTAATTGTGGACAAAAGCACGGTACCTGTTGGCACAGCCGAAAAAGTAAAGGCCGCCATCCTTGCAAACGGTGGAAAATCATTCGATGTGGTTTCCAATCCTGAATTTCTCAGGGAAGGATTTGCCGTAGATGATTTCATGAAGCCCGACCGTGTGGTGATTGGTTGTTCCTCTGAGGAGTCGCGCAAGTTGATGAATGAGCTTTACAAGCCCTTTGTTCGTCAAGGCAATCCCATTCTGTTCATGGATGAGAAATCTGCTGAACTCACGAAGTATGCCGCCAATGCTTTTTTGGCGACCAAGATTACCTTTATGAATGAGATTGCAAACATTTGCGAAAGGGTAGGAGCGGATGTAGACATGGTGAGGATGGGAATAGGAAGCGATGATCGCATTGGCAAACGCTTTTTGTTTCCGGGTATTGGATACGGAGGCAGTTGTTTTCCAAAAGATGTGATGGCTATTGCCAAATCAGCCGATGAGGTAGGATATGGATTCAGGATTCTGGATGCTGTGATGCAGGTGAATGAAACACAAAAGACCATTCTTATTCCGCGCATCAAAAATTATTTCGGAAACAATCTCAGTGGGGTAAAATTTGCTCTCTGGGGTCTCGCCTTCAAGCCCGATACCGACGACATCAGAGAAGCGCCTTCGCTCTATATGATTGAAGAACTTACCAAAGCCGGCGCAAGCATTGTTGCCTATGACCCGGAAGCTGTTGAAAATGTGAAGAGGCTTGTGGGAAATAAAATTGCTTTTGCAGACGACGCCTATGCAGCTTTAGAAGGAGCCGATGCCTTGCTCATTGCCACTGAGTGGAGCGTGTTCCGTACGCCTGATTTTGGCAAAATGAAAAAGCGATTGAAGAAACCGGTGGTGTTCGACGGGCGAAATCTTTATGGATTGGATGAGATGCGCAGGGAAGGCTTTTACTACAGCTCCATTGGTCGCGCCTTGGTTGATTCCTCCGCACAGGAGTGAGAAACACTTCAATCATCATTTGAGAAACATCTTTGCAATGCGAATCATCAAGGAGATTTGATTTTGCAGACAATCAGCTATTGGTCTTCTGATTGATAACAATACATGCTATTTTGACGAAAAACCTTTCCCGCTTTTTCACAAGGTTACTCATGTCTGAGTGCTTCCACCGGATCTAGTTTAGCGGCTTTAGTGGCAGGCAAAATACCTGCCAGCAAGCCCACTGCCATGCAAAGGGCAACGCCTGAGAGAATCCACTTCCATGGAATAATAAAGCCGATACCCAAAGCACCGGAGATGCCGTTGCCTGCAAGAATACCCAGGAGGATTCCCATGGCCCCCCCCAGCTGACAAATCATGATGGCTTCCGACAGAAACAAATTCCTGATGCCGGCTTTTGTGGCACCTAATGATTTACGAATACCAATTTCGCGTATTCTTTCGGTAACAGAGACCAACATGATGTTCATGAGTCCGATGGCGGCTCCCAAAAGGGTGATAAATCCGATAATGGTAGCTGCCAGGGTCACATACCTGATGTTTTCGATGAGCAGGTTGGCAAGGGAATCACTTTTTACAATTTCAAAATTTTCTTCTTGTGAGATGCGCAGTTTACGCGCTTGCCGGAACATGCCGGTAGCTTCACTGATGGCGGCTTCCAACTGGTAATTATTGTCGCACATCACATTCACCACAAAGGAAGTTTCTTCGTCTTCATGATACAGCCTGGCGTTTCCCAGAGGAATGATGCAAAGTTTGTCGCCTCCGAAACTCATGCTGTTTCCTTTTTCCTTGAGCACACCTGCCACCCGGTATTTTCTTCCTGAGACGAGCACCACTTTTCCGATGGGATTGATGTTTTTAAAAAGTAAGTTCGCCGTTTCACTGCCGAGAATAATCGCATGTGCGTTTGATTCCAATTCGGCTGCACTGAAATTTCTTCCTCTGTCTATTTCATATCCTGAGCAGGACACATAATTTTCATCCCCACCGAAAAGTGGAATGTTCGGATTGGTTTTGTTGCTCTTGTATTGCATCAGTGCAGTATTGTCTGCTACAAAAGATGCGCTTACTCTGGCCGGGAACACAAAATTTTTTTTAAACTCTTTGGCCTGCTGCCAGGAGATGGGCGGGTATTTTTTTGGGCGGTTGCCTCTTCTGCCCATGTGTACATTCAATGCCCGGTTGCGGATGGTAAAGGTGTTGGCGCCCATGCTGCTGAAGTTGGCGTTGATAGAGGTTTTAATCGCTTCAATGGCAGTTAGAATCCCCACAAGAGCAGTGATGCCAATAGCGATGATGAGCATGGTAAGAATACTGCGCAAAAGATTGCTTCTGATGCTGGCCAGGGCAACTTTGAGGTCGAGAACAAACAATTGAAGTTTTTTCATGATGTTGTTTCAAATTTCGCAATTATCTTTGAAACCCATGGAAAACAGCCAGACAGACAAGCATTTCAAGGGTTTTGTGTCCTCAGATGCCGGGGCATACACACTATGCATGGAGATTGGTTTACATGGCTTTTCGGCTGCTGTTACTCATGGAAACGAGCTTTTGTTTGAAGAGCAGATGTTGTATCCACAGTCTGCAGGCATTGCTGCTCAGTCGGATGCTGTGGTATCGGCCCTTAAAAAGAATGATATTCTATATGCCAGTTTCAAGGAAGTGAAAGTGGTTTTTTCTCATCCTTATTTTTCCCTCGTTCCCAAAGAATATCACCTGAAGGCGGAGCCCAGGCATTGGTTGAATTTTCAGCAGGGTGCAGATGGCCTGTATCATGCCCTGCACAATGACCTGGAGAAACCTGAGGCAAGACTCTTTTTTTCGGTGATGCCCGAATGGCAACTCTTTGTAAAAAGGTATTTTGGAGATGTAAGCACCCATCATGCGCTTGCTTACCTGATCCCGCATAAACTTGCATTACAGGCCGAAGGAATTGTAGTTTGGAGCTATGTGCTCCCGGGTGCACAATTTCTGCTGGTTACCAATGGTGATCAACTTCTTTTTGCCAATTATTTTGATGTACCTTCTCCTGAAGATTTTGCCTATTCTGTGTTGATGGTATATGAAGTACTTTCACTCAATGCTGCCAAACCTTGCAGGATAATTGGCAGACAAGCTTTTGTTGAGCCCGGAATTGCCCTGCTCAGGGATTTTCTTCCCAATGTGTTGGACAAGGAAGAGATGCGTGCAGACAAATCCTCATTTGTTTATTCCATGGGTTTGCTTCCATGAGAATCACAGGCGGTAAATTGGGTGGCAGGGCATTTCAATTTCCAACAGGAATGTCCGTAAGACCCACTACAGATTTTGCCCGTCAGGCACTCTTTAATATACTTGTTCACCGTTTTTCGCTGGAAGACGCCAATTGTTTGGATTTATTCTCCGGCTCCGGTGCCATCTCTTTTGAACTTCTCTCCAGAGGTGCCGCTGCTGTTTGTTGTGTGGATGCAAATATGAAATGCATTGAGGCCATCAAAAAAAATGCGGCCAACTTTCAACTTGATTCACTCACTGTGGTGAAGTCAGACGCCATTCGTTTTATCAGGAATCATCACATCACTTATGATTTTATTTTTGCTGACCCTCCTTATGCCTATCCCGGTTTGCCTGAACTTCCGGATTTGATTTTACAGTCGGCCCTTCTCCGCAAAGACGGACTTCTGGTGCTCGAACATGGCAGTGGCACTGTATTTCATGGTCATTCAGCGCTCAATGAGACCCGTCAATATGGTGAAGTACACTTTTCTTTTTTTGCACCGGATTAATTTGAATGATAGTTTGCTGATTATTCAATATATTTGAAAACCCTAATTGTTAAACCTATGTCTTTTCGTTTTTATGCAATCTTATTGATTGCTTTCTCGCTGTTTCATTTCTCCTTGTCTGCACAGGAAATCTGCAACAATGCCATTGATGATGATCTTGACGGACTGATTGATTTGAACGACACCAGCGATTGTGTCTGCACGCAGTCTGGTCTCACGCCTTCCTCGCTCATTCCCAATCCCTCTTTTGAAGAATATACCTGTGTGCCTCAGGGTCCGAGTGAGTTGTCATGCGCAGTAGGTTGGCAGCAGGCCACATTGGCGACCACCGATTTTTTTTTACATGTACCGGGTGGTTTTAGTCTTCCCAATGCCCCTGCAACTATTCCGGACGGACTTGGTTATACCGGTTTTATTGCCATGGACTCTATGTCCATTGCTACTATTGATTCCAGTTTTTTTACTCCTTATCTAGAGTATTTGGGTACTTGCCTAAATGCTCCAATGCAAGCCGGTGTGGCATATCGTTTAAAGTTGTCGCTCGCATGTTCATATATCAGTCTACTTCAAAATCCCGACACATCAATATCATTGCAACCTCCTTTAGGTCCTGTTGAATTAAGCATCTTTGGATCTGCTGCTTGTGCTACTTTTCCGGTTTCGGTCCCTTTTTTCGGTTGTCCTATTGGGGTGGATGACTGGGCTGTATTGGACACTGTTATTTACCAACCCAATGGAGAATGGTTAACCGTCAATTTTGATTTCACGCCTACGGTTGACATCCAATCGGTGATTATTGGAGCTTCCTGTAGTTTACCCGCTGATTACTCATTTACTTTAAGTGAGATGCCCTATTTTTTAGCAGATAACCTGATCTTGAACCAAGCCAATCTCTTTTCAATGATTAGCGACTCGGGAAGTGTT
Organism: Bacteroidota bacterium; assembly: GCA_046297395.1. GTDB lineage: Bacteria > Bacteroidota > Bacteroidia > UBA4408 > UBA4408 > JBEICQ01. The sequence goes on from JBKCNM010000038.1 coordinate 24,708, forward strand.
TGCAGGAATACATTGCGTTTATCTTTTACCGGCGACAGCCTGGCTGTGAATTACCAATGGTATTTTAACGGAGTTGCCATTCTTGGCGAAACCGACACAATTTTGCAAGCAGGAAATCTGGGTTTAGGTGCAGGCAGGTATCAGTTGAGAGTAGTCTATCCGGATGGAACCTGCCATTTGATTACCCGTTTGATTGCGGAGCCTCCTGCAACCGTACCACAAATATCAAGTTCCAGGGAGTTGGGATGTCCTCCGCTCTCGGTGCAGTTTACCAATAACAGCGGTTCCGACATCGATTCCTGTTTTTGGGATTTCGGAGATGGCAATACATCCACGCTTATTAATCCCACACATACCTATACCCAGTTGGGAAATTACACTGTAACACTTCGAATAAAACGCAGCGATGGATGTTTTTTTGAAAACACTTTTGTGAATGAGATTCGTGTGCTGATTGAAGCGGGGGATACACTCTTGCTCAGTGGGGGATTGTGTACCTCTAATCTTGAGATTTCAGGTGGCAGTGATTTGCCGGGACCGGTGTTTGAATGGTCTTTGAATGGTGCGCCCATTGCAGGCGAGACGGATAGTATACTCAAGCCTGTTGATCTGGGATTGGGTGAGGGAACCTATCGTTTGTTGGTGAGTGCTTCCAATGGACGATGTGCGGTATCTACGGTAAGTGTGGCACCTCCCGAGCGGTTGATACCCTTGCTTGGAGCTGAGAGAGAGAAGGGATGCTCGCCATTGACTACTCGTTTTACAAACCTCACGCAAGGCAATGTGGGGTCATGTACCTGGAATTTCGGCAATGGAACCCAGTCTGCCGAATGCGAGCCTCAGGCTATTTTTTCAGATCCGGGTACATATACTGTTTCGTTAAGGGTAGTCTCTGCAGAGGGTTGTGGTTTCGATAGTATTTATACAAACATGATTGAAGCAATCCTCTGCAAGGATTCTTCAGGAGTTGTGATTGCGCCAAATGTGTTCACGCCAAACGGCGACGGAACAAATGAATTTTTTTCTCTTGTTTCAGATAATCTGAGTTATCTCAGGCTTAGCATTTATGACCGCTGGGGTTCGCTGGTGTTCGAAGATGAATCAAACAATCCTCGGGATGATAATCCTACATGGAATGCGCTTAGCAAAGGCTCCCGGGCATCCTCCGGGGTGTATTATTATTTGTACACAGCCAAAGACATGAAAGGCAAATATGTTGATGGGAATGGGTTCTTTCATTTGCTAGGTCAATAATGCATAGACATGAAAAACGAGAAAGCACTTTTTTTCATGCTTGTTTGTATTTTGTTTTTTTCATTTGAAAAGATTCAGGCAAAGGCAAAAAAAGAGGATGGAAGCGATTCGCTGCGCAGGGCAGTTTATCTTGAGCTGGGTGGTAAATTTTTTCCTTCGCTCAATATTGATTTCAGAAGGAATAGGCAGTTTGCATGGGGAATGGGTTTAGGGGTATGGAGGGATGAGGAAGAAAATCCACAAACCTTGTTTATTCCTTCGCTGAGCGCTTATCGTTTTTTTGGCAAGAGAGCGCGTATAGAAGTGGGAGGTGGCGTAGGGGCATTTGTAGGTACATATTCGGGTTTGGCCAGTGCAATGATTTTTAGCAACCTTGGTTATCGTTACCAAAAGAAGATGGGTCTTTTTTTTCGTGCTGCCCTTACACCCTTTCTGGGCTTTCCCATTGCCGGAAAATCCCGAATGATGGTGGTTCCCTGGGCAGGTATTGGGTTGGGTTATACTTTCTGATGCATGCAGATAGAAAGAATTCTGAATAGGATTTGAGGTAAAAAGCGTGCTGACAGATAGATGTTGTGTGATTGAATTTTGAATCCGGAAAACTGAAGAGGCGTTAGGGATTGCAACGGTTACTTTTTTTGAGCAACAAAAAAAGTTTGAGTGAAAAGCCCGCCCCGGCTGGCATACCAAGCCGGGGAACGCACAAAAAAAATCAAAAAAATTATTCTTCAGAGACCATATATATTCAATCTAAGGTTTTGCAATCGACATGGCTTATTGCATTACCACCATTACTGCAAATAGAAAGTCGGATGAAAATACCATTCTTGTGATTTTTGTAAGCCCCGGAACTTCGCACATAAAAGCCTCCTTCCATGATTCTGTGGGGCGGAGCAAGGAATGTTGTAATATTTTTTTTCCTGAAGAACAAAACAGCATGTCGCCGCAAACACCAAAATCCTCGCTCCTTTGAGGCAAGCAGATGAGTGTTTCCTTGGCGTTCTTCAAATCTGTCCAAATCACCGATGTGCATGCGGTTGTGTCTGTCGGTACTTCACATAGCAGCATGCCTTTTCGGTAGGGTTTGATGGTTCTTCCGCATCTTTTTAAGATGACACGATGGGATTTGAAATCCGGTTTTTCGAAAATCAATATACTTCTGTTTTTATCCAGCATATTGGTAACCGGGAGACCATTTTCCGACCACTGGTAATAGGCAACAGAATCGGGATGTAAAATCAATGTGCTGTCATTTTTCTCAGGAGATTTGTACATCGCGAGACGCTGCTCTTTTCCTTTTACCACAGTAATGAATTCTGTGCCGGGAATGAAGGAGGGAGAATACTCGTTTTCGTTGTTATAGGTGAGTCTCTGCAGGCTCGAATCGACTAAGGAAAAAGCATACAACTCAGTATTGCCATCGCGCGCAGAAACAAACAGGATGCGCCGTTTTTTTTCGTCAATCAAGGGTGGGTTGTCATAAGCCGGATGAGCAGACAAGGTTGTGTACCCTAGCATCTGAGGTTCCGCGATGTTTCCGTTTAGTTTAATCAGGTACACCTCGGGCTCAGTTGCAGCAGACATCATACAGCGAAGGAAAAGCAGGAATAGCGGGAAGTAAATTCTCTTACTTTTGTTTTTCATTTTTCAAAGATACACCTCTCATGAAACACCTGTTGCTGATTAGGCATGCCAAATCGGGTTATCGCCACGAGGAATTGGTGGATTTTGGCCGTACCCTCAACAGCCAGGGAAGAGAAGAGGCGCAGCAACTGGCTAAACAATTGGCTACACTCGGTTTTATACCCGACAAGGTGTTGTGCTCACCAGCTGCTCGTACTGTTCAAACCCTTCATTTTTTGGTTCGTTCCGGATTTGTTTTGCTGGAAGATGTGATTTTTCTTCCGGAATTGTATCTGGCCACTCCTAAAATCATTTATGAATCATGCAAGCAGTCCGGTGCAGATCATGTTGCTGTTATTGGGCACAATCCCGGTCTTAGTGACCTTGCCGTACAACTCGTGAAAGAGCCCTCGCTGATTTTACCATTGGGTACAGCAGGCTGGCATCTGCTCAAACATCAGAAGCACTGGGAGCGCATAGATGGAGACAAACAACTTCCCTCTTCTCATACTTAGCAATACTTATTGTTCCCTCAAGATTTTCTGATCATGCTTGGAGTTCGATGCGGCATTTTTCGGCACTGCAAGCATCAATAATCTCCTGCAAATTTGTAGTGCCCTCATTTGCCTCAAACACAATCCTTTTTCGTTTTGACATTTCACGAATGAGTCTTCCTTCATTGAATTGCAGAAGTTGCTCTTTGTTTGTGATGATGAGTCCGGGAACCTGCATGAGTTGACCTGTTTGATCTTTGGCAGCCATGGTGAAAAAACAGGAATTGGTATGTCTACGGGTTTTTGTTTGTGTATGATAGCATTCCACATCCATGCCTACAATCATGGTGGTGTTTCCGGTAAATACCACCCTGGCATTCACTGTGAGTAAGTCGCCCACTTCTACCGGACTGAGGAATTCAACTCCCTCAACTGCTACCGTAACTACATAGTTGTCGCTGTGTTTACTGGCGCATACATAAGCTACTTTGTCCATGATTGACAGGAGGATTCCTCCGTGTACTTTGCCACCGAAATTGGCATAAGATGGAATCATCAGTTCTGTATAACTGATTTCAGATTCGCTGATTTTCCTGTATGTCATAAATTTGTAAAGGTTTGTTCGCTCAACTGCAAGTTACGCAGGTTTGTTGGAATGCATACTTTGATTTTTAATTCTCTTATTTTTAGCATTTGCATCAGATGAAATAATCAGGTGATGATGATTACGCGATTGGCTCCCACACCCAGTGGTTTTTTACATGAAGGAAATTTGTATAATTTTCTTTTCAACTGGCTTTGGGCTCGCGTGAACGGGGGAAAGGTATTGTTGAGAATTGATGATGCAGATGCATCCAGGTTCCGCCCTGCATACCTCGAAAATATTTTCCGCACCCTCGAAGTGTTGGAATTGGATTGGGATCTTGGTCCGATGGGTACGGATGATTTTTACAAGGATTGGTCGCAGACCGGACGCATGCCATTGTATAAACAATGGTTGGCAGAATTGCGCGACAAGAAGCTGGTTTTTGCATGTGCATGTTCAAGAAAGGATTTGGCTGAAGCAGGCAATCCTCTTATTTATTCCGGCACATGCGAAGCCCAAGGACACTCTCTTGAAGATGCGGATGTAAATTGGCGCATTCTTCTTTCGGGAGATGGACTTGTTTTTTTTCATGACAAATGGATGGGCTTTCAGTGTGTGGATATAAGGCAATCCTGCGGTTCTTTTGTGCTGAGAAGAAGAGATGGCATACCTGCCTATCAGTTGCTCAGTCTTGCCGATGATTTGCATTTTGGGATTACGCATGTGGCAAGAGGTTCAGACCTGATTTTGTCGACCGCCTGTCAGTTGTGGTTGGCAGCTTCACTTGGGAAAGAAAAATTTTTACAAACCACTTTTTTACATCATCCTTTACTGCTTGACAACAAACAACAAAAACTTTCGAAATCGGCGGGGAATGCAAAAGAAGTTTTAACGATAAGCAAACCGGAACCTGAAAAACTCTTTGGACGCTTTGCATGTTTTTCCGGGCTTATGAAAAACGATGCTCCCATGTCATTGCATGATTTGTTGAGCCTTGCTGCAGTCTCCGAATATTTCAGCAAATAATCAGGTGCAGGATTCGGAGGCTATGACCTAATGGGTTTGAAGAATCAGGTTTTTGTTTTGCATCTGCAGGGAGACAGGCATTCCCAGAGGAATCGGAAAATTGCGCCCGGGTTTATGTCCCGCAGGAATGTGTTTGATTACCGGAAAAGAGGCGCCTGCAAAGAAGCTATTCATGAGATGCGAGAGGGCTTTTTCTGCAGAAGCATCATCCTTCACTTCCATGCCCGGAAAGAGGAAATTGCTGGTTTCGTTATCCTTCACGGGAATCGAAAAATCGCCCAGCAAAACAGCTGCAAGATCATCAAAAATCCCTCCATGTTTAAGCGCAAGAAGCATGCGTTCAATACTCATGAGATTTTCAAATACATCTTCGAGGAACAGCATTTTTCCTGAGAGAGGAGGGAGTTCACCTGCAGCCGCCAGGGAATGCAGGATGCTGAGATTGCCACCTATGATTGGTGCAGTAATTTTTTCGAAAGGCTGAGAGCTGCTGATGTTTTGGAATTCATACCGCAAAGGCTTGCCTTGCAAAAGAGTAAAAAGTCCATGTAATTGTTCTTCCGGTGTTTGTTCCCATGCAGCTGCCATGGGGCTGTGTATGCATGCCATCCCATGTTTGCGTTGCACTGCCGAAAGCAGGTAAGTAATATCGCTGTAGCCTATCAACCATTTAGGATTTTTATCAAGGGCTTCAGTGTTTAGTTGATGGAGAATACGAAGCATGCCATAGCCTCCGCGCACAAAGAGGATGGCATGGATGTCGGGGTTGTTTATGGCATCTTGTAAATCAGCAAGTCTTGTTTCATCATCACAGGCAAATTGCGCGAATGAGGGAGCGCTGATGGATTTTCCGGAAACCGCTTGCCATTCTTTTTTTTGAATAAGTTGCCTCACCTGATCGAGATCAGACCGACATTCTCTTCCCGTGTTGATGATGACAATTTTACTCCCTGGCTTGAGCGGGGGGGGTAGGATTCCCGACATTATGCTTTGAAATGAGCGAAGATTTCGTCGCAGATCATATCTACCTGATCGGTAGTAAGTTCATAATACAGGGGCAGTCTTAGCAGGCAATCGCTGTATCTGTCGCAATTAGGAAGATGCGGGGGTGTTTGGGCATGTGAAGCGCCATAAGGACTTTTGTGCAGCGACTGATAGTGAAAAACAGAAAGGATATTTTTCTTTTTGAGTGCATCGATAAGTGCCGTGCGATCAGCAAGCGAGTTGCACACGAGATAAAACATGTGTGCATTGTTTGTGGCATATGAGGGAATAAAAGGCAATGAGAAGTGTCCTTCTGCTGCAATATCCGATAACCTTGCTTGGTATTGGTTCCAGATGTTGAGGCGTTTTTCCTGAATGTTTTTCAGGTTCTCGAGCTGGGCGAATAAAAAGGCGGCAATCAGGTCGCTGGGAAGGAAGGAAGAGCCAATATCAACCCAATTGTATTTGTCTACCTGTCCGCGGAAGAAAGCAGATCGGTTGGTGCCTTTTTCACGGATAATCTCTGCTCGGTTGCAGTATTTTTCATCATTGATGGCAAGCATTCCGCCTTCACCGGAGATGATATTTTTTGTTTCATGAAAAGAGAATGCCGAGAGGCTTCCGATAGATCCCAGGGGTTTGCCATTGTAATAGCTGTCGATGGCTTGAGCGGCATCTTCAACCACATGTATGCCATGTGGTTCAGCAAGGGATTTGATGGCATCCATGTGGCAGGCAACGCCTGCATAATGCACCGGGATAATGGCTTTTGTGCGGGGGGTAATCAGGGCTTCCAGTTGGTTTTCATCCAGGTTGGGTTGGTCGGCGCGTGAGTCTGCAAAGACGAGTTTTGCACCTCTTAATGCAAAGGCATTTACCGTACTCACAAAGGTGTAAGAAGGCGCAATCACTTCATCTCCCGGTTGGATGTCGAGCAGGATGGCAATCATCTCCAGGGCGTCTGTACAGGATGTGGTGAGGAGTGCTTTCCGGAAACCGTAGGTGTTTTCAAAAAATGCATGACATTTTTTAGTAAACACTCCATCTCCCGAAATTTTTCCGGACTCTACGGATTCTTTGATGTAGTGTAGTTCTTTTCCTGAGAGGTATGGTTTGTTGAATGGGATCATGATCAGTAAGGGATAAATTTGGCTTTGTCAGGCAAGAGGTATTTCATAAATGCAATCTCTTCTTCTGATTGGCGCTTGGTGTATTTTCGGTCTGCAACTACAAACCATGTGATGTTTTTGTTGTCGTCGGTTTCTTCGCGCTGTTTCACCACCCTGATGGAGGTGGATACGGGGTTGAATTTTGTGAGCATCTCATTCAGCAAACGATGTTTTTCATCGATCGTTTTTTCAATAAACTGAGGTCCTACTTTTTCTGAAATGGCTTTTGCAGGTGCTCCTGCATAGATGGTATTAAATGCCATGTCATTTGTAACAACCGATCCTGCCAAAGCCATGGATTTGTCTGAAGCTTGAATGGGAGAGACGATACAATGTCCTACAAACCAAACATCCGAACCAATTTCCAAGGGTTTTTCGCTGAGGAAACGGCATCCCTCGAGGGTATCTCCGTACTTGATGTGGCTCCATAGCTGCGAGTGAGCGCCGATGCCAAAATTATTTCCGATGCTGGTACCGCCGATGCTATCGATGATGGTGTATTGTCCAACCCAAGCGTTATGGCCAATGCTGCATGGTTTGTAGCCATGCACATTTACATGGTGCTGCAGTTTTGAATAATCGCCGATGCTGAAATCATCACAGATGATTTGCACATCCGGACCAATGTAGACATGGTCGCCGATATGAATTTTTTTAGCCTTTCCACTGAGTCCGCGGATACTTGCCTGGGGAGCGATGAAAGCACCTTTGCCAATTATTAAGTCGTCTGCTTCAATCATTTTTTTTGTTTAGTCTTTTGCTGATGATGTAAATGGGTCTGTCTTTTACCCCTTCAAATGTTTTTCCGATATACAGGCCAATGATACCCAGAAAGAAGATGATGAGTCCTGAGAAAAAGGAGATGGAAACAATCACGCTGGTAAATCCGCTTACCGTAATGCGATTGAGGAGATTCATCAACAAAAAGTAAAGTCCGGTACCAAAAGCCAGCAGGGTAACTAAAAAACCTGCCCGTATCATTAGTCTCAGGGGCTTGTCGGAGTGGGTAAGAATGATTTCAAGGGCAAGATCAAGGAGTTTTTTAAGCGAGTAGGAACTTTTTCCCTGTAGTCTGGGATGGTGCTCTACAGGAATGTTGGTGCCCCTAAAACCAACCCAATGCAACATGAGTACAAAAACTTTGTGCTTGTCATTGGTGAGCCTGATGGCATCCACCACTTTGCGATGGAAGATACCGAAATTGGCAGCGCTTGGATCCAGTTTTTTTCCGATGAGATAACTGAGCAAGAGGTAGAAAAGCCGGGAGCTTATTTTTTTAGATTCAGTATCATTTCTGTTGGTGCGTTGCCCTCTTACAAAATCATAGTTTTCCTGAACTGCTTTTTGGTAGAGCTTCGGAATCTCCTCAGGTACATCTTGCAGGTCGCAGTCCATCACCACTATCCATTCACCTTTGGCGTTGTCGAGGCCGGCCATGATGGCATAATGCTGACCGAAATTTCTGCTCAGGGAAATCCCTTTTACTTTGGGGTTGGTATGACATACTTTTTCTATTTCTGCCCAACTGTTGTCGGGACTTCCATCTTCCACAAGTATGATTTCGAATTGCTCGCTGATCTGAGAAACAGCAGCGCTCACTCTGCGGACCAGTTCATCCACCATTTTTTCACCCTTGTAAACCGGTGAAACCACGCTGATCAATACTTCTTCAAGCATATTTACAAGGCAAATATAGACATAATTTAAAGGGGTGATTCATGTCTATTATTTGCGAATTTCCTGAGAAAAAAATACCCGATAAGTGCGGAGGCGAGTGAGGCGAGAACGATTGAGATACGCGCCACGGCAGTTTCATTGTTGTCCTCAAATGCCAGATGACTAACAAATACCGACATCGTAAAACCGATGCCGGCCAAACTGCCCAGCATGAGCAGATGGGAGGAAAGAAAGCCGTCGGGCCATGTAATGATTCTGAATTTTTTTCCGAGATAGGCGGCAAGAAAAATACCTAGTGGTTTGCCAAGACACAAGCCCGCCAAAATACCCAGGCTGATGCCGGGATAATTACTCAGTTGGTTGGGGAACAGGGGAACTGCTGTATTGGCCATGGCAAACAAAGGAACAACCACGAAATGAACAGGTTTTTCAAGCCATTTCTCCATGCGCTTTCCAAACACACCCGGCATAACAAAACCGGCAATTACCCCCGAAAGGGTAGGGTGAACACCTGCTTCTTCCAGGAGATACCAGCAAAAAACAACAAGTATCAGATAATAGATAGAGGGCAATTGTATCTTTTTCTGAAGGAAAAAAGTAAGTATAACTAGCAAGAAAGTGAACAACAAAAAAACCGGATGCATTTCTCCGTGATAAAAGATGGCGATGACGGCAACAGCACCCAGGTCATCTGCGACAGCAAGTGAAGTGAGAAAAATCCTGAAGATGCCGGGCACATTTTTCATCGCGAGTGACAATACCGCAAGCGAAAAAGCAATGTCTGTAGCAGTGGGTATTCCCCAGCCCCTTGCATATCCTGAGCCTACATTACACGCCAGATATAACAGGGCAGGCACTACCATTCCTCCCCATGCTGCCACAAGAGGCAAAGCGGCTTTGGCAGGTGAGCTGAGTTCTCCGGAAACAAGTTCTCGCTTAATTTCAATACTAACGAGAAAAAAAAAGAGTGACATCAGACAATCATTCAGTAAAAACTCGGGGGTAATTGCATGGCTGTTTCCTGAAACCAATACAACCTTTTCAAAAAATGCCGTATAGGTTTTACCCCAGGGTGAGGAAGCCAGCAGGAGGGATGCTGCTGAAGCAATAATCAAAAGGATTCCCGAGGCCTGTTGGTGTTTGATGAAACGATTGAAGATTCTGCCCGGGATGTAATTTTTGAAATGCAGCTTACCGGCTAACTTTTTCATCTCGGATTAACAGGGAATGCCATGTAAATCGTAATCATCGGCAGAGGTAATCTTGATGTTGGCAAAGTTTCCCGGAAGGAGGGCGAATTCGGCAGCTACCAGTACTTCATTGTCAACTTCGGGAGAATCATGTTCTGTGCGGCAGATAAAAAAATCACCTTCCTGACGATCGACCATTACCCTGAATGTTTTTCCAATTTTCTGGGTATTGATTTGCCTGGAAATCTCTTGCTGCACTTCCATGATTTTGTCTGCGCGTCTGCGCTTGGTGGCAGTGGGCACATCATCTTCCAGTTTGTAGGCATGGGTTTGTTCCTCGTGTGAGTAGGTAAAAATACCAAGCCTGTCGAATCGTGTTTCGATCACCCAGTTTTTAAGTTCCTCAAAATCGGCCTGTGTTTCTCCCGGAAAGCCTGCAATCAGTGTGGTTCGGAGAGCGATGCCCGGTACTTTTTCGCGAATGGTTTTGATTAAGGCATTGGTTTTTTCACGGGTTGTTCCTCTTCGCATCGATGCCAGCATCTTGTCGGAGATATGTTGCAAGGGCATGTCGAGGTACTTGCATATTTTCTGCTCCCTTTGCATCACATCGAGCACATCCAAGGGAAATCCGCCTGGAAATGCATAATGCAGGCGAATCCATTCCAGACCATCAACCTTTACAAGGGCTTCCAGGAGGGCAGACAAACGCCTTTTCTTATAAATATCCAATCCGTAATAGGTGAGATCCTGAGCAATCAGAATGATTTCTTTGGTTCCGCCTGCTACCAGGGATTCGGCTTCGGTAACCAGCTCTTCGATGGGTCTCGACACATGTGCGCCACGCATGAGCGGGATGGCACAGAAGGCACAAGGTCTGTCGCAACCCTCTGCAATCTTTAGGTAGGCAAAATGTCTTGGCGTGGTGAGGAGTCGCTCTCCCACAAGTTCTTTTTTGTAATCTGCCTTGAGGGTTTTCAGCAATCGCGGCAAATCGCGGGTGCCAAAATAACCATCAACTTCAGGAATCTCTTTTTCCAGCTCAGGCTTGTATCGTTCGCTCAAACAGCCGGTTACATATACCTTGTCGACCATTCCTTCCTGCTTCGCTTTTGCATAGCGTACAATGGTATCAATGGATTCTTGTTTGGCATTGTCAATAAATCCGCAGGTATTGATAATGATGATTTGGGCATCGTCCTCTTCGGATTCATGTGTAACCTGAAAAGCATTGGCGCGAAGTTGACCCATGAGCACCTCACTGTCCACCAGGTTTTTTGAGCAACCCAGGGTAACCACATTGACTTTGTTTTTTTTGAGGCTTTTGGTTTTCAAAGCACAGCTGTTTCTTTAAACAGGGAATCCACAAATTCATTTTTGTGAAACACCTGAAGATCATTTATTTTTTCACCTACACCAATGTATTTCACCGGAATTCTGAACTCATCAGAGATGCCGATAACCACTCCTCCTTTTGCCGTTCCATCGAGTTTTGTGAGCGCAAGCGCGTTTACCTCGGTGGCTGCTGTAAATTGCCGGCATTGCTCTACGGCGTTTTGTCCGGTTGACGCATCCAGCACCAGCAGGACTTCCTGAGGTGCAGCGGGAACAACCTTTTGCATCACCCTTTTGATTTTTGAGAGTTCATTCATCAGGTTCACTTTGTTGTGCAATCTACCTGCGGTATCAATAATGGCCACATCGGCTTTTTGTTCTACCGCGGCTTTTACTGTATCAAAAGCAACAGCGGCCGGATCGGCATTCATGCCATGCTGAATAAGGGGCACACCGGCCCTTTCACTCCACACTGCCAACTGGTCAACCGCAGCGGCCCTAAAGGTGTCTGCAGCACCGAGCACCACAGTTTTTCCCTGTTGCTTAAGCTGGTGAGCCAGTTTTCCTATGGTGGTGGTTTTTCCCACTCCATTTACGCCAACAACCATGATCACATATGGACCTTCAGGGGCAGGAATTTCAATGTTGTCTGAAACAGCGTCCGGAACATGCGAGAGCAGTCCGGAGATTTCTTCTTTGAGGATGTTCGCGAGTTCAGAAGTCCCCAGGTATTTATCTCGGGAAACACGACTCTCAATGCGCTCAATGATTTTGAG
>JBKCNM010000039.1:0-26253 GCA_046297395.1 Bacteroidota bacterium
ACAAAGCCGCTCCTAAAAAACCCCCTGCCACAAAAACAACCCCCAAGAAAAAAGCCGCTCCGAAAAAAGCTGCTGCCAAGAACACAGCCAAGAAAGCTGCTCCGAAAAAAGCTGCTGCAAAGAAGGCTGCCCCTAAGAAAGCTGCTGCTAAGAAAGCTGCCCCTAAGCGTAAAGCCAAAGGCCGCAAAGCAAACTCCAAAGCCGAAAATGGCTCTGGTGACTCTATGGGTCTTGACATGGGTGGAATGTAATTTGCACCAAGATTACCTTGAAAAGTCCCTCCGTTTGGAGGGATTTTTTTTTGCCTGTACTTTTGTCTTCAATGATTCCGGTTCTTCTCCTTCACCTGTTATGGATGTTCTCCGAAACCGGAAAGATGCCCTGCAGGCAAAATGAAATTGCTTTCTCCACCAAAGAAGACCTCCATTACCATATCTATTATAACCTCGGGCCAATATGGGTAAATGCCGGTGAGGTACATTTTACAAGCTCCTCAATCAACTACCATTCGCTGCGCTGCTACAGATTTCGGGGAGTGGGCAGAACCTATTCCGGCTATGACTGGATCTTTAAAGTACGCGATAAATTTGAGAGCATTGTTGATTCCGGCTCTTTCCGTCCACTCAAATACCTTCGTGATACACATGAAGGCGCCAACTCTACTTACAATGATAATTACTTCAACAACCTGAAAAATATTGCCTATACCTTTCTCAAAAGAAAAGATGGCATCATGCACCGAGATACAGTGCCCATCACGCCTTGTACATACGATGTGCTTACCATGATCTACTATGCCCGAAACATCGATTACTCCTCACTCAAGCCGGGAACAGATATTCCTGTGAGCATTTTTTTGGATGCCAAAAGTTATGACAAGCAAAGCATTCGATACCTTGGTAAAGAAAACCTGAAAACCGAATTTGGTACTTTTCGATGCATCAAATTCCAACCGAAACTGATTGCCGGTACCATCTTTAAAGAAGGCGACAGCATGATTGTTTGGGTCACCGACGATAAAAATAAAATTCCCTTGCTGGTAGAAACGCCCATCCTCGTGGGCTCCATCAAGGCACGCATCAAAAGCATAGAAAATCCTCTTTATCCATTGAAACCCCTTCCCCAATAATGCGCGTATTTACCTTTGAAATCAAGGATCCGTTTATCACACTGATTCGATTGCTGAAAGCTTCCGGTATTGCCGAAAATGGTTCCACAGCCAAGGAACTGGTCAGCCGGAGAATGGTGCTTTCCGGAGGAATAACCATCAGCGAATACCGCAAGAAAATTTATCCGGGTACTGTGGTTGAAATACCCTCTCTTGAAGTTAAAATACATGTGATGCCGCTTCCCTGAGCGGCTTAAGAAAAAACCATTTGCCATCGGCAGTGGTTTCCTGATGAAAATGCACACCATGTATCTCCGGTGCTGCCGTCCCGTCCTGTAAAAAAAGATTTTCGCGAATGCCAATGCGGGCTTCATCCCATAATCCTGCATCCACAAACTGCCGGATGGTTTTACTTCCTCCTTCTACCATCACAGAAAGGATGTTGTTCCGGTACAAATGTTCCATCAGCATGGGCAATACCTTTTCTGATGATGTTAATAATTGCGCTCCCTTTGCACCGATTCCATCGCGCCACTTTTCGCTGACAAGCAAAAAGGGTGATGCACTGTTTGAAAAAAATGAATGATCGGAGGGTATTCTCCCGTTAGGATCGATGGCTATTCTCAGTGGTTGATGTCCGCTCCATGCACGCACGGTAAGCTGAGGATTGTCGTTAAGAATGGTATGACAACCTACAAGAATGCCCATCTCTTCGCTTCTCCATTTGTGCACCAATACCCTCGACTCCTCACCGGTAATTGCAAGTGTTTGTCCATTGGAGCCGGAGATGATTCCGTTTTCAGATTGTGCCCACTTTAAGATGATATAGGGTCTTTTCTGTTTGTGAAAACAAATAAACCTGCGGTTTAAAAAAGCGGCTTCTTCTTCCATCACTCCTTCGGTAACTTCTATCCCTGCAGAACGCAAAAAAGCGATGCCTTTTCCACTCACAAGCGGATGAGGATCACGCTGCGCCACCACAACTTTACTTATTCCCGATGCCAGCAAAGCCTCTGTACACGGCGGTGTTTTTCCTGTGTGATTGCAGGGCTCCAGTGAAACATACATCGTTGCATCTTTCAATAAGTGTTTTTCTTTTACATCCTCCAACGCATGTATTTCTGCATGTGCCTTTCCGTAGGCAGCATGAAAACCCTCACCAATGATGTTGCTTTCATGCACAATGATGCATCCTACCATTGGATTGCTCAAGGTCTTGCCCAATCCATTGGCAGCCAGCTCAAGGCATCTTTTCATCAGGAGTTGATGTTCATTGGCAGCGTGCATGTCTTGTTTACTAAGCCGCAATTTATTTATTTTGATTATCAAAACACCTAAACATGGAAATTATCAATCCTCCCTCCAACGATGAATACCTTTGGAAAAAAGCGAAAAAAAGGGTCTCGTTTAAAAAGAATGCAACTGCCTATGTATTGGTCAATTTGTTTTTAACCGGTATCTGGTTTTTCAGCGATGACGAAAATAAAATCTTTTGGCCCATCTGGCCTATGTTAGGATGGGGACTGGGCCTGGCTTTTCACTATTTTGACGCCTATGTGAATGACGAGCGTAACAATGTAGAGAAGGAATTCCGCAAACTAAAGGAAGAGCAGCGCTGAGCACCTTCTTTCATGCATGCCCCGGTATCCTTGCATCCCACGAGAGGCTTTGTTGACACAATATTTCATCAAAATAAAAAAATGATGTAATATTGCCGCCGCAATGCCAAAAGGGGAATTAGCTCAGCTGGCTAGAGCGCTTGCATGGCATGCAAGAGGTCACCGGTTCGACTCCGGTATTCTCCACCCAAAAAGCCTCCGCACATGTGCAGAGGCTTTTTTCTTTTCACACCTTATTTTGTTTAGTGGCAATTACAGGAAGAAAAAAGTACTTTTTTAAGTACATCCTCAGTCCAACCGAGGCCTTATTTTTTTGATGGATGGATGCATGGTTTTACCAATGAAAAAGCCTTGTCACAGGGTTCCTTGCAAGATTGTTTGGCCATGCTTTAAAGGGTAATTTTCCTACCTTTGACGCTCCCCGGTCCAAAGGCCGGAAAGCATGAATCAGCATACAGCACAACGGAATCAGCCTGCACAGAGACTTCAGGCACTGAATGAATCACAAACCCTGGCCATGGCCAGAAGAAGCCGTGAAATGAAAGCGGCAGGGATCGATGTCATCAACCTCAGCATCGGCGAGCCCGATTTTGATACGCCCGATTTTGTGAAAGACGCCGGCATCTGCGCCATTCAACAAAACAAGACCCATTATCCTCCGGTTCCCGGCATTCCGGAGTTGAGAGCGGCCATTGCCGAAAAATTCAAAAGAGATAATCACATCACCTGCACACCGGACATGGTGGTGGTTTCTACCGGAGCCAAACAATCCATCGCCAATGTGGTGCTTAGCACCATTAATCCGGGTGATGAGGTAATTATTCCAACGCCTTATTGGGTGAGCTATCTGGAACTCGTGAAAATGGCAGGCGGCATTCCTGTTTTTATCAAATCCGGTGTGCACAACAATTACAAAATCACTGCGGATGACCTCAAGGCAGCACTCACTGAAAAAACCCGCATGCTTATTTTCAGTTCTCCCTGCAATCCAAGCGGATCAGTTTACAGTGAAACAGAAATCAGGTCATTGGCCTCAGTGCTTCAATCACATCCTGATGTGTTGGTGGTATCTGATGAAATTTATGAATACATCAACTATACCGGAAATCATTTCAGCATGGGGGCTATTCCGGAAGTGGCTGCACAGGTAATCACCGTGAATGGTGTTTCAAAAGGTTTTGCCATGACAGGCTGGCGCATTGGATACATTTGCGCAGCTCCTTGGATTGCAAAAGCCTGCGAAAAGATGCAGGGACAGTTTACTTCAGGCACATCAACCATCTCTCAATATGCTGCACTGGCTGCAGTGGAAGCCGGAAAAGGACCGGTCATGCCTATGCGTGAAGAGTTTTTTAAACGCCGTGAGTTGGTGCTGCAACTGATTAATGACATTCCGGGTTTGCATTGCAACATACCCGACGGCGCTTTTTATGTGTTTCCGGATGTGCGTTCGTTTTTTGGAAAATCCTGCGATGGCATGCACATCAGCAATGCAGCAGACCTATGCAATTTCCTGCTCGAAAAAGGGCATGTGGCACTGGTTTCAGGAGATGCTTTCGGAGATGATAACTGTCTTCGCTTCTCCTATGCATGTGCTGAAAAAGACATCCGTGAAGCCATTCGCAGAATGAAGGAATCTCTCAGTATGCTGCGATGAAAATTCCTGCACTGGCAAAATCTTTCAAAAACAAACGCATCTTGGTGCTTGGTGATGTCATGCTGGATGCCTACCTGATGGGACATTCCACAAGGATGTCGCCCGAGGCACCCGTGCCGGTTTTGCTGGAAAACGAAACCATTTACAAACCTGGAGGCGCTGCCAATGTTGCCATCAACCTGGTTCACCTCGGTGCCAAGCCCATACTCGTATCACTCACAGGAAAAGACGCTGCCGGAAAAACATTGCGTGGATTGTTGCGCAAGCAAAAGATTGATACCAAATACCTGTTGGTTTCCAAAAGTCGCAAAACCACTCTCAAAACCCGTGTCATGCAAGGCAGGCAGCAAATGCTCAGGGTAGACAGGGAGGATACAAACACACTTACCAAAGCAGAATCAGACATGCTATGCAAACAATTGCTGGACTTGTTTGACAAAGCTGCACCCGATGCCATCATCATCGAAGATTATAACAAAGGGGTACTCAGCACAGAAGTGATTGCATGTGTATTAAAAAATGCTGCGAAAAGAAAAATTCCGGTGGCTGTAGACCCTAAGCAGAAACATTTTTTTGATT
Source organism: Bacteroidota bacterium (assembly GCA_046297395.1). GTDB lineage: Bacteria > Bacteroidota > Bacteroidia > UBA4408 > UBA4408 > JBEICQ01. Next base: position 4,964 of record JBKCNM010000039.1, read on the forward strand.
TTAGGGCAGTTCAGTTATTTAAGCCCAACCTAAGAGAACTCACAGAAGGGATGGGCATAGCTCTCAAGACTCCACCCACACTCAAGCAACTTGATTTTTTGGCCTCACAATTTTTTACCAAAACAGGCGTAAAGAACCTGATGGTAACTTTGTCTGAACATGGTGTGTACATCAACAACAGAAAAGAGTCGGCGATTTTTCCTGCCGAGAGCATCGACATTGCTGATGTTTCCGGGGCAGGAGATACAGTAATCAGTGTAGTTACCCTGGCCATGCTTGCCGGATTTACTCCTGCACAGTGGGCCATCCTTGCCAACCTCGCTGGGGCACAGGTTTGTGAACAAGCAGGCGTGGTACCTGTTAATATTGAGAAGCTAGAAAAGGCATGGAAAAAACATATTCAAACCGGGTTGAATCAGTAAATCCTTACTCAGGTAGCGGAAGCAAGCGGGAAGAGATTGAACAAATGTTCAACAACATTTCACCCCGTTATGATTTGCTCAACTCATTGCTCTCAATTGGTATTGACAAAGTGTGGAGGAATAAACTCTCCGCCTTGGTTGATCTCAAACATCCCCGTCATATCCTTGATGTAGCCACCGGAACCGCTGAGCTGGCATTGACCCTTGCAAGAGACACAGAGGCAAAAATCAAAGGAGTGGATATTTCTGCCGGCATGATAGAAATTGGCAGGAAGAAAGTGTTACAGCGTAAATTACACAACCGCATTGATTTGATTGAGGCCGATTCTCTGCAATTGCCCTTCGAAGACAGTACTTTTGATGCGGTAACAGTAGCTTTTGGCGTGCGCAATTTCGCCTCCCTCGAAAAAGGAATTTCCGAAATGTTCAGGGTACTCAAACCCGGGCACTCGCTATTTGTGCTGGAATTTTCAAACACCAAGGGCACCTGGATCAATCCGCTTTTTACATTTTATTTTCGGTTTATTCTCCCTGCTATCGGAAGGCTCATTTCCAAAGATAAAAGTGCATATGAATACCTGCCAAACTCAGTAGCAGCTTTCCCTGCCGGAAAAGAATTTTGTGAGTTATTGCTTTCTTGCGGAGCATCATCGGTGAAAATGAGAAAACTCACTGCCGGAATCGTCACCATTTACACTGCCGAAAAAAAATCTGTTTAGCACATGCGGGTTCAATTGTTTTTGCTGTTTTTGCTTCCTCTTTTCTGTTGCATGCCAATGGAGCTGCTTGCCCAAAAAGAGCGAATTAAAAACCTTGAACAGTTCGACAGAAAATGGATTCATTTTGGCTTTTCCCTGAGCATCAACAGAGGGAATTTTATCATGAGGCCCAATGACCAATACCTCAACGACAGCCTTTATGGTATTACCCTTCAGCACCAGCCCGGTTTTAGTTTAGGCATCGTGTCTGACCTTAAGATTTTTGAAAATTTCAACCTCAGATTTATTCCGGCGCTCACCTTCGCCACCCGTCAGTTGAATTTTACTTTTGCCAACCGCAGGGGTACCCAGTATGACATTGCCAAAACAATCGAATCTACTTTTCTTGAGTTTCCCCTTCTCCTCAAGTTTAAATCACAGCGTGTAAACAACTACCGTATGTATGTAGTGGGAGGAATGAAATACGCCCTCGACATGTCATCCAACAAGGATGTGGCCAATCCGTCGCCGGACAAGGTGGTGATGAAAATAGTAAAAAGTGATTTTCTTTATGAAGCAGGTTTTGGAATGGACTTTTACCTGAACTACTTCAAGCTATCGCCAGAGATCAAATATGCCTTTGGATTGAGAAATATGCTGGTGAATGACAACACCATTTTCTCCAATAGCATTGAGAGCCTGCGTTCACGCATGATCTACCTGTCACTTACTTTTGAATAGTTCTCCCTTACGAAGTTTGTGCATGGTATGTAGCATGTCCATTACTGTGTAAGCCGCTTCTGTTCCCTTGTTGCCGTGTTTTCCTCCGCAGCGGTCCATTGCCTGTTGCAGATTCTCGGTGGTTAATACCCCAAAAGCTACAGGCTTGGCATATTTAATCATTACTTCCATGATGCCGTTTGTAACCCCCTGACAGATAAAATCAAAATGCCTCGTTTCGCCTTGTATCACGCAACCGATACAAATCACTGCATCGCAGGAAGCCTCCTCGAAACAGGCTTGTGCACCTGCAGGCAACTCATAGGTGCCCGGTACAGGAACATGCAAAATCTGCTCCTGAGACAAACCGCAGGCCGACAGATATTCGTCTGCTGCCGAACTCATGGCAAGTGTTACCTGTTCATTCCAGCGGGCATACACGATGGCAATGCGCAGGTGTTTGGCTTCCGGAAAGGTAAGCAGCGGAACGCCTGATAAATTTTGATGGGCAGATGACATGGGGTACAATGTTACAAGGAATATCCGATTCCGTAGGTAAAATACTCAGCTTTGGCTTGATGTGACTTTAGGTTGATCTGTAGAAAACAATGCTTGCTTACATGATAACGAAGGGCCAGCGACTGATACAACAGCCCGTATTTTCCAACCCTGTCGAAAGCATAAACACCCAGCATCACCGGGATGGTAAAACGGTTGAATACAAACTGATATCCACCGTGAATGCCCAGTTGAAGAAGCAAGCGTTCATCATTCGCCGGATTCCCGTCCAAAAGCAATTCACGCCGGAGTGAGGAAGAATAAAAGACATCTGCACCGACAAAAAAATTACCCTTTTTCTTGCTTTTTATGTTCATGTAAAAGGCTGCGTTTATCACAGCATATCTCGCTCCCCCGGACGGATTAATTTCGCGGAATCCAGCTGTGGGAAGAATCATCAGTGCCGGAAGCTGAAAAGCATTTTTCAGGGTGTCTGTAAACCTCTCCTTTTTATAATCAAAACGAAAAGATGCCTGGGCTGTTATTACATTGATCCCGAGATTGGGCGTACGGGAAGAACCATTGGAAAAATGACTCAGGCTTATACCGGCGCTCATCGCACAGGATTTTCCCATACGAAACATCACTCCCTGCTCCAGACGGATAAAAGCATTTACATGTGAACCGATGGCAATATTTTTATGGTTGAACTCCCGGTGAAAAGGATGTGAAATATATCCCAATCCTGATCCTGCTCGAAAATAGCGTTTCACTTTTTTTCCCCTTTCAAAGGAGAGAAATGGATAAATGGCATAACTGTTTCCAATGAGGGTAGTTTGTCCCATGCTGCTGTAGATCAAGCCGCAACCGATTTTCGGAAAATGATAATGCTGTTTCCAGGGCACAAAAGTTTTTCCTGCGCTCAGCCAGTTGATTTCGTGAATGCCGTAATGCCTTTCATAAAAGTGCGCCATCACCTTGCGGTGTGCAAGGGTAAAACCATAAGCATACCGATATTCCAGTGAGCCGGCAAACAGGCCGCAAGGAATACACAGCCATGCACTACACAGCAGTATCAGGAATCTGAATTTCACGGTTTCGGTAAAATGCAATAATGGCAAGCACAGCACCGATCACGCCCACACCCACCAACCAAAGATCAGAAGCAGAAGCACCCAGGGTTTCGGCTGATACCGGTAGTCCGGCATGCTGAATGGCAAATGAAAGCAATACCGCAAAACCATTGTTCACCAGGTGACCGGTGATGCTTGTCCATAAAGTTCCAGACCAATGGTACCAGTAACCGAATAGTGCACCCAACAGCATTCTCGGAAAAAATCCCATAAACTGCATGTGCACCGCACTAAAAACAATGGCAGTAAGCCATATGCCTGCATGATGATTGCGAAAAAGACGGATAAACAAAGGCTGCAATGCACCGCGGAAAATGCACTCCTCACCAATGGCAGGAAGCACTGCAACAATCAGAAAAGAAAGGAACAAAGAACCGATGTCAGGCATTTGTAAAAATGCCTTGGTCAGTGTGGCCGCCTGTTTCTCCGAATCAATCACCCATTTGGGAAAAGGCAATTGTTCATTGCAGGTGGCAACGAAATTCACAAATGGTACCAAGCAAATCATACCTGCAGCCGACATCAGGATCAGAAAAACACCGGGTGTTTTGTGGAGTCCGGCATAAGCGAAGATGCTGCCGGAAACGAGCAATGCATATGCTGCATAGGGCAGGATAAAGGTGCCCAGTGACTGGAGCACCTGCATGGTGCGAAGCGAATTTAATACACCGGCTTTTTCGGGTGAATTGAGCAATTCGGGGGAGCGAAAAAGATCAACATCAAAGAGCATCCGGGAAAGTAAAAAGCCAAGTATGGATGAGACAACCAAACCGAGAAATACCAATGCGGTAAGCAGAAAAAAACGCCTGAATGGCGATAGGTTTTTAAGAGACCATGTTTCCGTCACGATTCCGTACTTTTGCGCCAAAGATAATGGTTAAAATAGGCAATATTTCCCTTGGAGATTTTCCCTTGCTGCTTGCACCAATGGAGGATGTGAGTGATCCGCCTTTTCGTTCGGTCTGTAAGAAGCATGGTGCCGATTTAATGTACACTGAGTTTATCTCTTCCGAAGGCCTGATCAGGGATGCGGCCAAAAGTCTGCAAAAGCTGGATATCTTCGAAGAAGAACGCCCCATCGGTATCCAGATTTTTGGCTCCGACATCGATGCCATGCGCGAATCAGCCATAATCTCTGCAAGGGTATCACCCGATCTGATTGACATCAATTATGGCTGTCCGGTAAAAAATGTAGCCTGCAGAGGAGCAGGTGCTGCCCTCCTTCAGGACATTCCCAAAATGGTGGGCATGACCAAAGCCATTGTGGAAGCAACCGCTCTTCCCGTAACAGTAAAAACCCGCCTCGGCTGGGACGACCATACAAAAAATGTGCTCGAGGTGGCAGAGCGCTTGCAGGATGTGGGCATCAAGGCCCTTACCGTGCATGGCAGAACCAGATCGCAGATGTATAAAGGACATGCCGATTGGACGCTCATTGCCCGCATCAAGGATAATCCGCGCATCCATATTCCTGTGTTTGGCAACGGAGATGTGGACTCACCCGAGAAAGCACTCGAGATGAAGAACCGATTTGGGGTGGATGGAATCATGATTGGCAGGGCCAGCATCGGCTATCCCTGGATCTTCAATGAGATTAAACACTTCCTTAAAACCGGACTAAAAGCCAATGCGCCGGGAATTGCCGAAAGGGCAGAAGTGTGCAGGGAGCATCTGGACTTTTCCATCCGCTGGAAGGGCCCCGTGCTCGGCATCCTGGAAATGCGCAGACATTATGCCAATTATTTCAAAGGGCTGGATCATTTCAAACCCTTCAGGATGGAACTTGTGCATGCTTCCGGCAAGGATGAAATACTCGATATCCTGCTCCGTGTGGAAGCATTTTATGCCCGAAGTGAGGATATTGCATTCCAGTGATGATATCCTGTAAATACACTTCAATATCCTAAATTGCATACAAAAAATTGTATATTGGTGCACCTATTTCTTCAACATGAAACCAATCATTATTGTCACTGCCTGCCTCGGAATTGCCTTGTATACCCAGGCCGGTCAAACTCCTGCAACTGCCAAACCAAGCAAAAAACAGGCAAAAGCTGTTAGCCTCGAGGATCGCATCAACCGCAAAACAGAGGCCATTTCCTCCGAACTTTCTCTCTCCACCGAACAGCAGAATAAATTGCATGATTTGTTGCTCAGTCGCCAGACAAAAATTCAGCAAATCCGCAACGGTCGAAAACCACAAGAGTTATCTGAGGAAGACAAAAAGAATATCCACACCATCCGAGAAGAATATAAAAATGAGATCAAAGGAATTCTCACGGCCCAACAGTATGAGAAGTGGAAACAAAATCGCAAAAATGCCAAACAGCGACAGCAGATGATTAACGCCGATCCCAACATGCCAGATAACAAACGCGAGCCCGGCGATTTGGATTGATTCACCCTGATTGATGCGCATGCCTTCATTCCGCCTTTCTCCTGCATTGCTTCTGTTTTATTTCCTGCTCGCAGGCATGTATTACCAACATCGTCTGCATTTTATTCCCGGGGAAGCTGATTGGAAAGAAGCAGAAAGAATGGGAGAAGCTGATGAAGTAAAGGGACGAAACGAATGGATGCGCAGCAGATATGCCGATCCCCTCACCGGTAAAATACCGGCCGGCATCCGACAAGCTGAAATGGCATTCGTGGCGGGTCTTCCGAATGATGCTTCCTACAAGAAATCACATAATGATTCAGCTGCTCTCACCTTTAACTGGATCAAGCGTGGGCCTTGGCAAGTAGGTGGAATCACCCGTGCTTTTGCATATGATGTAAACAATCCACAAATCCTGCTTGCCGGAACCAACTCCGGAGGGATGTGGCGCTCCACAGATGGAGGTGCTTCCTGGAATGAAACTTTTCCTAAGGATGCATATGATGGAGTAACATGTATTGCGCAAGACAAAAGACCCGGAAAAACAAATATCTGGTATGCAGGTTCCGGTGATGCTTATGCATCTGCCTCCGATCCGGGTGCCTTCTACTCAGGCAATGGCCTCAGAAAGTCAACCGATGGTGGCATCACATGGACCCGTTTGCCCAACCAGGGTTCAATGTTTGCTTTTGACAATGCTTTTGATGTAACTTTTAATATTGCTACCCGCATGCAGGATACTGCCGATGTGGTTTTTGTGGCTTGCGTAGGTGGCATTTACAGGAGCATCAACGGGGGAACAAGTTTTACCCGCGTAAGAGGAACGACGCTGGGAAATACCTATTCATTTTACACCGATGTTTGCGTTACTCCTTCGGGCATCGTTTATGCCAGCCTCGGTAGCGATGGAACTCAGAAAGGAATTTACCGAAGCACAGATGGCATCAATTTTAAGCGCATGATGCCTGCTAATTTTCCTACCACCTACGAAAGAATAAAAATCTCTTACGCACCTTCTGATGAAAACCAACTTTATTTTTTGGTGAATGGCACCACCAATTTTGGAACGCCCGACACCAATTATGTGGGAGATGTTGAGTGGAACAGCTTGTGGAAGTTTCATTATTCCGGCGATGATTCTCTCGGAAATCCTATCGGATCATGGCATGATTTGTCATTGAACCTCCCCACCCATGGAGGTCCTTTCGATAAGTTTTACACACAAGGATCCTACGACATGGTGGTAAAGGTTCATCCCAATGATACCAACCTGGTACTTATTGGCGGAACCAATCTTTACCGATCAACCACCGCATTTAAAGATCCCGACCATACCACCTTTATTGGAGGATATAAACAGGGTACTGCCCTTCCGGTGGTGGAGGGTTTTGACAATCATCATCCCGATCAGCACGAGATATTTTTTCATCCGGTTAATCCTGATATCGTCTTCAGCGGATGTGATGGAGGGGTGTATAAAACAAACAATATCCGCGCCGCAAATATCACCTGGACTCCACTGAACAACGGGTATCTCACCACCATGTTCTACACCGTAGCCATCAACCATGCACTGCCCTCTCCGGTGGTGGTGGGAGGAGCCCAGGACAATGGCACATGGTTTACTTCATCTGATTACCTTGCACAACCATGGAAATATGTCAATGGAGGTGATGGCTCCTACTGTGCAGTAGCCGACAGCAATAAGTTTTATGTATTCTCTCTCCAGAGAGGAAAAATCCGCAAGTGCAAGGTAAACAGCAATGGGGTGGTTACCTCATGGAAAAGGATTGAACCCATCGGTGCGAGAGATTATCAATTTATCAATCCCTTTGCACTCGATCCCAACGACAACAATATTTTATATCTCCCCGCAGGAAGAGCACTCTGGCGAAACAACATCCTCGGACAAATTCCCTTCGACAATGGTTGGGACAGCATCAGCAGCGGCTGGTACAGGCTGGCAGATACCCTCACCGGCACCAACATGGTATTTAGTGCGATTGGTGTTTCCAAAATGCCTGCCAACACTGTTTATCTTGGAACAAGCAACCGTAATGTGTACAAAATTACCAATGCGAGCACGGGAGACGGAGTATTTACCAACATCACCTCCACCATCGCACCCAATGCATTTCCGCTTGGCGCAAATGTATCCTGTGTAGCAGTTGATCCATATGACGCCAACAAGGTGATGGTTACATTCAGCAACTACAATGTGTACAGTATTTTTTACACCAATGACGGGGGTGCTTCATGGAAAAAAGTTGCCGGCAATTTGGAATCTTCACCCAGTGGCTCCGGCACCGGCCCTTCTGTCCGCTGGGCAACCATTGCTCATATTACACCCGATTCGGCATTGTATTTTGTGGCCACCTCAGCGGGCGTTTTTGCTACATCTGCTCTTCGCACGGATGTAGACTCTACGGTTTGGGTGCAACAAGGAACCCAAGTGATTGGCAATACTGTTTGCGACATGATGGACTATCGAGAGGCAGATAAAGTGCTAGTGGTTGCTTCGCATGCCAGAGGGATTTTTTCTACATGGCTGGATAAAACCAACGGATTGCATGCCTATTCACAAAAAGACATTTCCTTCGGGGTGTATCCCAATCCCGCTTCAGATAGTTGGAATGTCGAAACAGAAAATCCCTTTGCAGATCCGCTCAGCGTGCAAATTATCGACATGGGCGGAAGAAGTAGATTCGCATTTACCATCCAGCCGGGCACACCTGTGAACAGGTATCGCCTTCCCTGCAGCAATCTTCCCGCAGGATTTTATTTTATTACACTACGCTCCGGCAAATTTACCTCTATTAAAAAAGTCATTAAAATTTAACCTATATGCAATTAGAAGATGCAATTCATCAACAAACATTCCGCAATCATTTTCAAAAAGCCTACATCAACATTATTTTTACGGCAGGCCACATTCACAACACTTTCAGGTCCATGTTTAGCCAATACGGACTCACCTCCCAGCAGTTTAATGTGCTGAGGATTCTCAGGGGCAGCAAGCAGCCCCTCTCTACCCAGCAAATCCGCGACAGGATGCTTGACAAAATGTCGGATGCATCCAGGATAGTAGATAGGTTGGTTGAGAAAAAACTCGTGCATAAATCCGTTTGTGCACATGACCGGAGACTGCTCGAAATCACCATCACACCTAAAGGCATGCAGATTCTTGGCAAGCTGGACAGATTGATTGAAGAATTTGAAAAAAAAATTCCTGAAACAGATTCCGATCATATGATTCATTTCAATCGCATGATTGACGACTTCAGACTTTATTTCGCCGGGCAATAATACCCCCTTCCTCTCAGTCAAAAAACTTCTTATCATCTGCACTCCGGAACTGAAATTCCGGGGAAAAGAGTATCCATCTACTTTTTTTTAAAGTCCTTTCCTCCTGTTTTCTTTTCATTCGGCAAGTGTTTTGTAATTTGTACCCTGTTTGGAAAACGCACCAAAAAATACGCTTTCACTGGTAGTGATTACTTTTAACGAAGAACACAATCTCCCACGCTGCCTGCAATCAATCAATGGTCTTGTAGATGAAATCATTGTTCTTGACTCCGGCTCTACCGACCAAACCAAAACCCTTGCACTGGCTGCAGGTGCGAGATTTCATGAGCATCCATTTGCCGGTCATATCCAGCAAAAAAACCATGCACTTTCCTTTGTTGAAACATCCTGGGTACTCTCCTTGGATGCAGATGAGGCACTGGAGGATACCCTCAGAGAGGAATTAAAAATGCATTGTGTCATCCCTTGGCAAGTGCTTATACCATGAACCGTCTCACCAATTATTGCGGACATTGGGTGAAGTATTGCGGCTGGTATCCCGATCAAAAACTCAGGCTCTGGAAAAAGGATGCTGGCACATGGACAGGCATCAATCCTCACGATCGGTTTGTTTTGCACAAAGGACTGAAACCACTGCATCTGAATGGAAACATTTTACATTTTAGTTACCACTCTGTGGAGCAGCACCGCAAACAGGCACTCAGGTTTGCCCAGATTGCCGCTGAACAATTGCATGCCCTCGGCAAAAGGTATCCCGCCTGGCAAGCACCGCTCAGGGCAGGATTCAGGTTCTTCAGAGATTTTTTTCTGAAGAAAGGCATACTTGATGGCAAAACAGGATTCACCATCTGCAGGATTTCTGCTTGGTCGACCTACAAAAAATATTCACTCCTGGCTGAAATGAACAATGGATAAAGTTTGCTTCGATGCATCAAAAATGCAAAACATGCATAGTGGTCTTGGACAGTTCTGTTTCCATCTTGCCTCAGCCATCCAAAATCATCCCCATCACTATGCTTTCGAAGCACTGGTTCCTGATAAGTTACATACAACTGTTCAATATCCTTTTTCTACCCAAAGCATCTCATGGTACCATCGATACTTCATTCCTATAAGGGCCCAAGTGTTGCATTGCACGCATCAGGAATCTTACTTCAAACCTGCCCTTGGATGTAAAATGGTACTGACCATTCACGACTTGAATTTCTTACACCGCCAATTGCCCGCATGGAAACAAAAGCTCAGGCTTTGGAAAATGCAAAAAAAAATTGATGCATCACATGCAGTTGTTTTTATCTCAGAATATGTGAAACAGGAATGTGCACGGAAGTTGTGTTTTAATAACAAACCAACCCATGTCATCTACAATGGCGTGGCTCTCCCGGGAAATAGGTTGCAGAGGCCCGAGGGTATTCCGGATGAGCCTTTTCTTTTCAGCATTGGCGTCATGCAGCACAGAAAGAATTTTGCAGTACTGATACCCATGCTTCCTTATCTGCCGGGGTTCAACTTGGTGATTGCAGGTCAGCACCACAAATCTTATTATCCTGAACTGCTGCAATTGGCAAAAACGCATGGTGTTTCGGAGAGGGTGTTTTTTCCCGGTGCCATATGTGATGAAGAGCGGCATTGGCTCTATGCACATTGCCGTGCATTCGTCTTTCCCTCCCTTGCCGAAGGTTTTGGTTTGCCTGTGGTGGAGGCGTTTTCACTCGGGAAGCCGACGGTATTGAGCAAATTTACTTCACTGCCTGAGATAGGAGGAAATCATGCCCATTATTTTGATGATTTTGAGCCGCGGAACATGGCGGCAGCAGTGAATCGCGCCATGATGGACAACACTCCCGAAAAGCAAGAAGCAAGGAAGAAATATGCTGCCGGTTTTTCATGGGAAAAGGCAGCACTTGCTTATCATGAACTTTATCAAACATTGCTCAAGTTGTGAAAAGCCTTTTTCTATTTCTCATTCGGATTTACCAGGGTTCAATTTCACCCATGCTCCCGCCATCCTGCCGTTACACCCCAACCTGTTCGGAGTACACCAAACTGGCGGTGATAAAATATGGTGCCGGTAAAGGCCTTTGGTTGGGTATCAGACGACTTGCCCGCTGTCATCCCTGGGGCAGCCATGGCCACGACCCGGTTCCATGAAGAGCTGTTGAAACATTGCCATGAGCAGAAGAATACGGAGGCTTTTGTAAGGGAAACAGGTGTTGTAAAAAATGAATCGAACATGAAATATTTCTGCCTTCTTTTCGTTTGTAGAATCATGTATGATAAAGGACATATGGCTTAACTTACTTTAACCCATGCCAAACATCATGTTCCTTTTTATTTGTACATTGCTCATTCAATGAATATGCTTCGTAAAACCGGAAAAAAAATTCGCCTTGCCATCGCTGCGCTGTCGCTCGTTGCCCTCTTTACCATCACCACAGGGTTTGCAGATAATTACTTTGAGATTTCAAAGAACCTCGACATTTTCGCTACACTTTTTCGTGAGGTAAATACTTTTTATGTTGATGAAACCAAACCCGGTGACCTCATGAAAAAGGCCATCGATTCGATGCTCGAAAGTTTGGATCCTTACACCAATTACATCCCTGAATCAGAACTCGAAGATTATAAATACATGACCACCGGACAGTATGGTGGTATTGGCTCACTCATTCGTCGCAAAGGAGATTACATTGCCATCTCTGAACCTTACGAAGGTTTTCCTGCGCAAAAAGCAGGTTTACAAGCCGGTGATCTTGTGCTGGAGGTGGATGGAAAATCCATCAAAGGGAAATCAACAGATGATGTAAGCAAGTTATTGAAAGGTTCTCCCAACACGCCTGTCAAACTCTTGATTCAGCGAGAAGGCGAAGTAAAACCCCTCACCATGATCATCACCAGGGAAGAAATCGTCATCAAGAATGTGCCCTACTCAGGAATGGTATCCGAGGGCATTGGATATATCTATCTGAATCAGTTTACCGAAAATGCTTCAAAAAATATCAGAGATGCCTACCAGGAACTGAAAGAAAAAAATCCGGGACTTAAGGGCCTCGTGATTGACCTCAGAGGAAATCCCGGAGGCTTGTTAAACGAAGCCATTAACATAAGCAATCTGTTTGTGGCCAAAGGCACAGAAATAGTAAGTACCAAGGCAAAAGTGACTGAATGGCAAAAAAGCTACAAGGCACTTAATAATCCTCTCGACACGAGCATTCATATAGCAGTTCTTGTTAGTCGCGGAAGTGCCTCGGCTTCGGAAATTGTTTCAGGTTCCATCCAGGACCTGGACAGGGGAGTCATCATAGGACAGCGAACCTTCGGCAAAGGACTGGTGCAGGCAACCAAGGAACTTTCCTATAATGCCAAACTGAAAGTTACCACTGCCAAATATTACATCCCCAGCGGAAGGTGTATTCAGGCACTCGACTATACCCATCGCAATGATGATGGCTCGGTAGGAAAAGTACCGGATTCTCTGATTACTGAATTCAAAACCAAAAGCGGAAGAAAAGTGTATGATGGCGGAGGAGTCAATCCGGATATTCGCATAAAAGCCCGCATTATCCCAAAAATATGTCAGTCGCTGGAATCAAAAAATCTGATTTTCGACTATGCAGGAATTTATAAAAAGTCTCATCCCACCATTGCTGAAGCATCCAAGTTCAGACTCAATGAAGAGGAGTACAATGCTTTCATCAAATGGTTGAAAGACAAGGATTACGACTACACCACTGATACAGAAAAACAGTTGGAAGAACTCAAAAAAACAGCCACTGATGAAAAATACCAGGAGCGTATCTCAAAGGAATGGGAAGAGATGAAACACAAACTTTCTCACAACAAAGAGGAAGATCTTGTTACTTTCAAGGAGGATATTTGCCGACAACTTGAAACTGAAATTGTAGCAAGATACTACTACCAAAAAGGGAAAATTCAACATTCGCTTTCACTGGATCAGGAATTGAAAAAAGCGGTGGAAGTGCTCAACAACACAGGGAAATACAAGGATATTCTGGCAGGTAAATATACTGAGCCCGAACCCAAAGAATAATTCTGCCGATGCCGGAAACAGAAATCCGTGAAAGGTTTTTTTCAAGGCTATTTGTCTTTTTCTCGGCACTCTTTGCTTTTGCCCTTACCACCTCTTTCTTTTTCATTTCAATTGCCTGCTTCGGCCTGTTGTTTACCTGGCTTCTCTCTCCCGGCTTCAAGGAGCGCCTTTGGGTTCTTTTTAAAAGTCCCTGGGCTTTATTTTTTGTGCTGCTGATTCTCCTCCACATGGCTTATCTGCCAAAAGGTGATGACAGCAGTTTTGCTCTCAGCGACCTAAGAATTAAACTTCCCCTTTTGCTTGTGCCGGTGGTTTTTTCATCCACACCGCGACTTATCAGAAACGAAATGTATTTGGTGCTCTATGCTTTTCTTGCCGGAGCAATCCTTGCCTGTGTCACGGGTTTTATGCTCTATCTGGGGTGGATGGAAACCGCATTTATCGATACCAGGCAAATGGGTTTTTTTGTTTCGCATGTCCGTTTGGCCATCCTCCTTTCTATGGGTTTCGTTATCTCATTATGGTTGTTTCTCTCGCATTCACAAAATGGCCCAAGGTTCTTTTCTCTTCTCTGTGCACTTGTTATTTTCTGCTACCTGGTGCTTATGCAAAGTCCCACAGCTTGGTTTATGCTCATGTGGGCCGGGGGTGTAGCCCTCTATAGGAAGATTACCCCGAATAAAAAAAAGATGCTGCTTGCCGGTATGTTGATCCTTGTATTGGGTGGAATCTTTGGATTTGATTTCCTCATGAAACAGTATGAGAGAAAGTATTTTACCGCTTCAGAGAACACCACATTACCCAATCAGTTTCTCACAGCAGGCGGACATTTGTATGACCATGAGTTGATTGAAGATTTTGCTGAAAACGGATACATGGTGGGCTGGTATCGTTGTTCACATGAATATGAAAAAGCCTGGTCTATGCGAAGCAAGATTCCCATTAACGGACGCGATGCAAAAGGCCAGCATATCAGGTTTACCATGCTCAGATATGTAACTTCAAAAGGGCTTACCAAAGATTCGGTTGGCATATATGCGCTGACCAATGAGGATATTAAATGCATCGAAGAAGGAATAACCAATGCTTCTTTTACGCAATATGATGGATTCAGATATCGTCTTTATCAGCTCGCCTATGAATGGATGAATTTCAGAAAAGGAGGGAATCCCAGTGGCCATTCAGTGGTGATGCGCATCTTTTTCTGGGAGTGTGCCTTCCACATCATCAGAGAATATCCTCTTTTAGGAACAGGCATGGGCAACATCAACCATGCCTACGCAGATACCTATACCAACATCCAATCGCCGCTCGCTCTGCCTTACCGTTTGCGCGCACACAACCAATGGATTACATTTTGTGTTTGTTTTGGTTTGCCCCTGGGTATCCTGATTTCAGGGATGATGTTTTATTCTTTTTTCGCTAAACATAAAAGCCCTCTGCTCTTTGTCATCTGCTGGGGCATGTGCTTGCTTTCTTTTTTTTCTGAAGACACCCTCGAATCAAGTGTTGGGGCAAGCATGTGTGCATTTGCTGCCATGTTCTTTTATTATCGCATGCCGCAGCAGCAAAGCCGATAAATACTACTTCTCATTCCGGGCATCAATATCTGTTTTAAACATCCATTTGCCTCTGCTTAATTCATAGGCATCGTAACTCAGATCGGGACCATAAAACTGGTATTGGTTTTTAAGGGAGGCTTGCTCCGGAATCAGGTGATCAAAAACAATTCTCTTTTTCTCTTTTTCATATTTGAGTGATACACTCAGCTCCGGATTGTACCTCAGCACGATTCTTTTGCGTCCATCAGAAAAACAAGGTATACCAAATGTGATGTTCCCATTTTTTTCAACCTGCATGCTTTCAATTACTTTTTTTCTGAACAACTGCTCATTGAAATTCGCGCCCAATAACAAATAGGTTTCTGTTCTTTTGAAACTGAAGGAAATGAGCTTGTAGTATCTGGCACCATACCATTTAGAAGGACGCATCACCGCCTGTTCAGGGGACGAATAGCCTTCTCCGGCATCTTCAAGATACACCGTTTTTCCAATTCCAGGAAGATGAATCAGTCCTCCGCAGAGGTATTTTCTACTATCGGCAGGAAAATCCCAGGTGAGCAGCAGGAGCTTTCCATTGTCACTTCGAAGAAAACTGAAAGGCGCTACACTGTCGGTTGAGATACTTTTTGCTTCATCACTAACAATCCATGAAGAAAGATATTCTTCCAATTTTTTTGCTCCTGCCGGCATCTCTTTTTCCGGCAGGCTTCTCAGTCCCCGGTAAATGTTGCGGGCACTGTCGAGCAAGGCAGAACCCTGACAGAAAATAGGGAGAAAAAAAACATAAAAAATCAACATGATTTTTTTCATGACTCCGCAATAAATGGATATACTACTCTGGTAAGAAACAATCCCTTGGCCGGCACCGAAGTCCCTGCCCTGGAGCGGTTCCCGCTTTGCAGGATGTCTTCAAAATCCTTCATGCTTATTTTGCCGTTACCAAGGTCAAGCATGGTACCTACAATGGCTCTCACCATATTGCGTAAAAAGCGGTTTGCCGTAATCTCAAACTCCATTCCGTCATTTATTTTCTTCCATGAGGCATGGGTAATAAAACATTCGTAATGCTTCACTTGGGTATTGGATTTAGAAAAACACTTAAAATCGGTATGCGTAAGCAATCGTTCGCAGGCCTCGTTCATCTTCTCAATGTCCGGTGCAGGAAACTGGTATACAGAATAGGTTCCCTTAAATGGATTTTTATAAAAATGGATGTGGTAAACATAGGTTCTTTCCCTTGCATCGAAACGGGCATGGGCATCCCCGTTTACCGGGATGATGTTGTAAAGAACAATGTCTCGCGGAAGCATACAATTCAGGTTGTGTATAACAGATTCATCAAGCGCATGTTGTATGTCTGCATGAAAATAAAATTTGCTTGCATGCACACCTGTATCGGTTCTTCCGCAACCGGTAACCTCAACAGCCTCTCCTGTAAATTGCAGCAACACTTGTTCGATGACTTCCTGCACCGATATACCATTGGTCTGTTTCTGCCATCCATGGTATTTACTGCCATCAAAAGCAATGCAAAAGAAATAGCGCACAGCTGCTAATATACACATAGCATCGCTGTTGAAACCGGCAGACTGGGTTTTTCTTGCCTGCCTGTTCAGAAGACGCTCATGTTGTTGGGCAATCAACTTCCTTTAATTCTCATCACTCAGTGTTGTGAAGAACCTATTTGTTAGGTTGGGAAATGGAACAGGGTGCAAACAAAAAAACTATATTTGCAACGCATCCGGCATGGAAAAAAGACTATCGGTAAACCATTTGCTGGGCATCAGGCCGCTGACTCCCTCTGACATTGGGATGATTTTTTCCGCTGCCGATGAGTTTAAAGATCTTCTGAGCAGACCCATTAAAAAAGTTCCGGCCCTCAGGGATCTCGCCATTGCCAATGTATTCTTTGAAAATTCCACCAGGACCCGTTTGTCTTTTGAGCTGGCTCAAAAAAGACTGTCAGCCGATGTGGTCAATTTCTCTGCATCTTCCAGCTCTGTATCAAAAGGAGAAACACTCACCGACACGGTGCGTAACATCCTTGCCATGAAAGTAGACATGGTGGTGATGCGTCATCCCCTTTCAGGTGCCGCCGGATTTTTGGCCGAAAGACTCCATGTTCCTGTAATCAATGCCGGTGACGGAACCCACGAACACCCCACACAGGCACTGCTCGATGCTTACACCATCCGACAAAACCTGGGTGATGTAAGCGGAAAAAAAGTGCTTATCGTGGGAGATATATTACACTCCAGGGTGGCTCTAAGCAATATTTTGTGTTTGCAAAAACTGGGTGCAAGTGTCAGGGTTTGCGGACCCTCCAGTCTTATGCCTACACACATTCGCTCCCTTGGAGTAGAGGTGAGTCATTCTCTCCCGGATTCGCTCGCCTGGTGTGATGTTGTGAACATGTTAAGAATTCAACACGAAAGACAGGATTTGCATTATTTCCCCGGCATCCGTGAATATTCCTCCCGTTTCGGCCTCAATGCTGCAGTGCTCAAAGCAATTGACAAACCCCTGCTCATCATGCATCCGGGCCCTATCAACAGAGGTGTTGAAATCACCGCAGAAGTCGCCGATGGGCCGCATTCGGTTATTCTCGACCAGGTAGAAAACGGAGTGGCCATCAGAATGGCAGTGATTTTCCTTCTTTCCCGGTCAGCCCGTGCTGACTTACATTGAATTTTTATATTTTTGAATGTTTATTTAAAGACACCGATTATGTTTTCTGTTGAAAAAAATGAGAAATATGCCCTGGTTGTTGTGAATGCCGAAAAGCTAGACAGTTCGGTTTCCCCCAATCTTAAAAGTCAATTGGTGGTATTGAATGCAGAGGGCTTCAAGAATATCATCATCGATATGGCAGCTACACGCTATTGTGATTCATCAGGACTCAGCGCCATCCTTGTTGCAAACAGACTTTGTAAAAATTCCGGTGGCATGTTTGTTCTTTCCAACCCTCAGGAAAATGTGAGCAAGCTCATCACCATCTCTCAATTGGATTCAATCCTCAGCATGGCTCCAACACTCAAGGACGCCCGCGACATACTTCTTCAAATTGCCTAAACAGTTCCATGAAACAGACCATCAGTTTCTTTTTTCTTCTCTTTATTACTTTTCGTGTAGGGGCACAATGTAATCCTGACATGACCATTACAGTGCCGGGTATTTATCCCGACAGTGCCACCAATCTTCCACCTGCTTTTGCCGCTCAGAATTATTCAGTGGTGATGACCGCAGTTGTCCCTGCAGATACACAAGCATTGCCTTTTCCTGCTCCGCCTATTCCTATTACAAGTATCAAGGTAGGAACTGTTACATGTACGCCTCCAATTACCGGATTCAACTTTGCCTGCAATGTTCCCAACTGTGCTTTCCCGGGAGGTCAGACCAATTGTGGAGTTGTAACTGCCGCCCCAACTGCAGCAGATATTGGCATTCACTACCTCACGGTACCTCTCACTGTTTACACAACCGGCAATTTTGAACTCGACTCCTACACACTCACCTATTACCGCATAGAGGTTTTTCCGGCAGGAACAGCGGGCTTATTCGATATCAACTCAAGGGAAACGGCAAATATTTTTCCTAATCCATACAGCCTAGGCAGTGACCAAGCTGCTACTATTTTGGTGTATGGCACCAAAGCAGAAAAATGCATGGTTCGCCTCTTCAGTGTTACAGGAAGCCTGGTTTGGGAACAGTCTATGGACATAGCCGAAGGAAAAAATACCATTCCCATCGATGCAACTCTGCTGGGTACAGGCGTGTATCACCTCAGCCTAAACTATGGTGGTAAAATGTATTCCTCTCGCTGGGTAATCACTCGGTAGTTAGCAGGCAGGGAGTGCAGCATCCATTTCAACTCACCATCCTGGGCAGTAGTTCTGCCACACCAACATCCTTTAGAAATCCTACTTCCCAATACCTTGATTTTTTTAGTCGCTGCTTTTTAATTGATTGCGGCGAAGGAACACAGGTGCAAATTCGTCGCCATAAACTGCGGCTTTCCCGGATCAAACATATTCTGATTTCACATATGCACGGGGATCACTTTTTTGGTTTGCCGGGGCTATTGTCCAGTCTGCATTTACTCAATCACAAACAAGATATTCACCTCTATGGACCGGAGGCTTTGTTCCCGCTTCTCGACAGCATTTTTTTGGCTTCTGACACAAAGTTGAGGTTTACGCTTGTATATCATCCTTTCAATCCCTCTCAATCGCAGGTCATTTACCGCGACGAGAAGCTGGAGGTAAGTACACTTCCTTTGCAACATCGCATTCCGTGTTGTGGTTTTTTGTTCAGAGAACTGCCGGGATTACTTTCCATAAAAAAAGAAGCCATTGCAAGTTATGGCCTCAATCATGCACAGATCATGCAGATTAAGGAGGGCAATGATTTTACGGATGCAGATGGAAACACCATCAAAAACGCCCATCTCACCAGGCCACCCCGCAAACCTGTTTCATATGCCTATTGCAGCGATACGGCTTTTCATCCGCCACTGATTCCACTGATTAAAGGAGTAGACCTGTTGTATCATGAATCAACTTTTTGTAACGATCTTCAAATGAGAGCTGCCGAAACTTATCACTCCACGGCAGCTGAAGCAGCACGAATAGCCTCTATGGCGGAAGTAAAAAAATTGTTGCTCGGACATTTCTCTGCCCGTTACAACAATCTGCCCGGATTTCTGGATGAGGCAAAACCCCTGTTTGAGAATACCGAGCTTGCGCTGGAAGGAACCACTTTCAGTATGTAATCAATCCTTACCTTTGATGAAAATGAAGCAACAATTGCTTTTGGGAGAAAAAAAGTTTTCGGTAATTCTATACCGTCTGGCACTTGAGATTCTCGAGAATCTCAAGGATCCTGAAAACACTGTGTTGGTAGGGCTTCAACCCAGGGGCGTGCAGTTGATGAAAAGAGTGATGCACGAACTGAAATTACTTGCTCCCGATATACAACTGAAAAGCGGAATACTCGACATTACTTTCTTCAGGGATGATTTTAGAAAAGAGGATGGACACTTGATTCCACAAAGTACAGACCTGCATGTGAGCCTGGAAAACAAAACGGTTATCCTGATTGATGATGTGCTTTATACAGGCCGTTCTATTCGAGCTGCCATGGATGCTTTGCTTTCTTTCGGTCGTCCCTCAGGAGTACAGCTCATGGTGCTGATAGATCGTCTGTACAGCCGGGAATTGCCTATTCATCCCGATTACACCGGCCTGAAAGTAGATACCATCGTATCCCAAAAAGTAAAAGTGCTCTGGGCAGAAAATGAGGGAAAGGATGAAGTATGGCTTATTGAAAATACTAATGCATAAATGATGAATACCTGGTTGACTGTTCCTGAAAATTCAGATTTTTCTATCCACAACATTCCTTTTGGCATCGCTTCGGCGGAGGAAGGAAAAACTTTTGTTGCCTCTATATTAGGCGATCATGTGATTGATTGCAAAGCCTTGTTTTTACTTGGCTATCTGCATGGTCAGGGCTTGCATGAAAGCCTGCTGTCGGGACCTTATCTCAATCCGTTTATCTCGCTTGGCAAAAAAGAAACATCAGCCATCAGAAAGCAAATCATCTCCATTTTTACAGATAAAGATCATCCTCTTGCTGCACATGCTGCGCATCGCTCACAGGTGCTGAGGCAGGTGCAGGAAGTATCTCTTCATATGCCTGTGCAGGTGCCCAATTACAGTGATTTTTACTCCAGTATTGATCATGCCACCAATGTGGGAAAAATGTTTCGCGATCCTGCAAACGCTCTCCTGCCCAACTGGAAGCACATGCCTGTTGCCTATCACGGCAGGGCCTCCAGCATCACCGTTTCCGGAACTCCTTTTCATCGTCCGAAAGGACAGATAAAACCACCGGATGCTGAGCAGCCTCAGTTCTCTGCCACCCGTTTGTTGGATTTCGAACTTGAGGTGGCATTTATCACAGGGAGGGCCACACAAATGGGAGCTCAGGTGAGTACTGAACAAGCGGAGGATTATATTTTCGGATTGGTCCTTTTCAATGATTGGAGTGCACGCGATATACAAACATGGGAGTATGTTCCACTCGGTCCTTTTCTGGCAAAAAATTTCAATTCTACCATTTCTCCCTGGGTTGTTACCCTCGATGCGCTCGAACCTTTTCGCACCCCCGGACCTATACAAGATCCTCCTGTACTGCCTTACTTAGCCTTCTCTGGTAATCATCATTTCGATATTCAGTTAGAGGTATACATTCAGCCATCGCAGGGAGAAACAAACCTGATATGCAAGTCCAACTATAAGTTTTTGTATTGGAACTTGGTACAGCAACTTGCCCATCATACAGTCAATGGATGCAACATCTGTGTGGGTGATATGTATGCCTCCGGAACCATCAGTGGTCCCTCTCCCGACAGTTTCGGATCGATGCTGGAATTAACATGGAGAGGAGCAAATCCCATCAAACTGAAAGATGGCTCTGAACGCAAATTTATTCAGGATGGCGACACAGTAATTTTACGCGG
>JBKCNM010000040.1:0-10422 GCA_046297395.1 Bacteroidota bacterium
GCATCAATCACTTTCTAGAGACAATAAAACCCCAGCCGGTTTCCGTTGTTGGCCTGTATGTATTCTATCATAATTGAAGTCCAAAATGATGCTTGATAAAAAAGAAAAATGCTTATTTGTATCGCTGTTATAAACTGAGGACTGTGAATGGTTTTTTAGTAGTCTGACATTGGGTGCAAGCTTAAGGAAACCACCCAGTAAGCTACAATCCAACTGAAAATTGAAGATTTTAGAAGTGATAGATTGTTTTGCGGTGTAAATTATGTATTTTCACCGCAGATATTGCGGCGGTAATTATGTACATACACGAAAGAAAAAATTGGACAAACTTTGTCTGGGATAACGACAAGTTATCGCCCATCTTAACTTCTGTAAGGTATTTACAAGGTCGTTTATTGGGTCGTATGGAAAGTTTAGGTTTCGATTTTGTTGAGCGTGCCACTTTAGAGTCGCTTATTTTAGATGTTGTAGATACATCAAGAATTGAAGGCGAATTTTTAAATCCTGAATTGGTTCGATCGTCTATTGCCCGAAAATTAGGTATTGAAAATGCGGATTTTATAAAGCCCCCGCGAAACATTGAAGGAATTGTTGATGTCATTTTAGATGCTACACAAAATTTTGACCAACCACTCACAAAAACACGCCTTTTAGGTTGGCATAACTCACTTTTTCAGACAGGATTTAGCGGATATCAACAAATAGATGTTGCCAAATACCGAACAGGCGGTATGAAGGTGGTTTCAGGAAATTTTGGAAGAGAAAAAATACATTTTGAAGCACCATCAGCCGACAGAGTTCCTCACGAAATGGAACAATTTTTAAATTGGTTAAATAGGGATAAAAGCCTAGATTTCGTTCTGAAATCTATCATTGCTCATTTTTGGTTTGTTACTATTCACCCTTTTGATGACGGTAATGGACGAATAGCAAGAGCAATTTTAGATATGTTTTTGGCAAAAAGTGACAACACTAAAATTCGTTTTTACAGCTTGTCAAACCAAATCTTTAAAGAACACAAATACTATATCAACATGATTGAAAAAGCACAAAAAGGAACACCAGACATCACAGAATATTTAGTATGGTTTCTTGGTTGCTTTGAAAGAGCTTTAATGGCTAGTGAAGAAAATTTAGAAATCATTTTGGACAAAGCACACTTTTGGGACAAACACAAGTCAACAAACATTAACGACAGACAACGACTTGTAATCAATTATCTGTATGACAATTACAGTAAAGAAGAAGGATTTTTGCGAACATCAACCTATGCTAAATTTAC
Organism: Bacteroidota bacterium; assembly: GCA_046297395.1. Classification (GTDB taxonomy): domain Bacteria; phylum Bacteroidota; class Bacteroidia; order UBA4408; family UBA4408; genus JBEICQ01. Next base: position 1,283 of record JBKCNM010000040.1, read on the forward strand.
CAATTGTTCCACAGACACAGCTTTGAGAGATTTACAAGATTTAGTTGCAAAAGAAATGCTGAAAGCAGAAGACAGCGGAAAGAAAACAAATTATATAATTATAAGTCACAAAAAATTAAGAATACCTAAAATATCAGATGAAAAAAAACCATCACCCAACATTCAGCAGGGTAGATGAAAAAGCCCCAAATAAAAAGACCCTCTTGTAAGGGGATTTTTCATTTTACTTGTATGTAATAGCTAAAAGATCCGGCTCAAGCCGTTATATCAATGGAAGGCTTTTTAGTTTCTGTTTATATTCAGAATGCATTCCATCATAAAAGAAGTCCAAAAGGATGCTTGATAAAAAAGAAAAACGCTTATTTTTATCGCTGTTATAAAATGAGGACAGTGAATGGTTTTTTCACAGTCTGACATTTGTTATATCCATCACAATAACTAAACAGTAAGTTAAACATTACAAAATAGACCATCAAGTAGAAAAAAAATCATGAAGTATTTATTGAAATTTAAAGAAAGCTTTATTAAGGAATGGAATGAGAGCGACAACTTTGAAAAAATTGCAGGTATGGGATTTGCTTTACTTGTTATATCGATAGCTTTATTTGCTCCTGATGAACAACGGCAGAAATATTCAAAATATATTACGCTGATGGCTGTTTTAATTTTAGTTACCCTGGCTGAAAGAGCTAAAAAAGCAAAAAAAGATATTGTAAAAAAAAATAAAATTATACAACACCAAAAACATTTAGTTGAAGAAAAGAACAGGGAAATAACGGATAGTATAGAGTATGCTTTACGAATTCAAACTGCAATTCTTCCACCCCAAAAAATTGTAAAACAATATTTAGAAAACTCATTCATTCTTTATAAGCCCAAAGACATTGTTGCAGGCGACTTTTACTGGATGGAAACTATAGATGATTTAATTTTATTCGCAGCATGCGATTGCACAGGGCATGGCGTTCCAGGTGCAATGGTTTCTGTCGTTTGCCATAATGCTTTAACAAGAGCTGTAAAAGAATTTGGTTTTATGCAACCTGGGAAAATACTTGACAAAACAGCAGAAATAGTTTTAGAAAGTTTCTCTAAAAGCGAAGAAGAGATACATGACGGAATGGACATTTCTATTTGTTCTTACAACACAAAAACAAAGACATTAGAATGGGCAGGTGCAAATAATTCTTTAATTCTCATCAAAAACGGACAACTAATGGAAATCAAAGCAGACAAGCAATGTATTGGCTACAACGACAATGTAAAGCCGTTTACTAATCATCAATTCAATATACCACCTGACACAAGTATTTATCTTTTTACAGACGGTTTTGCAGACCAGTTTGGTGGAGAAAACAAAAAGAAACTCACAAAAAATCGATTCAAAGAATTATTACTTTCATTACAGTATTTACCTTTTCAAGAACAAGCAAGAGAACTAAACGAATTTATTACAAACTATAAAAAAGATACTGAACAAACAGACGACATGTTAGTAATTGGTGTAAGGGTTTAGAGCAATGACAGATAATAGTAAAAATATAGACGGAAGAATGGCTACTGCTAACTTTCATCAGTGTAGAATAAAAAAGTCTTAGACAAAAAGCCCCTCTTGTAAGGGGCTTTTTCATTTTACTTGTATGTAATAGCTAATAGATTCGGCTCAAGCCGTTATATCAATGAAAGGCTTTTTAGTTTCTGTTTATATTCAGAATGCATACCATCATAAAAGAAGTCAAAAAGGATGCTTGATAAAAAAGAAAAACGCTTATTTTTATCGCTGTTATAAACTGAGGACAGTAAATGGTTTTTTCACAGTCTGCGATTGGAAGTAATTGTAATTGACCACTAATCCATGAAGTATACACCCGACTTTGTCATTCAATCTAAGGGAATAATTTCAAAAGAATTTATCAATAGAAAAATTCTGACATTCAAGCAAGCATTACTATTTGTTAAGCAACTTGATTATGGACGAAATGTAGACAAGAATAATTTAGCCACAGTATTTACAGACAATTGCGGGACATGCAGCACAAAGCACGCTTTACTCAAGAAGCTCGCAGATGAAAATAATTTTGAAGAAGTAAAACTTCTGGTTGGACTTTTTAAAATGAACAAAGTTAACACGCCTGAAATTTCTGAAACACTACAAAAAAATCAATTAGAATATATTCCAGAAGCTCATTGTTATTTAAAATATAAAGATCAAATTCTAGATCAAACAAAAATAAACACGAAAGCAACAGACATTATAGATTATCTTATCGAAGAAATAGAAATTTCACCCGAACAGATAACAGACTATAAAGTAAACTATCACAAAAGTTATCTTGCTTACTGGCTCGCTAAAAACAAACAAATTAAATTATCGACAAACGACATTTGGAAAATTAGAGAACAATGTATTAAAGACCTTGCCAACAATTGAGAAAATAAAAAACTACTGCTAACCTTCATCCGGGTAGAATAAAAAAGCCCCAAATAAAAAGCCCCTCTTGTAAGGGGCTTTTTCATTCTATTCGGTGATGGCCGAAGCCGGTTTCCAAGAATGGGATAAAGTAAAAGACCATTCGAATTACAAATGAAATTGCTGTTGTTATAAGCAAGTTCAATACTTGCGGTATTCGATAGGAAGACAAGACATTTTTTTATTTTGAAAAATAATCAGGGTGAGATCTCAATCAGAGATTCTCAATTGACCTCTATCTTTTCCCGGCTGTAATTTCGGATAACCTTGTACAGCGTATCCCGCTCCACAGCCTCTCTGCCCGCCTGCTCTATCATCTCAACCAATTGCTCCGTACTCAGTTTAGGACTCTGTTCTTCAGACCCTGCCATGGTGTATATCTTCGTGCTGTCGTCAATGGTGCCGTCAATATCATCCACACCATAAGAGAGTGAAAGCTGTGCAGTGTTCCTTCCAATCATGGGCCAGTATGCTTTGATGTGCGCAAAATTGTCCATAAAGAGTCTGCTTACCGCATAGTTCTTCAAATCCTCAATCACCGATGCTTCCGAAAGGTGCGAGAGCTGGTTGTCTTTGTTGCGAAATTTAAGTGGAATAAAGGTGTTGAATCCTCCCGTTTGGTCCTGTAAACTGCGCAGACGGTTCATGTGGTCTATGCGGTGCTCATACTTTTCTATATGTCCATAAAGCATGGTGGCATTGGAAGCCATGCCCAGCTCATGCGCTGTACGATGGATGGCAAGCCATTGCTCAGAAGTGCATTTGTCTCCGCAGATTTCTGCACGGATGCCCTCATCAAAAATCTCTGCTCCTCCTCCCGGCAATGAATCCTGTCCTGCAGCTTTCAGTAACTCCAGTCCTTCGCGTATCGAAAGCCCTGCCTTTCTAATCATGTATTCGAGCTCCACTGCCGTAAATGCCTTTACATGTAAATCCGGTCTGATGGCTTTGATGTCGCGGATAATGCCCGCAAAATATTCCAATCCCATGCGCGGGTGCACGCCTCCAACGATATGTACCTCGGTAACCGGCTGTCCCTCGTAGGATTTAACGATGTCGAGAATTTGCTCCCTGCTCATTTCCCAGCCCTGTTCTTTTTGCTTGAGCAGTCTGGAGTATGAGCAGAACTTGCAATCGAACACACATATGTTGGTGGGTTCAATGTGAAAGTTTCTGTTGAAATAGGTGAGGTTGCCGTTTTTTTTCTCCCTCACAAAATTGGCAAGTACACCTAAAAAATTGAGTGGACCTTGTTCATATAACAACACACCTTCTGCTGCTGTGATTCGCTCGGAGTGAAGTATTTTGTTTGCAATCTCTTTTAGTTGTTTACCTACATCGCTCTTCTCAATAAGTTCTTGCGTAAGTGTTGCCGCGGGTTTTGTTTCTTGGTTTTCCATGCTCATAATATTTTACACTCCGTACGACGGTTTTTCTTGCGTCCCTCTTCATTGTCATTGGGCGCAATAGGTTGCGTGTCGCCATACCCTTTGTAAACAATCCTATCGGCGGGAATGTTCCTGCTCACCAAAAAATCTACCACGGATTTTGCTCGGTTTTCACTGAGCACTTTGTTTTTCTGGGCATCTCCAACATTGTCAGTATGTCCGCTAATCTCAACTTTCATGGCAGGATTGGTCTGCATAAGGGAAATCAGTTTATTGATTTCGGAGTGACTCTCAGGTTTCAGTTCAAAAGAGCCCGTGGCGAAAAAAATATTGTTCATCACCATTTTGCTGCCCGGCTTGATCGGACTTAATCCTACATCCAGCACATGAGGTTTCAGGCTGCTTCCTGCACCCAGGGAGAAATTTTGAGAAAAAAACAAATACCCTTTTTTCGAACAGGTAAAGGCATAGTCGTGGCCCGAGGGCAGGCACACCAGGTACTCTCCATTCCCCGGATTGGAATAGCTGCTCACCACCACTTTTCCTGTGGCCAGGTCGGTGAGTTCAAAAGCAGCTTCAATCGGACTGCGCGAATCCTGGTCGTATACTTTTCCTTTTACATAGGTAACCGGTGCAGGTCTTGCAGCCGGATAAAGATCGAAGCGGTAGATATCGGTTTTGCCAAATCCATCTTTTCTCTCAGAATCGTAATAGGCACGAGTGCCATCAGCACTCACAATCAAAGAACTTTCTTCTCCGGAAGAGTTGATGGGGTAGCCCAAATTTACGGGAGAAGAAAATTGTGCGTCTATGCTTTTGCGACGACTCACAAGCAAATCCTTTTTACCCATGGAAGTCCATCCGTCAGAAGAAAAATAGAGGGTGAGGTTGTCGGGATGGATAAATGGCGAGATCTCCGAGTCGGGTGTATTCACGCTGTCTCCCATGTTTTGTGCGGCACCCCAGTTTCCGTCAGCCTGTAGTTTCGAAAAATAAATATCCTCGCGACCCTTGCCACCCGGCCTGTTGCTCACAAAATACAAGGTTCGTCCGTCTGAGGAGATACAGGGTTGCGATTCCCAATATTTGCTGTTGATGGCGTTTCCAATGTTGCGGGGACGACTCCACTGATCGCCGTTTTTGATAGAGAAAAAAATATCACAACTACCTAAACCCTTTCTTCCTTCGGGATATTCTCCTGCTACATCTGCACAACAGGTAAACAAGAGCGTTTGTCCATCCGGAGAAATATTTTCTGCACCTTCATTGTTTCTTGTGTTCACTGGAGAACCCAGATTGATTCGCTTTTGCCACACATTGTTTTTGAATGTGCTTTGATAAAAATCCTCGGTAAGCTGATTGGCAAATGATTCAGCACGATTGGTGTCTGTGGGAGCCCTCAGGGTAAATACCAGCTTTGTTTCATCTGCTGTGATGGCAGGGAGATACTCTTCGAAGCGAGAATTCACACCGGGGCCCAAATTCACGGGCAAAAAAGGAACGGGATGTTTGATGGCTTCTGCAGCAAACCTGGCATTGCGTTGGTTTTTACGCGCCTTTGTTTGCAGGTTGGGAGCAGATTTTACTTTTAAAAATAGTGTGAGCACGGAATCTGCAGCGCGGTATTTCTCCAGCTTCATCAGTTCCTCGGCAAGCGAGTTGTAGTTGATAGGAAAAAATGATGGGTTTATTTCCAAGGCTTTTCGGTAACACATCGAGGCATCGGCCGGCTTGTTCATGGAGGAATACAAGTCGCCCATCACAGTCCAGGCTTCCACAAATTTGGGTTCACGGGCAACTGCCTCCCGCATGATTTCTATTGCCTTTTGGTTTTCACCCCGGTCAGCCATGTCAAGGGCTTCCTTTAAGAGCCTGATGGCTTTTTTGTCTTCAATACTGAATTTTTCCTGGGCGCTGCTGCAGATGACAAGCAGCATGAGAATAAAAAATAAATACCCTCTCATGGGATATGCATGAATTTATGTGTTTGTAATGAGATACTCCATTGGGTATGCGCCTTGGCATAAGCTACTAAATCGTTCATGAGCATATTCATCTTGCTCCACTCAGGTTGCAGAAATAATCGTACACACGGGTTCAGGGCAAGACAAGCCTTTGCTTGTTCTTCGGCCCACATAAAATCGTGCTTGTTGTGAATAATGCATTTTAATTCGGAGGCCTTTGGATAGTTCACCGACAAGGGCGGCTGGTTTTTCTTCGGAGAAAGGCAAACCCAGTCCCATGCGCCGGTAAGCGGATAGGCTCCGGAAGTTTCAATAAATGTTTGCATGCCGGCGTTCTTAAAAATACCGGTAAGGTAATCCATGGGATACATGGAAGGTTCACCGCCGGTAACCACCACTGCAGGAGCACCGCATTCGATGGCCTGCAAGAGTAGGCTGTCAACACTTGTTAAGGGGTGCAGATGTGCATTCCAGCTTTCTTTGACATCACACCAGTGGCATCCCACATCACATCCACCCACCCGTAAAAAAAAAGCAGGTTTTCCGGTGTTTGCACCTTCACCCTGTATGGTATAAAAGGCTTCCATCACCGGCAGTTTTCTGCCTTCCTCAAACAATGATGAATCAGTAATAAGTTGCGATTCTTTGGCTTGCATGAAAAGAGATTCCTATGTTAAGTACCAAAATGATGCCGTAAAAAAAATCAGTATTTATTAACCAGATAAACACCCCCAACAAGCATGAGCGTTCCTGCAATTCGTTGCCAGTTGATGGCGTGAATGGGACTGTTGAGCAAACCAAACTGATCGATGAACAGTGCTGCAAACATCTGCCCCATTAAAATAAGTACGGTTACATTGCCGATGCCAAGCTTGCCTGCAGCCAGCATGCTCAAAAGAATATATCCTGCGCCCATCATTCCTCCAAGGTACATCCACCATGCCGGTTTACTAAGTTGTTCGGAAGCTGGCAATGGACTGCGGATGATGCCAATATACAGGAGCATAAATAAAAACGCCACCACAAAAACAATTTGCGATGACCAGTAGGGACTCTGTAAATTTTTACCAAGGCCGGCATTCATTGCGGCCTGAAAAGGAATCAGTAATCCGGCAATCACAGCCATGATTGAGTACACCAAAGTATCGTTCATTTTTTTCATTTGGAGCTGCAAATTTGCTCAAATAAAACGAATAATGTTAGGTAGGGCAGCAGGGGAGTGGAAGGACTGCCAAAGAATCGCTTTGATTGATGCGTGTAAAATAAGCCCTGAAACAAATTCAGACATGGCTTCTCCCTCCTTAAAAAACAGTGAGTAAAGGGGAATGTTTGGGTTTTGCAAACCTGGTGGGGAAGATTGCTCCTCAGAGCACATCAAAGATATTTTTTACACCGATGTATCTGGTTCGAATAAATCCTTCTGCATGCGCAACACCGATGTATCTGCCAAGTGCAGAGGTACGGCTGAGCACCATGTCCATAAACTGTGCACTCGAGATGGGCGTTTGAGGGCCCTTGTCGCTGGGTTTATAAAACTGAGAATCATATGCCTTGATGGCCTTTTCTTTGTCTTCAACAGCCTCAGAAATATCCACCAAAAAATCAGGATGCAGATACATGTCCTGAATGTAAAAATGCACTGCACGGGGTCGCCATGCATCGAGCCCCGGTGTTTCTATTTTCTGAAGACCTGCATAAAAGGAAGCTTCAAGCACCATTTTGGAAGCCCTTGCATGATCGGGATGACGATCTTCGGGTGCATTACAGAGGATGATTTCGGGTTTGAGTCGCCGAATCACTTCTACAATAGCCAACATGTTTTCTTTGCTGTGTGTAAAAAAACCATCGGGTAAACCCAGGTTTTCTCTATGGCTGAGTTGCATGATTCCTGAGGCTTTTTCAGCTTCCAATTTTCTGGTCTCCGTGCTGCCTCTTGTGCCCAATTCTCCTTGAGTGAGGTCAATAATTCCGGTGGTTTTCCCCATGCGCCTGCACATAATCAGGGAGCCGCTGCAGGCAAGCTCCACATCATCGGGATGTGCGGCAAAAGCCAGAATATCAGTCTTCATGTCGCAAAAGTACCAATTTATGTCCCCCAATCGGAATGTTTATGAGTGCCTGTATCAAAACAATGGCGAAGCAGGCTCCTGCGAAATATCCTGCCAATATATCACCCGGAAAATGCGCCCCCAGATAGATACGCGAGTATCCTACCAACAATACATAGCAGAAAAGCATGGAGAGAAGTACCCGGCGTCCGCGAAAGAGCATGGCAAGAAACAAGGCAAGCGCCATGCTGTTGGAGGCATGGCTGGAATAAAATCCGAATAAACCACCACATCCTCCTGGACTTCTCACCCATTGCCTGCAGGCAGCATGATGACAGGGTCTTTCGCGCCCGACGCTTCGTTTTACCAGCCCGGCCGCCTGGTCGCTCAGGGTAATGAGCAGGGCAATACTGAGTAAAATTTTTACAAATTGTTTTTTATAGGCGCTGTAGCAAAAATAGGCCAACAGCAGATAGAAGGGAATCCATGCCCAGCGGTTGCTGATGAGCATGAAGAAAACATCTGCTTCCCTGCTGTGAAACGATTGCAGGAGACGAAGCAGGCTACACTCAATCGCAAACATGAAGGTGTAGTTTCCGAGCAAAAACTGGGTCTTTCCGCAAGCCGTTTTTTGTACTTGCTGGGCTTTTGCATAGGCCATAATATGCTGCAATGTTTGTGCAGATGGCACTTTGCGAAATTGATTTTTTTTGTGAGCTGAGGAAGATTTTGAAGAGGAGGAGTAAGTTTTTAGCATAGGCGTTTTTCAGTGCTTACAACGCATGTAATTGGGGTTTATTGTCATCCTATTGGTTTTTTTTCCACATCCTGATTCCGGCGCTTAACCAGGCCAGCATCAGCAGGCTGCCTCCCATGGGTGTTACCGGGCCAAGCCATCTTACCAATGCGCTATCAATGCCTGCAGCCGGAAGCAAAACCAAGAGGTAAACCGATCCTGCAAACAAACAAGTGCCGATGAGCATCAGGCGGCGACTCAGCAGGAGGGAGACAGAAGAAAATTGTTCAATGAATAGCAGGATAAAAATACCGGTGGTTCCATAGAAATGATAACGAACCGCCGTTTCATAGGAGGCAAGTTTTTCTGAAGAAACAAGGGGTTTTAATCCATGTGCACCAAAAGCACCCAGCAGGATGCAAAGGAACATGAGCAGACAGGGGAGGAAAAAGCGGCGGGTATCCATTGAATTGAATGAGCAGACCTAAAGGTTCAAAAATACATTGTGAATTGTGAAATGGAATCCTAAACGTGCGC